>NZ_JACVVI010000059.1:0-385 GCF_016658625.1 Pantoea sp. S62 | reverse complement strand
GCGTACCGATATGTGCGCCTGAAGCGGGTCTTTAATACTTCCGCCGGTTTCTCCCTTCACGTCATGCTGAGCCTTTACGTCGCATGACGGCCAGTCCTGCGTAAATGATGAAGCGGCTGCGGCATGGCCGGCAGCCAGCAGCAGAAACCCTAACGTCAGCGTTCTCATTGCCTGTGTCCCTTAAAGTGATTATTCACGCGCAGAATTATAGACCAGCCGCTGTCAGCTACGGTTCCGGACCACTGTGAACCATCCCTGTATCCCGGATATCTTCTCCTGTGTGCTGAGACTTATTTCAGTGCCACCTCCTCTACCCGGAGCATCCTGTCCGCGTGCGTGATGCGCACCGGCGTGTGCTCAAAGCCGAATTTTGTTGTTAACGTAC
>NZ_JACVVI010000058.1:0-393 GCF_016658625.1 Pantoea sp. S62 | reverse complement strand
TTCGCCGACGTCCTGTCGGCTCATCCTGGCCTCCGGTTGTTCCTCAGCGCTCCGGATGCCTCTCTCAAACCCCCGCCTTTAATAGCTTCTTTGTTTTTTCGGATGGCGTGTTGTCTGCTGGACTGAAAGCCAAAGCCAAAGCCAAAGCCAAAGCCAAAGCCAAAGCAAAAGCTAATCACGGAATCTTACCGCTACAATCTCAGTGCCCGAAGAAGACGTGATTACCACGGATAGAGTGTAAGGCCTTTCTGACTGCTGAGCCTGAAGCCAGAGGCAATCCTGAAAAACCACAGCGATAAAGTACCCAACACAAGAAGAAGAGATAAGAGCGAGGGGGTTGGAGAGGCCATCTGAACCGCTGAGCGGATGAGGGATTTCAGGACGAGCGACAGG
>NZ_JACVVI010000057.1:0-434 GCF_016658625.1 Pantoea sp. S62 | reverse complement strand
TTGTGGCGTGGTTTTTTCGCTGTTATCCAGCAGGTTATCGCCCGCAAACGGATTCAGGCTAATGACTGGCGTCGCAGGCGTGCCGGGATCGGCGGCGGCGACGGTAATCGGCAGGCTGCCGGTGGCCGCCGTGCCTGCTGCGTTAGTGACGCTGACGCCTATGGTGGTAGTGCCTGCGGCGAGTCCCGCCAGTGCCGCAGCCGGAATCGCAACGCTCCAGCTGCCATCCGCACCCACAGTGCCGTTGTAGGTCTGGCCGCCCAGCGTGACGGTAACGGTCTGACCCGCCTCAACATTGCTGGTAGATCCGGATACCGTTTGTGGCGTCGTTTTTTCGCTGTTATCCAGCAGGTTATCGCCCGCAAACGGGTTCAGGCTGATAGCTGGCGTCGCAGGCGTGCCGGGATCGGCGGCGGCGACGGTAATCGGCAGGC
>NZ_JACVVI010000056.1:0-436 GCF_016658625.1 Pantoea sp. S62 | reverse complement strand
GGCAAGCCCCATACGCAGGTCGCGCCACTCCTCATAGGTGCGCTGCGTATTGGGAAACAGCTTGCCGTAGGAGGAGTTGGCCTTCTTGCCCATGTCCTGCTCTTTGCGGAACGCCTCGTTCTGACTGCTCACCTGATCCTCCACGCAGATGGTCCAGCTCAGCAGGAACGGACAGGGAATACCTAAATCCGGGAAGCGCATGTTCTGCAGGTTGTCCGCCGCCTGCCAGAGTGCAAACTGCCTCGGCACCTTCGTCAGCTGCATGTTCACGATGCGCGTGCTGACCACCGCTTTATCGCCGCTGTCGCTGACCGCCCGGTCACCCTGCTGCCGCGCGGTGATCAGCTTCAGGTGATCCGGATGAACCTCCATTTCGGTACTGTTATCCACGCACTGGCGGTGCAGCTCCTGCTCCGGGTTCCAGTGCTCGCTGCCG
>NZ_JACVVI010000055.1:0-454 GCF_016658625.1 Pantoea sp. S62 | reverse complement strand
AGTGGTCATCAGAAACGCGGTAGCCTCCTGCTGACGGTTATCCAGCCCCAGCTTTCCGGCCACCATCAGCGTGGAAAGCGCGGCGTCTTCTGCCGAAAGGGATTTCTCCAGCAGGGTTTTTCCCTGCGCGGATACGTTGCCGGACATGCTTTTTTTCAGCAGTTCACGCTTCTGAATATAAACCTCACGCTGGGCCGTCAGGCGCTGCCACTCGGGCTGCATCTGGGCCGGGTCGGACAGCAGCGCAAGGTTACGGGCCGCGATAGCCATGTCGCGCATGCTGTTACGCATGTCCACGACCAGGGCAAAGCGCTTCATCTTCACGTCGACTGTATCGTTCATCCCCTCCGTGGCCTGCCTCAGAGCGTGAACGGCAATGCCCGTGCACAGGATAAAAAGCAGGATAAGCAGGCCAAAGCCGGCGCTGAGGCGCGTTGAAATTTTCATCAGTTCT
>NZ_JACVVI010000054.1:0-455 GCF_016658625.1 Pantoea sp. S62 | reverse complement strand
TCCTCGCCCGTTCGCACTCGCTCCGCCGCGCTTACTTCCGTCGCGCCGTCGCTCAGAAATTCGCGCCAGCGCCGTGCGTAATCCCGCCTCCCGCTCGCTTGCGCTGCGGCCTCGTGGTCGCTCCTGAACACTCCGCTTTCCGCCGGGCTGTCATTCAGTCACGGCACAGGCCGGAACCTTAACCCCCTCTGACTGCGGAGATGTCTGATGAACACACAACCCCACGTTTTACAGCCGGCGTCTGTTCTGGCCGATTTTGTCAGCCTGCGTTTTCTGCCTTCCCTGTTTGGCCACGATTACGCGCAGGCCGAAAACAACGTGTACCTCTACGCGAGCCGCTACCTGGCGAACTATGACGGCACGGTCTGGGACTTCGTACAGCTGCCGGGCGGCGGCGGATACATGAAGCCGGAAGGTGAGGAACGCTACATGTATTCAAATCCGTACCACTGGAC
>NZ_JACVVI010000053.1:0-483 GCF_016658625.1 Pantoea sp. S62 | reverse complement strand
GACCTGGAGGAGTCGCTTTACGAGTTTCACCTGCGGCTGCGGGACATGACAAAACGCCATCTTTTCCGCGGCGCGGCGCCGGCCCAGAAAATGGCCGGGATGCTGATCGAACAGATTGATACCGAACTGGTGGCGCTGTACCGGCGCGCTGCCGAAATGCGCGGGCACCTGAAGTAACGGACGGGGCGGTCATTTTATGACCGCCTGCTGTCTGTGCGCGGAGACCGCCGCCGCTGCGCTTTTGTCCACAGGGTTATCGTCAGGCTATGCACCCGGACTGTGGACAGAATGAAATAAGGAAGTTGCTGCGCGCCGCTTTTTTCCGCCATGCGGCGGGACAGGGCAGAAAACCCGGTCCGTGCGTGGTGCGGCCGGTGCCGTGACTTCACTTTAGCCCGGCCGCTTCGTGTTCAAGAGATCGCTCCGCTCGCCTCCTCGCCCGTTCGCACTCGCTCCGCCGCGCTTACTTCCGTCGCGCCGTCG
>NZ_JACVVI010000052.1:0-490 GCF_016658625.1 Pantoea sp. S62 | reverse complement strand
TTTTCTGCAGAAAACGCGCTCGGAACAATGCGCATCAGCTCGTCGTTATTCAGCGGGCTGTTTTTACGGATAGCGGTCGGGGCGGCATAGCGGGAAGCAAAACGGACCATAATTAATTACCTCTTAAATTTGAGTGTCAGCAGTGAAATAAAAAACGGTTTATAGAGCGGCCAGCGCTTCGCGGAATATCAGGTAACCGGTGTCGTACTCATACAGCGCCAGCGGCCAGCCGTTGTGCAGGTAAACGATCGCCGCTTCAGGCTCCTCCGTGGGCTCCTCCAGCGCATCGAGCTCAGCCAGCTGCGCACCATTAACCCCGCTGATGCCGGTGAACACGCCGTGCCTGTGCAGGTGATCGTACAGATCGCGAAACTGCGCCGGACTGAGCGCCCCGCCCTGCTTTTCAGCGCATGTTTTGGGAGATTCTGGCGTGGCGGTTTTGACGTTGACGTTCTGTGTGTTCATGGCATTTCTCCTGCTCAGGTGGGTT
>NZ_JACVVI010000051.1:0-497 GCF_016658625.1 Pantoea sp. S62 | reverse complement strand
CCGAAGCCGCCGCCATTTTCTGCGCCCTGAACTGATAAATCACGGGGCGGCATGGCCGCCCCTCTTAAGAGGAAAAAACCATGTACGGAACCGTTAATGAACTCTGCGCCCGATTATTACAGCGTTACAAATCTGACGAGCTTATGACGCTGATTGTCTGGACAAAAGAGGACGTGCTGGCCGTTCTTGACGACGAAAGCGTAACGGAAGAAACCGCCGCTGATATCGTGCAGCAAATCAGCGGGCTGGACGCACAGCACGATTATGGCGTGAGTCTGGAAACGCTCCGGGCCGTGCTGGAAAACATCCGTGAGGAGGAAAAGCAGGCCCGCGTGGCGACCGTGCCCGCCGCCGCGCTTGAGACGGCGATCAGGGTGGCGTGGGACTTCATGCGGCTTGAGGATGCGCAGAACGGAGAAGGGGCATCTGCCCGCCGCTTCCCGGCGGAAACGGCGGCGCTCTTTCGGATCAGCGCGCTGCTGAGAGAGCAGAGCGGC
>NZ_JACVVI010000050.1:0-532 GCF_016658625.1 Pantoea sp. S62 | reverse complement strand
CACGCACTTTTTTTGAGAAAGGCGCATAAGCAGTTTCTGCCGGCAAAGGTGAAATGACGCTTCCTCGCCACGGCTGTTCGTTCCTCGCGCTGCTGCGGTACGCCTCAGCCGTGACTGCGGCGAGCGTTGCGTGCTCACGTTTTAAGGGCAGGCTTTTTTCCTGTTCCCCGTTTGCGCCCGGGCCGGGCCGTTTTATGCTTAATTCAGACGTCTTTCTGACGCTTTAACCCGAGAGGCACCGTATGGACGGACACACTTCACCCGCCCGCTTTCTGGCATTCCTGCTGGCAGAGCACGATATCTCCGTTACTTAGCTGTGCAGGCGCAGCGGGATGGACAGCGCCGTCGCCTGGGCCTTTCTGGCCGGTCGCCTGCCGGTAACCCCCGTACTGGCGGAGCAGCTGGGCCGGATATTTCATACGCCCGGATTCTGGCTGAACCGGCAGGCGCTGTGGACGCGCCTGGAGTCACACCCGCAGGCTGATAACGACGATCCTGCACTGCGCTGAATCGCGGCACGCCTGAGTGGCCA
>NZ_JACVVI010000004.1:0-319104 GCF_016658625.1 Pantoea sp. S62 | reverse complement strand
CCGATGGTAGTGTGGGGTCTCCCCATGCGAGAGTAGGGAACTGCCAGGCATTAAATAAGTGAAGAAGCCCCGCACGAAAGTGCGGGGCTTTTTTACGTCTGTTGTTTGCCACTTTAAGCTGAAACATTTTCATTTTCTGCATGAAACCTCGACATCTTACAACGATCAGGCTAATGTTGGGCATCCAGATGTCTAAACGTTTATATGGTTGCGAGAGGTGAGCAGGCTATGCCAATCAGGGTTCCCGACGAATTACCGGCAGTGAATTTTTTGCGTGACGAAAATGTCTTTGTCATGACATCGTCGCGCGCCAGTGTTCAGGAGATCCGACCGCTTAAAGTGCTCATACTGAATCTGATGCCGAAAAAGATCGAAACGGAGAATCAGTTTCTGCGTCTGCTTTCCAACTCGCCCTTGCAGATCGATATTCAGCTGCTGCGCATCGACAGCCGCGAGTCACGTAATACGCCCACTGAGCACCTCAACAATTTCTACTGCAATTTTGAAGATATCCAGCACGACAACTACGATGGCTTAATCGTGACAGGTGCACCACTGGGACTGGTTGATTTTAATGATGTCGCCTACTGGCCCCAGATTCAGCGCGTACTGCACTGGGCCAATGAGCACGTCACCTCCACCCTGTTTGTCTGCTGGGCCGTGCAGGCTGCGCTTAATATTCTGTATGGCATTCCCAAGCAAACCCGGCATAACAAGCTGTCTGGCGTCTATGAGCACCAGATTCTGCATCCCCATGCGTTACTGACCCGGGGTTTTGATGATAATTTCCTTGCGCCACACTCACGCTATGCTGATTTTCCTACTCAGCTGATAACGGATTACACCGATCTTGAGCTGTTTGCTGAATCGGAACAAACCGGCGCCTATCTGATGGCGAGTAAAGACAAACGTCTGGTGTTTGTTACCGGTCACCCGGAGTATGATGCGCTGACGTTGTCGGGTGAGTATCATCGCGATTATGAAGCGGGAGTCAGCCCGGAAGTCCCGTATAACTACTTCCCGCAGGATAATCCGGCTCTGCCACCGCGCGCCACCTGGCGAAGTCACGGCAATCTGCTGTTCTCGAACTGGCTCAACTACTATGTTTACCAGATCACCCCGTTCGATCTGCGCCGCATGAATCCAACGCTGGAATAGTCCCACCTGACGATCAACTGAACCGTGTTAGCCAAAGGCAACACGGTTTTTTTTCGTCTGTAAAACGCTAATGAAATCCGTTCCTTTAATAAAAATAACTTTAATTGCATGTAAAACATCGGGATAGAATAATTTATATACAAAAATGGAAATAGTTTTTGATTTAGAAAAATAAATGCTTATGCTCTGATCCTGTCGCTCACAAAACGAACACCGTGTGGATCCGCTGCATTCGATCCTTTGAATACAGGAGAAAACCAGCATGACAGACTCAGTGATCAGCCATACCCTCTCTTTCAGCCAGCCCTTTAACCATGCCGAACAGCAGTTATTAACCCTCGAGGCCGTCTCTTTTCTGGAGGCGCTGGTTGCGCGCTTTGCACCGCAACGCGACGTGCTGTTATCAGATCGCCAGCAGCGTCAGCAGCAATATGACCAGGGCTATCTGCCAGACTTCGATATGGAAACCGCTTCCATAAGAGCCAGCGAATGGCGTATTCAATCCATTCCGGCAGACTTAGAAGATCGTCGGGTCGAGATCACGGGGCCACCCGAGCGAAAAATGGTGATTAATGCCCTGAACGCAAACGTAAAAGTTTTTATGGCCGACTTTGAGGATTCGCTGTCACCGGAGTGGTCAAAACTGATTGACGGGCAGCTGACACTGCGCGAAGCGGTGCAGGGCACCCTGAGTTACACCAGCGACACGGGCAAAATTTATCAGCTCGGCGCTAATCCAGCGGTGCTGATGTGCCGGGTTCGCGGCCTGCATCTGTCAGAAAAACATGTCAGCTGGCAGGGTGAGGCGATTCCGGGCGGGCTGTTTGATTTCGCACTCTATTTCTTCCACAACGTCCGGCCTTTGCTGGCTAAGGGCAGCGGACCTTACTTCTATCTGCCTAAGACCGAGAGCTGGCAGGAGATCGCATGGTGGCGTGAGATCTTCAGCTTCAGCGAGGATCAGTTCGATCTGCCGCGCGGCACGATCAAAGCAACAGTGCTGATTGAAACCTTACCCGCCGTGTTTCAGATGGATGAGATCCTGTGGAATCTGCGCGATCACATCGTTGGACTCAACTGTGGCCGCTGGGATTACATCTTCAGCTACATCAAAACCCTGAAACAGCATCCGGATCGCGTACTACCGGATCGCCAGTCCGTCACCATGTCTCAGCCGTTTCTGGATGCTTACTCGCGTCTGCTGATTAAAACCTGTCATCGCCGGGGAGCATTCGCGATGGGCGGTATGTCAGCGCTGATCCCCGCTAAAGATCCGACGCGCAATGCCTGGGTGCTGCAGCGCGTGACGGAAGATAAACAACGGGAGGCGGGCAACGGGCATGACGGCACATGGATTGCGCATCCGGGCCTGGCAGATACCGCTATGGCGGTCTTCGATGCTGCGCTGGACGACCGGCCGAATCAGCTGCATGTCATGCGTGAAGAAGATGCCCCGATCACGGCGGAGCAATTACTCGCACCCTGTCAGGGTGAGCGCACCGAAGCGGGGATGCGCGCCAACATCCGCGTCGCCCTGCAATACCTTGAAGCCTGGATCAGCGGTAACGGCTGTGTGCCGATTGACGGGCTGATGGAGGATGCCGCTACCGCTGAGATTGCACGCACCTCAATCTGGCAATGGATTCGTCACCAGCAAATGCTGAACAGTGGCCAGCGGGTCACGGCCGAACTGTTTCTGCGCTGGCTGAACGAAGAGCTGCATCTGCTGCAAAACGCGCTGGGTGAAGCCCGCTTTAGTGCCGGTCGCTATGATGACGCGGCGCAGCTGATGGCGCAGATCACCACCGAGCGCGAGCTGGTTTCCTTTCTTACCCTGCCAGGCTACCGCCTGATCCCCTGAACAGAGGAGCTATTGCCATGACACGTACTCAACAGATCGATCAACTGGAACAACTCTGGCAGACCGCACGCTGGGAGGGCATTACCCGTCCTTATAGCGCCGCAGAGGTCGTCAATCTGCGCGGCTCGGTCCTGCCCGCCTGTACGCTGGCAGAGCGCGGTGCGGAGAAGTTATGGGCGCTGCTGAACGGCGAAGCGAAGAAAGGGTATATCAACAGTCTGGGGGCGCTCAGCGGCGGGCAGGCACTGCAGCAGGCCAAAGCGGGCATTGAAGCAATTTACCTTTCTGGCTGGCAGGTGGCTGCGGATGCCAACGTAGCGGGGCAGATGTATCCCGATCAGTCGCTTTACCCGGTGAACTCGGTGCCGGAAGTGGTGACGCGCATCAATCAGACCTTTCAGCGCGCCGATCAGATTCAGTGGTCCAGCGGTATCGAAAAGGGTGACAGCCGATACACCGATTTCTTTCTGCCGATTGTCGCTGATGCGGAAGCCGGTTTTGGCGGCGTACTCAATGCGTATGAGCTGATGAAGGCGATGATTCAGGCGGGCGCGGCTGCGGTTCACTTCGAAGATCAGCTGGCGGCGGTAAAAAAATGCGGTCACATGGGCGGCAAAGTACTGGTACCGACTCAGGAAGCGATTCAGAAACTGGTGGCGGCGCGGCTGGCTGCGGATGTCATGGGCGTGCCAACGGTACTGCTGGCCCGCACCGATGCCGACGCCGCGGACCTGATTACCTCAGACTGCGATGAATACGATCGTCCCTTTATCCGTGGCGACCGGACGGCAGAAGGCTTCTTCCGCACACACGCTGGCATTGAACAGGCGATCAGTCGCGGGCTGGCTTATGCCCCTTATGCTGACATCCTGTGGTGTGAAACCTCAACGCCGGATCTGGCGATGGCGCAGCGCTTTGCCGATGCCATCCATGCGCGCTTCCCCGGCAAACTGTTGGCCTACAACTGCTCGCCATCGTTCAACTGGAAGAAGAACCTCGACGACCGCACCATCGCGAAGTTCCAGCAGGCGCTCAGCGACATGGGCTATCGCTTCCAGTTCATCACGCTGGCGGGCATCCACAGCATGTGGTTCAACATGTTCGATCTGGCGCATGCCTATGCCCAGGGCGAAGGCATGCGTCACTACGTGGAAAAGGTGCAGCAGCCTGAGTTCGCCGCCCGCGATCGCGGTTACAGCTTCTCGTCACATCAGCAGGAAGTGGGCACCGGCTATTTCGATCAGGTGACCAACATCATTCAGGGCGGTAAGTCTTCGGTCACCGCGCTCACCGGTTCGACCGAAGAGCATCAGTTCTGACGCTTCTCCTATGACGGATTCCCCGCCCGCACCACGCGGGCGGGCATTGACCGGAGCTGACTATGCCGCCACGTGAATCCCTGATCGCCCACACTATCCTGCAGGGTTTTGATGCTCAGTATGGCCGTTTTCTGGATATTACCGCCGGGGCGCAGCAGCGGTTCGAGCAGGCAGAATGGCAGGCAGTGCAGCATGCGATGAAGGCCCGCATTCATCTCTATGATCATCACGTCAGTCTTGTCGCCGATCAACTGCGGGTGCTGAATGGCGCGGCCAGCTGGGATGAGATTTTCTGGCTGCGGGTCAAGGAACACTATCAAAGCCTGCTGCCCGGCTATCCCCGGCATGAAATTGCTGAAAGCTTCTTTAACTCGGTTTACTGCCGGTTGCATGGACATACCGACCTGCAGCCGGACCGGCTGTTTATTTTCAGCTCTCAGGCCCAGACTGCGCCGGTGACACCTTTGCGACCGTTGTCGCGCCATTATCAGCCGGAGCGGGGCTGGCAGGCATTGGTGGATCAGGTGCTGGGAGATTTACCGCTGACGCTGCCCTGGCAGCACCGCGCGCGTGATGTCGGGTGGATTGTCCGCCATCTGGCGTCGCATTTCCCCCGGTTGGATCAGGGCTGGCTGGAGGTCAACAGTGAACTCTTCTATCGCAACAAAACCGCCTGGCTGGTGGCGCGCCTGCAGCTGCCGGAAGGCATTTTTCCCTGTCTGCTGCCGATCCAGCGCACGGAAGCTGGCGAACTGTGGATCGACACCTGCCTGACTGATGTGAATGACGCCAGCATTGTGTTTGGTTTTGCCCGTGCCTATTTCATGGTGTATGCCCCGGTGCCTGCAGCGCTGGTCGCCTGGCTGCAACCGATTCTGCCCGGTAAAACCCTGGCGGAGCGCTATATGGCGATTGGCTGTCAGAAGCACGGTAAAACTGAAAGCTATCGTGAATATCTTCAGGCGCTGGCAGAGAGTGACACCGCTTTTGAGATCGCGCCTGGCGTGCGCGGCATGGTGATGCTGGTCTTCACGCTGCCGGGCTTTGACTGGGTGTTCAAGGTAATAAAGGATCGCTTCGCACCGCAAAAAGAGGTGACGGAAGCGCAGGTCCGCGCCTGTTATCAGCAGGTCAAAGAACACGATCGCGTGGGACGGATGGCGGATACGCAGGCGTTCGAGCAGTTTGCGCTGCCACTGTCGCGTATCTCACCGGCGCTGCTGGCGGAACTTCACGCCTGCGTGGCAGAGAAGCTGCATATCGAAGGCGATCGCCTGATCATCCATCATCTGTGGCTTGAGCGTCGTATGCAGCCGCTTAATCTCTATCTGGCTCACGCCAGCGACGCTGAGCGACGACACGCCATTGAGGAGTATGGTAATGCCATTAAACAGCTGGCAGCCGCCAACATCTTTCCTGGCGACATGCTGTTTAAAAACTTCGGCATAACCCGCCATGGGCGCGTGATTTTCTACGACTACGATGAGATCCGCCCGATGCAGGAGCTGAATTTTCGCGAGGTGCCCGCGGCGCGCTATGAGGAGGATGAACTCAGCGCCGAACCGTGGTACAGCGTCGGGCCGGACGATGTCTTCCCGGAAACCTTCCGCTATGCTTTATGCAGTGAAGCCGCGACCGGTGCCTTGCTGCTGCAACTGCATCCCGAGATATTCGACGCCCGCTGGTGGCGCGCGCAGCAGCAACGCCTCGCCCTGGGTCA
This sequence comes from Pantoea sp. S62, assembly GCF_016658625.1. NCBI lineage: Bacteria > Pseudomonadati > Pseudomonadota > Gammaproteobacteria > Enterobacterales > Erwiniaceae > Pantoea > Pantoea sp. S62. The sequence continues at coordinate 313,046 of NZ_JACVVI010000004.1, read as the reverse complement.
TGTGGAGGAGGTGATCGCCTGGCGGCAGACGCAGCGTTTCAGCGTCTGCTATGCGGCGGAGACGGTCAACGGCCGCTATACGCCAGCGTAACCTGACGCGCTTCGCGGATGACCAGCGCACCTAATTCCGTAATCCGATCGTCTGTCATGCGCGCGATGGGGCCGGAAATCGAAAGAGCGGCAAACGCCTCGCCATGTTCATCATAGATGGGCGCGGCGACACAGCGCAGTCCGAGCGCATGCTCTTCATCATCCAGCGAAAAACCCGCTTTGCGCACCTGCGCCAGATTCTCTTTCAGACTCTGTGGCGACATCAGGGTTTTCGGCGTGTAGTAATGCAATCCTTTCTGATGCAGCAGGGCGGTGACCTGCTCATCACCCAGATGCGCCAGAAAGGCTTTGCCTGCGCCTGACGCGTGCATCGGCAGTTTGCCGCCAATCGGCGCAGACATCCTCATCAGCTGGGTGCACTGTACCTGATCAATGATCACCGCCTGGTGGTCGCTGAGATCCAGCACCGCTAGATTCACCGTCTCACCGGACTGCTCCATCAGGCTGCGCAGCACCGGGTGGACCAGCGCCAGCAGATTGCGGCTTTGCAGAAAACTGCTGCCGACCACAAAGGCGTGTGCGCCAATTGTCCACAGCCCGAGATCGCCCACCTGACGGACAAAGCCCTGCTGTTGCATGGTGCTGAGCAGGCGATGCGTGGTGGAGTTAGGCAGGCCCGCCTGCTGTGCCAGCTCGGTCAGCGCCACGCTGCCATGTGAATCCGCAATCAGCTCCAGTAGGGTCAGGCCGCGCGTCAGCGATTGAACCTGACCGCCCGCCGGTGCGGCGACAGGGGTGCCGCGGGGTTTCTTACCGCGCTTAACAGGAACGGGCGTTGCCATCGTTGTCTCTCCTTTTGCATTGTGGAAATCATTTTCGTTTTAATCACACCGTTTGCAAATGCTGGTTTTCTGGTCAGACCTGTATGACCATGGCTGGAACCTGTCGCAGAAGAGGTTACTTTGTCGCCAGACAGGCTTGTGCCAGAATGAAAAACAGGGTTTTCCGCCAGCAGACTGACGTGAATGGGGCAACAGTGAGCACTAAAATCGACGTGCTACATCAGCAGCTCGCACAACGCATTATGGTGTTGGATGGCGGCATGGGCACCATGATCCAGAGCTACCGACTGGCGGAAGAGGATTATCGCGGCAGCCGTTTTGCTGACTGGCCCTGCGATCTCAAAGGCAACAACGATCTGCTGGTGCTGAGTAAACCGTCGGTGATCCGCGAGATCCACGACGCTTATCTGGCTGCCGGTGCAGATATCCTCGAAACCAACACCTTCAACGCCACGTCGATTGCGATGGCGGATTACCAGATGGAAAGCTTGTCGGCGGAGATCAATTTCGAAGCGGCCCGGCTGGCGCGCGCCTGCGCCGATGCGTGGACGGCGAAAACGCCGGATCGCCCGCGTTATGTCGCGGGTGTGCTCGGCCCGACCAACCGTACCTGCTCGATCTCACCCGACGTCAACGATCCTGCTTATCGCAACGTCACCTTTAATCAGCTGATGGAAGCCTACCGTGAATCGACCCGTGCGCTGGTGGAGGGCGGTGCTGACCTCATCATGATCGAAACGGTGTTCGATACGCTGAATGCCAAAGCGGCTGTCTATGCGGTGAAGACCGAGATGGACGCGCTGGGTGTGAAACTGCCGCTGATGATCTCCGGCACCATCACCGATGCGTCCGGCCGGACGCTCTCCGGCCAGACCACCGAAGCGTTTTACAACTCGTTGCGTCATGCCGAACCGCTCTCTTTTGGCCTGAACTGCGCGCTGGGGCCGGATGAGCTGCGTCAGTATGTGGCGGAGCTGTCGCGCATCGCCGAGGGCTACGTCACTGCCCATCCCAACGCCGGACTGCCGAACGCCTTTGGCGAATACGATCTCGATGCAGAACTGATGGCGGAGCAGATTGGTGAATGGGCCACCTCGGGCTTCCTGAACATTATTGGCGGCTGCTGTGGCACTACGCCGCAACATATTGCGGCCATGGTCGCGGCGGTTGACGGCGTTGCGCCGCGCAGGTTGCCGGTGATTCCGGTGGCCTGTCGCCTCTCCGGTCTGGAGCCGCTGAACGTCACCGCAGAGTCGCTGTTTGTTAACGTCGGTGAGCGCACCAACGTCACCGGCTCAGCAAAATTTAAGCGGCTGATTAAAGAAGAGAAGTACAGTGAGGCGCTGGAAGTGGCGCTGCAGCAGGTGCAGAGCGGCGCGCAGATTATCGACATCAATATGGATGAAGGAATGCTCGACGCCGAAGCGGCGATGGTGCGGTTTCTGAATCTGATTGCGGGCGAACCGGATATTGCCCGCGTGCCGATTATGATCGACTCCTCGAAATGGGCGGTGATTGAGAAAGGGCTGCAGTGCATTCAGGGCAAAGGGATTGTGAACTCGATTTCGATGAAAGAGGGGGAAGCGGCCTTTATCCATCATGCGCGCCAGGTCAGGCGTTACGGCGCGGCGATGGTGGTCATGGCGTTTGACGAAGTGGGCCAGGCAGATACCCGCGCCCGTAAAATCGAAATCTGTCGTCGCGCTTACCGGATTCTGACCGAACAGGTCGGCTTCCCGCCGGAAGATATCATTTTCGATCCCAACATCTTTGCGGTCGCCACCGGCATCGACGAGCACAACAACTACGCCATGGATTTCATCGGTGCCTGTGAAGACATCAAGTGTGAACTGCCCCATGCGCTGATCTCCGGCGGCGTCTCCAACGTGTCGTTTTCCTTCCGTGGCAACGACCCGGTGCGTGAAGCGATACATGCGGTGTTTCTCTACTATGCTATCCGTAACGGCATGGATATGGGCATCGTCAACGCAGGCCAGCTGGCCATCTATGACGATCTACCGGCAGAACTGCGCGAGGCGGTGGAGGATGTGATCCTCAACCGACGGGATGATGGCACTGAGCGGCTGCTGGCGCTGGCGGAAAAATACCGTGGCGGCAAAAGTGATGGTGCGCAGGACAAGCAACTCGCCGAGTGGCGCAGCTGGGACGTGGTGAAGCGGCTGGAATATTCGCTGGTCAAAGGCATCACGGAGTTCATCGAGCAGGATACCGAAGAGGCGCGTCAGCAGGTGCCACGTCCGATAGAGGTGATTGAAGGGCCGCTGATGTCCGGGATGAACGTGGTCGGCGACCTGTTCGGCGAAGGCAAAATGTTCCTGCCACAGGTGGTGAAATCGGCGCGCGTGATGAAGCAGGCGGTGGCGTATCTGGAGCCGTTTATCGAAGCCAGCAAAGAGGCGGGGCGCAGCAACGGTAAAATCGTGCTGGCCACGGTTAAAGGTGACGTGCATGACATCGGCAAGAATATCGTCGGCGTAGTGCTGCAGTGTAATAACTACGAAATTATCGACCTTGGCGTGATGGTGCCAGGCGAGAAAATCCTCAAAACGGCGCGTGAAGTGAAGGCGGACATCATCGGCCTGTCTGGCCTGATTACGCCGTCGCTGGATGAGATGGTCAATATGGCGAAAGAGATGGAGCGGCAGGGCTTTACCTTACCGCTGCTGATTGGCGGCGCGACCACCTCGAAGGCGCATACTGCCGTCAAAATTGAACAGCACTACAGCGGCCCGACGGTCTATGTGCAGAACGCCTCACGCACCGTCGGCGTGGTGTCGTCGCTGCTCTCCGCCACGCTGAAAGACGACTTCGTTGCCCGAACGCGCAAAGAGTACGAAACCGTTCGCATCCAGCATGCGCGTAAAAAGCCACGCACGCCGCCGGTCCCGCTGCAGGCGGCGCGCCACAACGCCACCTCAATTGACTGGGAAAGCTACACGCCGCCGGTACCGCATCGCGCTGGTGTCAGTCAGGTGGAGGCCAGCATTGCGACGCTACGCAACTACATCGACTGGACGCCGTTCTTTATGACCTGGTCGCTGGCGGGTAAATATCCCCGCATTCTTGAAGATGAGGTGGTGGGTGAAGAAGCGCAGCGTCTGTTTGCCGATGCCAGTGCGATGCTCGACAGATTAAGTGAGGAGTCGCTGCTGAAGCCGCGTGGCGTGGTCGGTATTTTCCCGGCTAACCGGGTTGGCGATGATATCCATGTTTACCGCGATGAGCGACGCGATGAAATTTTGTGTGTGAGTCATCACTTACGTCAGCAGACCGAGAAAACGGACTTCGCCAACTACTGCCTGGCGGACTTCGTTGCCCCGAAGTCAGCGGGAAAAGCGGATTACCTTGGCGCGTTCGCGGTGACCGGCGGACTGGAAGAGGATGCGCTGGCGGAGGCCTATGATCGTCAGCACGATGACTACAACAAGATCATGGTCAAAGCGCTGGCGGACCGTCTGGCGGAAGCCTTTGCTGAATACCTGCACGAGCGGGTGCGTAAGGTGATCTGGGGCTTTGCGCCCAACGAAAACCTCAGCAATGAAGAGCTGATTCGCGAAAATTATCAGGGGATACGTCCGGCGCCAGGCTATCCGGCCTGCCCGGATCACACTGAAAAAGCTGCCATCTGGCGTCTGCTGGCGGTTGAAGAGCAGACCGGCATGAAACTGACCGAATCCTTTGCCATGTGGCCGGGTGCGGCGGTGTCCGGCTGGTATTTCAGCCATCCTGACAGCCGCTATTTCGCCGTGGCGCAGATTCAGCGTGATCAGGTGGAAGATTATGCGACACGCAAAGGGATGTCGGTGAGTGAGGTGGAGCGCTGGCTGGCACCCAATCTCGGCTACGATGCGGACTAAATAAAAAAAGCGGCCTGAGGGCCGCCTGAAGGGAGATCAGCCGCACCGTACTGGTCAGCTGTAATATCGAGCCAGCACAGGAAACACGGTCAGATTGGAAAGGCGCTAAAGCCAGTCCCTGGCCGCTCGGCCCGCGCCGTCCCTGGCGCGGGACGCTTTCCTCTTCTGCCCGTGTTCCCTGCGCATCAGGCTTCTTCATTGCTGAGAGTCACCCTGACCGGGCCTGTCAGCCAACTCATGCATACAGGTGACTTCCTGAAACGCGTGCCAAAGTCAAAGCGATGGGAGCATACGCCAGGAGTAAAGCATCGCGGGCCACAGATGGCCCGCGCTGAGCATGCCACGGATGGCGTTTTTGCGTCTTTACGCAGGGCGTTTGCTCCCTGAGCCTGCTTCTGTAAACAGCGTTGAGCGGCCCGGAGGCCGCCTCTGCTTAGTTGAAGCGAGCGTCGCGATCCGACGTCAGATCATACAGCTGGTATTTACGTCCCAGCATCTGACCGCCATCACGCGTCAGCGGCACCCAGTTCACCTGCGCGCGACCGCGTGTTGGCGTCACGGTGAACAGATCCATCGGGATAGAGATATAGAAGCCTTTGGTGAAGTCGCCTTCGCCATACTCTTCAGACGACACGTTGGTTTTGGTGGCATAAACACCGACCATCACGCCGCTGTCGAAGCGCTTCGACACATCGACCGTCACGCCTTTATCTTTTGCCAGATACTGACCGACGCTGGTTTTCACCAGCACATCCTGCATGAACCACGGACGCCAGTAACCGGTCAGGTTGCCCGTTGACGCTTTGTAGCGGTTAAACTGCATCATATTGTCCCAGTCACGCTGACGGACGTAGTTGGCATCGACGCCCACCGCCCAGTTCGCATCGACCGGACGATAAAGCAACTCGCCGCCCACGCCGCCGTACATCGTCTCCAGATAGCCGCCGTAGACCTGACCATAGAAGCCGTTACCGAGGTGGCCCATATAGTTCGCCTGCAGATCGTTGACGTAGACGTTGTTCTCAACGTAGTCGCGGATATGGGTACGCACGCGCGGCAGCGAAGAGTCCGCCGGTGCGCCGTTGTAGTTGAACTTATCGTAGTTGTTGGCGAGGTTACCAAACAGACTGCCGCCCACCAGCAGGTGATCCGTCAGCCAGTAATCCGCGCTGGCCATCACGCCAACCTGATACATGTAGAAGCTTTCGGGGCCGCCCACCGACTGATTCAGCACTGGTGACAGGCTGTAGTTCAGGCGATCCTGGCGGATGAACATCCCCTGCTCGGTATTACCCGGATCGACCGGTTCTTTGCGGGTCTGTTGCAGCGGCTGTTCGTGGCCGAGCGGGTAGCCTTCCAGATCGTTACGCAGACTGGCAACTTTCGTTTCAGTGGTCACCTGCGGCATGTTAAAGCGCGACTCGGTCACATTGATGGTGTCGATGCCGTCCGGCAAGTGGTTCATGATGATGCGGTTAGCGCGATCCACCCCTTCACGGGTATCACGATACTTCGTCTGCTCGCCTGACACATACAACGTGTGGCCCTGAGTCTGAATCCGCGGACCATCAAGACCAGCGTTGTATTTCAGATCGGTCAGCTGAGTCCCGACTACCGTCGGTTCCAGCAACTGAGGCTGCGGCTGCGGATTGTAGGCCGGCTTCTCGCTGTCGATGTGCGCCTGACGCAGATCGTTGAAGTTGGTACGGATGGTGACACCAAACATAAAGGTGTTGCCGCGCTCGTAGCTGGCGTTGATGTCAGCCCAGTCGGTCACACGATAAATCGCGCCGACGTTGAGCTTGCTGCGCTGATCAAGGCGGCCAGCAAAGTCATTCTGGTAGTCGTTGCCCTCATACTCCATCTTGAGACGCAGCGGCTGCCAGGGCGTCTGATACTCCACGCCGCCGAAAAAAGCTGTCGGACCGTGGAACATCTGCGAGCCATTGATGGAACCCGCTTCGCCCACCCGTGGACGCTGGCAATAGCTGTCGCTATAGGAGCAGAACGGGTTCTTCACAGTGCCGCTGTTGCCGAGATAGCCCCAGCCGAGGCCCAGGGTGAAGTCGAACGGTCCCCAGGCTTTGGTTCCCACCACATATTCACTGTCAAACAGGCCGGTACCGCCGAGATCGCGGGTTCCCACCGCCACTTCCGGCAGCCAGAAGCCTTCCTGCCACAGACGCAGTTTCAGGTCGAAGGCTTTATCCTTATAGCTCTGCGTGCCGCTGAATTCTGACACTGCACTGTACTGCCGGGTGCGCACGTCGGTATAACGCACGGTCGTCTCCAGCCAGGGAAAGAGCTGCAGTGACGCAGAGTAATAGCGGTACTGATCGTTGTCGCGCGCATTGAGGCTGAACTCGCCTTCTTTGGCCATGCGCGCCGTCGGCACCTGCATCAGGCCCACACCACCGAAATCAGATTGTGACGGGCCCACCGGCGCGGGGAAGGTGTCGGCCTGCGCCTGACAGGCTGCCGCCACGGAAACAGCCAACAGGCTGAAGAGATAACGTTTTTTCATCAGTCTGGTATCCGGTGAGTCAGTACGGAAAGAATGCGATCGTTCAGATCTTCATAGCTGCCTGGCAGGCTCCATGAGGAAAAGCCGAGCCAGATAACGCTGCCTGGCTCCACTTCCGCGTGGCGATGATTCCAGTAAGCAACCGGCACCTGCTGTGTGGCGCCGGAAGGCGAAATCACCGTGACAAAATTGCGTTCTGCGCCGGAGAGTGACGGGTGACCCTCCAGATAGTCGCGTACTGATTTACCCGGCTGCCAGCTCACTTTGCCTGCGCCGCTTAATGCGCCGAGCAGCAGCACTGAATCGGATGGCGTCTGCAGCCAGAGGTCATAGCTGCCTTCCAGCCGACGGTTGTCCGCCGGATGGAGACGGATCCAGTCCGGGTCAAGCGGGGTGAACTGACGACCTGTCACGTTGATGGCGCTCAGCTGGCGGATGACCTCATCAATAGCCGCCGCCCGATCGCCGCTGCTGTCAGCACGCCAGGCACGTAAAGCACCCAGCGTCTGTTGATATTGCTGCTGTGCGACGGCGCTGGCACCGCGCTCGGCAATAACGGTACGGCGCCAGTCCGTGTTGGCCTGCAGCGGAGGCAGTGTCACCAGCTGTGAGAGATCCGCGATCTGGCTCAGCTCAGCCTGACCGCCGTTGTGCGGTGCATGAACGATAACCTGCGCAGTCGCCTGCGCTTCTGCGGCGCTGAGCAGGCTCAGCCCGGCCAGCAAAATAGTGATTTTTTTCATGATTTCGCCGGCTTCAGAATAGTGATATCGACAGGGAAGGCATCGGCCGCCAGCATCTGATGGGCCTGCACCACATCACCGCTGCTGTTGTCGATCCAGAAGGTGTTTTCCCACTCGCGGTTACTGCTGTCGATGCTTACCTGCTCATGCCAGACACGGCACGGGATACGGTTGCCCGCCACGGTCAGCACTTCGTCGGTGCCGCGCTGGAAGGTGGAACGCACGGTCGCGCCGCGAACCTTGCCCTGCTCGGTCCACTGCACGATGCGGGTCCAGCCTGCGCCATTGCTGATATGCAGGCTGTCAGCAAGCGGATCCTGTTGCAGATTGCTGACGCTCAGCAGGTTATCCGGTAAGCCCAGGGTTTTAACCAGGCGGCCGTGCTGTGTCACCAGCATCGCCTGATCCTGCGTCACCCATTTCTGCTGCCCCTTCTCGCTGTAGCCCAGCACCACAAAAATGCGCGGACCGTCATTCAGACGAGCATAGAGACTGGCATAGGGAAGATTGTTGACCTGTTGATCGGTGACGGTCACGTCATCCGGACCGTTAACCGCGAGCAGCAGGGTCTGTTCAAGACCTTTTTGCGTTTGTGTACAGGCCTGCAGCAGCAGGCAAGCGAGCAGCAGAGGAAGTCGGCGCACTGTGTGTCCCTGATAAGTCATGCCAAAGTAAAAAATAACCACACAGGCGTGTGGTTATGTTTAAAGGTGCTCTGCCCGTCACGGCTGGCTGCAGAGATACAGGTTACAAGGCTCAGCGTCATCACTTAACGAAGTCAGTGATTCAGCCTCGGCCCGTTTGCTGCACATCAGCAATCAGACGGGAGTCGGGCATCCATCAACGAGTGGTGCTCGTCGTGGTCGTGGTTGTTGTACCGGTATTTGCGCCGTCACCACCGCCAGAAGCAGCAATGCCGAGCCCGACCAGCGCGCCAAGTGCGCCGATACCCACAGCCGTGGACGTGCCAGCAGAGATTGCTCCCGCCTGCGCGCCAGCTGCAGTACCTGCTTCACCTGCTTCCTGCGGCGCAGCAAATGCGCTGGAAGAAGCGGCAACGAGGATCAGGGCTGCACCGGCAACCATAGTTTTTTTCATAACAACGTTTCCTGCATTGAGTGAATGAAGGATCTCTGACCGGCGACAAGGGCTATACAGACAGGCTGCAACCAGAGCGACGGACAGTCCCATTGCGGGCGCGTTCATTATAGGGCAACAAAATATCAGAGTTCAGTGCCATAAAAACCAGGGCAAATAGCGGGGTGATTGCGTGATTTAATCAGCTGGATTGGGGATAACTACTTTTTAAATCGGAGTTTTTCTGGTTGATACCCTATATTTCGCTACGGGTGAGGTAATTGCAAAGCGGAATGTTCTTTTTTAGTTATATCTGGTACGGAATAAGAATAATCAGAATTTACTCAGAAGAGCTTAAATTAAATATGACTATAAATCAATAGTTAACCCTGCGTGCCGCCTGTTTTCAGATCCATTTTATACTGGACGCCACTCTGTTTTATCACCAGATGTTCAGAATTATCTTAGGGTATTTTAAGACTTTTCCCGCGCTGGCGTGAATGACAGAATCGATAATCAGGTCATCCGGATGGAAAAAGAGACAAAAAAAGGGCGGCAACGTTGCCGCCCGATGAAATTAACGCCGATTAACGCCAGGATTTATAGCGGTTAATTATGGCATTAGTGGAACTGTCATGAGAGGTAATTTCGTCCTCATTTTCCAGTTCCGGCAGAATACGGTTCGCCAGCTGCTTACCTAATTCCACACCCCACTGATCAAAGGTGAAGATATTCAGGATGGCACCCTGCGTGAAGATTTTGTGCTCGTACAGCGCAATCAGCGCGCCCAGGCTGTACGGCGTAATCTCACGCAGCAGGATGGAGTTAGTCGGGCGATTACCTTCAAACACCTTGAACGGCACAATGTGGGCCACAGATTCTGCAGATTTGCCGGCATCGGTAAACTCTTTCTCCACGACGTCGCGTGACTTACCAAACGCCAGCGCTTCGGTCTGGGCAAAGAAGTTAGAGAGCAGTTTTGGATGGTGGTCCGCCAGCGCGTTATGAGTAATAGCCGGCGCAATAAAGTCACACGGAACCAGTTTAGTACCCTGATGGATCAGCTGATAAAACGCATGCTGACCGTTAGTGCCGGGTTCGCCCCAGATAATAGGGCCCGTCTGGTAGTCCACCGGGTGACCGTCGCGATCCACATACTTGCCGTTTGACTCCATATTTCCCTGCTGGAAATAGGCGGCAAAGCGGTGCATGTACTGGTCGTAAGGCAGAATCGCTTCGGTTTCGGCACCAAAGAAATTGTTGTACCAGATACCAATCAGCGCCAGCAGCACCGGCAGGTTCTGTTCAGCCGGGGTGGAGGCGAAGTGCTGGTCCATGGCATGTGCGCCGCTCAGCAGCTGCTCGAAGTTATCGAAACCAATCGAGAGAATGATCGACAGGCCGATCGCTGACCACAGTGAATAGCGGCCGCCAACCCAGTCCCAGAATTCAAACATGTTATTGGTGTCGATACCGAATTCACCCACTGCTTTGGCATTGGTCGACAGTGCAGCAAAGTGTTTCGCTACATGCTGCTGATCGTCTGCGGTTTTCAGGAACCAGTCACGCGCGCTGTGGGCGTTGGTCATAGTTTCCTGAGTCGTGAAGGTCTTGGATGCAACCAGGAACAGGGTGGTTTCCGGGCTGAGATCTTTCAGCGTTTCGGCGATGTGAGTGCCGTCAACGTTGGAGACAAAATGCATATTCAGATGATTTTTGTACGGGCGCAGCGCTTCCGTCACCATAAACGGGCCAAGGTCGGAGCCGCCGATACCGATGTTCACTACGTCGGTGATCGCTTTACCGGTATAGCCTTTCCATTCGCCGCTGATGATGCGCTCTGAGAAGCCTTTCATCTTGTCCAGCACCGCGTTGACCTCTGGCATCACATCTTTGCCATCCACCAGAATCGGCGTGTTACTCCGGTTACGCAGTGCGACGTGCAGCACCGCACGATCTTCGGTACGGTTAATCTTCTCACCCGAGAACATAGACTTAATGGCACCGCTGAGATCGGTCTCTTTGGCCAGCGCCTGTAACTTATCGAGGGTTTCCTGGGTGATGCGGTTTTTGGAGAAATCCACCAGCATCTGATCATCAAAGGTGGCAGAGAATTTGGCAAAACGATCGGCATCCTGAGCGAACAGATCGGCAATTTCTACCGATTTCATCTGCTCAAAATGCTGTTGCAGCGCTTTCCAGGCTGCGGTTTGTGTCGGATTGATATTTTTCATGGCAACACTCTTGTTGATATTAAGAACCGTCATTCCATCGGAGGCACATCATGCCCGTTTAGCGTTTCAGTATGACCACACTTGTAACTGAAAGGAAAAATTTTGTCAGCGTACGCCGCGCAGGCGAGGTGAACGCTGCGATCTGACGTCAGCATTCACTGGCGCGAACAGCCTGCGGATGGCAGCAGTATCACTCGCTAAAGTGTGACGCGAAAGTCTGCGCAAAACGTTGTGCCGTGTCAGGGATTGTTGCAGGGGCTGAACCCATTAAGCACTGTAGTCGCTGCGGCGCAGGGTCATTTGTTTTCTGATGCGGCTCTCCGGCCATCGCTGACATTGACAGCAGGTCCAGAAAAGGCTAGATCTATGCGCCTACTTGCGCACCTGTGTGCAAGCCAGAAGAGGCGCGTCGCCCAGGCAGTGTGTTGGAGGAACCGTATCCGGTGAAAACACATCATGGGGAGCGACGCCGAGGTGGGTCAGCACGCGGTGTGTTGCCTGTCGGCTACAGGGGCTGAATCCTCTGGGTTGTCACCAGAAACGTCTGCAGTCGACGTTTTGCAAGGTGGGGCGCTTCTGGGTGACTCGTCTATCCGATCTTGTCCGCCCGTTTCTGCTCTTTCCTTGTGCCTGGCTGAAAGCATGTTTCTCGACCCTTTCATCGGCGAGAACAAGATAACCTGACACGAGGTCCTACATGTCTCAAACTCTGATAGTGGCAAAATTTGGCGGCACCAGCGTAGCCGATTTTGAAGCGATGAACCGCAGCGCCGATGTGGTGTTGCAGGACGCCAGCACGCGTCTGGTGGTGCTCTCTGCCTCGGCAGGCATTACCAATCTTCTGGTTGCGCTGGCTGAAGGCCAGCAGGCACCCCAGCGCGCTGCTCTGCTTGATGATATCCGCCGTATCCAGTACGCCATCGTCGATCGCCTGCAGCGTCCGGACGTGATCCGCGATGAAATCGATCGGATGATCGACAATATCAGCATGCTCTCAGAAGCGGCGTCACTCGCCACCTCAAATGCCCTGACCGATGAACTGGTCAGCCACGGCGAGCTGATGTCTTCACTGCTGTTTGTTGAAATTCTGCGTGAACGTCAGGTGAATGCAGAGTGGTTTGATGTTCGCAAAGTGATGCGCACCGACGATCATTTTGGCCGCGCAGTCCCGGATGTTCAGGTGCTGGCGGAGCAGGCGACGGCACAGTTGCAGCCGCGCATTGAGCAGGCGCTGGTGATTACCCAGGGCTTCATCGGCAGTGAAAGCGAAGGGCGTACCACCACTTTAGGGCGTGGCGGCAGTGATTACACCGCCGCGCTGCTGGGCGAAGCGCTGAATGCGGCGCGAGTCGATATCTGGACGGATGTGCCAGGTATCTATACCACCGATCCACGCGTGGTGCCGACGGCGAAGCGTATTGATGAAATCACCTTCGAAGAAGCCGCTGAGATGGCGACGTTTGGTGCCAAAGTATTGCATCCGGCGACGCTGCTGCCCGCCGTGCGCCGGGGTATTCCGGTCTTCGTCGGTTCCAGCAAGGATCCGGCCGCAGGCGGTACCCGCGTCTGCAACGAAACCCGCAATCCGCCGCTGTTCCGGGCGCTGGCGTTACGTCGTAAGCAGACGCTGTTAACGCTGCACAGCCTTAACATGCTGCATACGTTTGGTTTCCTCGCCGAACTGTTTAACATTCTGGCGCGTCATAACGTCTCCGTTGACCTGATCACCACCTCCGAAGTGAGCGTGGCGCTGACGCTGGATACCACCGGATCGACCTCAACCAGCGCCAGTCTGCTGACGCAGGCGCTGCTGACTGAACTCTCGTCGCTGTGCCGGGTAGAAGTGGAGGAAGATCTGGCGCTGGTGGCGATTATCGGCAATGAGCTGTCAAAAGCCTGCGGTGTCGGCAAAGAGGTGTTTGGTGTGCTCGACCCGTTCAACCTGCGGATGATTTGCTATGGGGCCAGCAGCTACAATCTCTGCTTCCTGGTGCCGGGCAACGACGCGGAAAGCGTAGTCCGTACGCTGCACCGCAATCTGTTCGAGTAAATTTATCTGCTGTTCAGGCCGCGTCTGCGCGGCCTGAACAGCGGCAAAAAAACTTCACTTCGTTCTGATCCTCCGCTGGTTTCTTTTTCCCAGATAATTCAATTAATCCAACGGCTTATTACCCACTATTGCCAAATGGCAACCCCTTTCTTTGCGCATTTCGTGTACCGGCGTTGCGCTCTCTTTCCTCAGATTTATAATCCCGCCGCTGAATCAATTCACCCAAATTTAGGAAATATCATGAAAAGGTTAGTCGCAGAGGCGCTGGGGACTTTTGTACTGGTCGCAGGCGGTTGTGGTAGTGCCGTACTGTCAGCGACGTTCCCGGAACTCGGCATTGGCTTCATGGGCGTCGCGCTGGCTTTCGGTCTGAGCGTACTGGTCATGGCGTATGCGGTCGGTCATATCTCGGGCGGTCATTTTAATCCGGCGGTCACTCTGGGATTAGTGGCAGGCGGACGTTTCTCCGCCTCGCAGGCCATTCCTTACATCATCGCGCAACTGGTAGGCGGCATTGCTGCTGGCGCGGTGCTTTATCTGATCGCCAGCGGTAAAGGCGACTTCAGCGCAGCGGCCAGCGGCTTTGCGGCGAACGGCTACGGCGAACACTCGCCGGGCGGCTTCAGTTTGCAGGCAGGCATGATCACTGAGGTCGTGATGACGGCTATCTTCCTGATTGTGATCATGGGCGCGACCAGCGAACGCGCGCCAAAAGGCTTTGCGCCGATCGCGATTGGGCTGGCGTTAACCCTAATCCACCTGATCAGCATTCCGGTGACTAACACTTCTGTTAACCCGGCACGCAGCACCGCAGCAGCCCTCTTCCAGGGCGACTGGGCGATCGCTCAGCTGTGGATGTTCTGGTTGATGCCGATTATCGGCGCCGTGATTGGTGGTTTGATCTACCGCGGTTTAGAGGATAAAGCAGCGTAATTTCGTCGATATTCAGCGGATCGGCAGCAGTCGATCCGCATTTTCCTGCCTCGCGCCATCTTCGCCTTACGCCATGATAATGAAATGTTATGATCCCGGCCTCGTCACGACAGTCGTTCCTGCATGATGACGCTCTATGGCAAATCTGCACTAAACATAACATTCTTATAAGGAAGTCTGGCTATGCTCGCCACGTTAACCCGCCTGTTCCCGCTCTGGGCCGTGCTGCTGTCTGTCGCCGCTTATTACTCTCCAGGTACCTTTCTCGGCATCGGACCCTGGGTCACTTATCTGCTGATGCTGATTATGTTCGGCATGGGCGTGACCCTGAATATCGACGATTTCAAACGGGTGCTGACCCGGCCTGCGCCGGTGATTGCCGGCACCTTTCTGCACTATCTGGTGATGCCGTTAGCCGCCTGGGGGCTGGCAAAACTGTTTCATATGCCGCCCGATCTGGCCGCCGGTATGATTCTGGTCGGCTCAGTTGCCAGCGGCACCGCCAGCAACGTGATGATCTATCTGGCGAAAGGCGATGTGGCGCTGTCGGTAACCATTTCTTCCGTCTCTGCGCTGGTGGGCGTGTTCGCCACGCCGCTGTTAACGCGCTTTTATGTGGATACCCACATTCAGGTTGATGTGGTGGGCATGCTGCTGAGCATCGTGAAGATCGTCGTGATCCCAATCAGCCTCGGACTGATCATTCATCACAGTATGAACAGCGTGGTTCGCCGGGTGGAACCGTGGCTGCCTGCGTTTTCGATGGTCTGCATTCTGCTGATCATCAGCGCGGTGGTGGCGGGCAGTCAGGGCTTTATCGGATCGGTGGGTCTGATGGTGATCGCGGCGGTCATCCTGCATAACGCGATTGGTCTGCTTGGCGGTTACTGGGGCGGCAAACTGTTTGGCTTTGATGAGTCAACCTGCCGTACGCTGGCGCTGGAGGTCGGCATGCAGAACTCCGGTCTGGCGGCGACGCTGGGCAAACTCTACTTCTCGCCGCTGGCGGCATTGCCGGGCGCGCTGTTCTCGGTGTGGCATAACCTGTCAGGTTCGCTGCTGGCGGGTTACTGGTCCGGAAAGCCGATTAAGAAGAAGTAACCGTGGCGGCGCATTATTGCGATGCGCCGCTTCTCACTGCTGTTGCGCCGGACGCGTGCTCCGGCGTAACTGTCTGTTCACACCCCTTATTCATAATCTCGCTCATCGTCGGGCTGGTCCAGCACGGTATAGGCCACGCTGCAGAACAGCGAATTCAGGCGCTTCATGTCGCCGAGTAAACCGAGGTGCAGCGAGCTGGTTTCAATGCTCTGCACGTTCTGCTGATGCAGGCGATCAACGTGGGCGTGAGAGTAGCGACGAATCATCAGGCGGAAGCGATGTTTCGCGCGGCGCAGACGTCTGGCGCTGGTGACATCGTGCGACAGAAACACCGACAGGCTCATTCTGAGGTTGGCGATCAACAGTTCCTGCAGTTCCTGCAGCTCCTTTAATCCCTCGGCAGAAAACGCGCGGCCCGCTGCCAGCGACTTGTCAGCGACATCGCCGCTCATCCGCTCAATAATGTCACCGGCCTGCTCCAGATTCAGCGACATCTCAATAATTTCGCCCCAGCGGCGCGAATCCTCTTCGGGCAAATCCTCTTTGGGCATCCGCGCCAGATAGAGTTTGATGGCGGTATAAAGCACATCGACATCATCATCCAGCCGACGCACCGTGCGCTCCTCGCGGGACTCACCATGCACGACTTTATTAAACGCCTCCAGCATCTGTTCCAGCACGTCACCCATGCGCAGCGCTTCGCGGGCGGCATTCACCAGCGCCAGCGCCGGGGTGTCCAGCGCGCTGCGATCGAGATGCTTTGGCTTAAGCTGCAGCGCGTTGTCGACGTCGTCAGCAATGAGTCGACGGCAAAGGCGCGCCATCAGGTCCGCAAACGGCACCATCGCCACGCAGCGGATCAGGTTGTAAAACACATGGAAGAAAATCACTAACTCTTCATCGTTGACCGGCAGCTTATCGAGCCAGGTCGCCACAATATCGACAAACGGCAGGATCAGGACGCAGCCAATGAACTTGAACAGCAGGCTGCCGAGCGCAACGCGCTTACCGGCGGCATTCGAGCCGCTGGCGTTGATCATCGCCAGCAGGCCGCTACCGAGATTGGCACCAATCACCAGACAGAGCGCGACCTTGAACGAAATCACGCCGGTGGCAGTCAGTGTCGCGGTGATCAGCACCGCGGCCAGACTGGAGTAACTGATAATGGCAAACACTGCGCCCAGCAGCGCATCAAGCATCACGTCGCCGGTCAGGCTGGAGAAGAGTACCTGCACGCCCGCGGCCTGAGTAATCGGACGCGCCGCTTCAACAATCAGCTGCAGCGCCAGCAATATCAGGCCCAGGCCGATACTGGCACGGCCTAACTGACCGGCGCGGGTCTGCTTGCGGCTGAGGAAGAACACCACACCAAAGAAGATAAACAGCGGTGAGAGCCAGGAGAGGTCAAAGGTCAGGATGCGCGCCATGATGGCGGTACCAACATCCGCGCCCAGGATCACCACCAGCGCAGGCGTCAGGCTGACCAGATTCTGTGCCACAAACGAGGTGACCAGCAACGTCGTGGCATTGCTGCTCTGTACCAGCGTAGTCACGCCGAGACCCGCCAGAAACGCCATCGGTTTTTTTTCTATACTGCGGCTCAGCACGCGGCGCAGATCGGCACCGTAAACCCGCATGATGCCGGTTCGCACGATATGTGTGCCCCAGACCAGCAGGGCCACTGCAGAGAGCAGATTAAGCAGAGTTAACACGGGGTATCGCTCCTCATTTGTCAGGCTTCAAACAGCACAGACTGCCAGCCTGACAGCAAGAGCAATCTGTGAAGGGGATTGCCGTGCTATGCGTGATTTTTTCCTGTGTTTTAAGCCACCTGGCGCAAAGTCGACAGCTCTAATTGTAGACCAATCTGCCTGCCAGCGGGGTGCAAATCCGCCGCTGATCGGTTCAGCACATCGACCGAAAGCTCCACGTCATGCGCCCGGATACGGTAGCGGATGACGTTACCCAGCAGGCTGTGGCTGAGGATTTCTGCAGGAATCCCCTGGCCCGGCGCGGTAAACAGCATCGATTCCGGGCGAATGGCGACCTGGCTGTGGAAAGGCTGGCCGGTCAGCCGCGTCGCCTGCTCGGCACTCAGCAGGTTGTAGTTGCCGATAAATCCGGCAGCAAAGAGATCGACCGGCTGGGTATAGAGCGCTTCGGCATCGCCGTTCTGCACAATTTTGCCCCGGTTCATCAGCACAATGCGGTCGGAGAGCGTCAGCGCCTCCTCCTGATCGTGGGTGACGAAGAGGGTGGTGAGATTCAGCTCGCGCTGAATGCGCCGGATTTGATCGCGCAGATGGCGACGGATGCGCGCATCCAGCGCCGACAGCGGCTCATCCAGCAGCAGCAGACGCGGACGCGTCACCAGCGAACGCGCCAGCGCCACGCGCTGACACTGGCCGCCTGACAGCTGATGCGGATAACGACGCGCATAGTCACTGAGTTCCACCAGTTCCAGCACCTCCAGCACCCGCTGGCGGATCTGTGCCTCGGGCAGCTTCTGCATCTTCAGGCCAAACGCGACGTTCTTCTCCACCGTCATGTTGGGAAACAGCGCATAGCTCTGGAACACCATGGCAATGGCGCGTTTCTGCGGGGCCAGCGGCACGATATCCTTGCCCTCCAGCCTGATTTCACCGCTGTCGACGCCGGTTAATCCCGCCAGACAGCGCAGCAGCGTCGATTTGCCGCAGCCGCTGGGGCCGAGCAGGGTGACAAACTCTCCTTCGGCGGCGCTGAAATCGATCTGCTCAAAAATCGGCGTCGGTCCATAAGACTTGTTCAGCTCTCTGACCTCAAGGTAACTCATATTCAGCCTCGTTCAGGATTCAGGGCATTGGCCAGCCAGGTGACCAGCAACACCACAAAGAAGTAGGAGATCACCAGCGCGCTGGTGAAGTGACCGCTGCCGTTACGCATGTTGAAGAGGTAAACCTGCAGGGTTTCATAGCGGTTGCCGACCAGCAGGTTAGCGAAGACAAACTCACCAATCAGAAAGGAGAACGAGAGCAGCACGGCGATCAGCATCCCTTTACGCAGGTTAGGCAGCACCACCCACAGCGCCGCCTGCCAGGTGCTGGCACCCAGCAGCTGTGCAGCATCAATCAGCTCTTTAAGGTTGATCGCCTGCATATTGTTCGCCAGCGCCCGATAGATAAAGGGCAGTGCGATAGTGAAGTAGCAGCCCATTAAGATCCACGGCGTGCCGGTGAGCATCAGCGGTGACGAAGAGTAGAGCTGGAGTAATCCCACAGATGACACCACCGGCGGCACGGCAAAAGGCATCAGGATCAGGATGTTCATCACCGCATCCAGTCGGGGAAAGTAGTAAGCGATTACAAACATGGCAGGCAGCACCAGCACCAGAGAGAAGAGCAGCGCACCGAAGCAAATCAGCAGCGAATGGCCCAGCGCTGTCAGAAAACGTGAATCGCTCCAGAGCTGAATGAACCACTTCAGGCTATATCCCTGCGGCAGAATGGTATTGCTCCAGTCGGACGAAATCGCATAGAGCAGCGTCGCCAGCAACGGCAGCGCCAGCAGAGTAAAGAGTAACCCGACCATGATCCGGTGATAGAGATGCTCAGCACGTGACATGACGGCTCCTTTCATGGCTGTTTCGCATTGAGATAGCTGCGGCGCACCAGATACTGCTGCACCAGGGTGATCAGCGCCATGATTGCCACCAGCAGCATCGCCAGCGCGCTGCCGGTGTTGGGATCGAGCGAAATATCTCCGGAGACCAGCGCTGCGATGCGCACCGGCACCACGTTGAAATTACCGGTGGTCAGCGCGTAAATCGTGGCGTAAGCCCCCAGCGCATTCGCCAGCAGGATAACAAAGGTTCCGAGCAGTGCCGGGAACAGAATCGGCAGGGCGATGTGCCAGACGTAGCGCCAGCGGCTGGCACCCAGCAGCGCAGCAGACTCCTGCCACTCTTTTTTCAGCCCGTCGAACGCCGGGTAGAGCAGCAGCACACCCAGCGGGATCTGAAACCAGGTGTAAACCAGCACCATCCCGTTGCGCGAGAAGAGTCGGAAGCTCTC
Organism: Pantoea sp. S62; assembly: GCF_016658625.1. NCBI lineage: Bacteria > Pseudomonadati > Pseudomonadota > Gammaproteobacteria > Enterobacterales > Erwiniaceae > Pantoea > Pantoea sp. S62. Next base: position 293,561 of record NZ_JACVVI010000004.1, on the reverse strand, counting down.
AATCACACCATAATGGCGCAGCAGCAGCGTCAGGCAGCCGTTCAGCCCCAGCAGAATCACAAAGGCAAACGCCAGCGGGACACCGGCAAAGTTGCTGGTCATGTTGGTAAAAGAGATAAGGAAGCGCTGCAGTCGTCCGCCGCCGAGCTGATGCAATGAATAGCCGGTGATCAGCGCAATCAGCAGTCCCCAGACGCTGGACCAGAGCGAGATATCCAGTGAGAAGCGAAATGCCTGCTGGTAGAACGGTGAGGTGATGATGTCGTGATAGTTATCCCAGCCCCACTGGCTGTTCATGTCACTCCAGAAGCTGTTGATGGCGATCCACAGCAGTGGGGCCAGCTGAAAGGCGACCCAGAATAGGGTGAAAGGCAACAGCATCAGCAACGCGAATCCTTTTCCCTTCATCTTTGCGGCTCCGCCAGCAGCCCGCGACAGACCGGTTTGTCATGCGCCACTTCCAGCAGTTCACACAGCGTGCCGCACAGATCCGTCTGCTGCGGCGCAAGGTCAGGCTGCAGCGAGAAAGCGTGGCCAAAGACAAACAGCGGCACCGTTGTCTCCTCCGGCAGAATTCCGCCGTGGGAGCGATCATCATTCATGCCGTGATCGGCCGTCACCATCACCTGGTAGCCTTCGGCCAGCCACAGCGGCATCCACTGCGACAGCAGGCCGTCAGCGATGCGCGCCCGGTTGCGGTACTGCGGCGAGGAGAGCCCCGACTTATGACCGGCATCGTCGATATTCATCGGGTGGATCAGCAGGAAATCGGGATCGTGACGCAGCCGCAGGCTCTCTGCATCCTCAAACAGATGTGAGTCAGGATAGCTATCGTCAGAATAAAAATGACCATACTGAATCGGCAGGTCCGGCGCGTCGGTATGACGATCGCGCGCCGGAACGAACGGTGTGCGGTTATAAAGCTCACTTACCCAGTGGTAGGCCGCCGCCGCTGTCGTCAGCCCTGCCGCGCGCGCAAAGTGAAACACGCTGCGTTCGCGACTTAACCGGCTGACGCCATTATGAATAATGCCGCTTCTGACCGGCGGAACGCCGGTCAGAATGCACTCATAAAGCGGGCGCGACAGCGACGGTAATTCACAGGTCATACGGTAATAGAACCCGTTGCCCTGTGAACACTCGGCATGCAGGTAACCCATTGCATGTTGTGCGACCTGATTGCTCAGCCCGTCCAGTACCACCAGGATGGTCTTCATTCCGTTCTCCCTGCCGCGAATTACTGCTGCATGTTGATGATGACGTTTTCCTGCCACAGGCGCGGCAGCATTTTCGACGATTTATCCCAGGCAGCCTGATCCTTAACCGGACGGGCATTTTTATATTCGGACTGCGGCAGCAGGCGAGCCTGAACGTCCGCTGGCAGGGTCAGATGCTCGGCACGAATCGGGCGGGCATAGCCCTTCGCCAGATTGATCTGTCCCTGGTCTGAGAAGATATATTCGCGCGTCAGTTTTGCGGCGGCAGGGTGTTTCGCATATTTGTTGATGATAGTGGTGTAGCCGGAAGTGACGGAGCCGTCAGACGGGATCACTACTTCGTAGCGATTTTTGTCGATCTGGTCACGGTAGTTCAGGGCGTTAAAGTCCCATACCACTGCCATCTGCACTTCGCCTTTTTCGATGTTAGCAATGACCGGATCGGTCACGCCAAGACGACCCTGTTTGGCCAGATCGGCAAAGAACGCCAGCGCCGGTTTCAGGTTCTTTTCATCGCCGCCTAAGGCGTAGTTTGCAGCCAGTACGCCATTAGCCGCCTGAGCTGCCACACCGACGTCGCCGATAGTAACCACATACTTACCTTTCTTCAGATCGGCCCAGCTGTGGGGAATATCTTTCACCTGCTGCTTGTCGATCAGAAAGGCAATGGTGCCGGTGTAGGCCAGCGCCCAGTGACCGTCTTTATCTTTGGCCCAGGCAGGAATCTGATCCCAGTGCGTCGGTTTGTAAGGCTGGGTTACCCCTTTGGCGACGGCGATCGGGCCAAAGGCGGCGCCCACGTCACCGATATCAGCGCTGGCGTTCTCTTTCTCTGCATCGAATTTCGCCAGCTCCTGCGCCGATGACATATCGGTATCGCTGTGCTTAAGGCCATATTTGCTGCTGATGTCGTTCCAGGTATCTTTCCAGTTGGCCCAGCTATCCGGCATCCCGACGCTGTTGACCTGACCTTCACTGCGTGCGGCTTTTTCGAGTGCGGCGAGGTCGTTATCGGCGGCCTGCGCAACGGGCAGGGTGAGGACTACAGCACTGGCTACTACAGAGGCGATAAACGCTTTCATCTCAGTTGCTCCGGGTGTAAGTTGATGGGCCTGGCTGGTCTAGTCCAGCAAGAACCGAGCCAATGTAGCCCCTCTATATGAACGATTTATGACAAGGCGGCGGGGTGCGGGGAAGGGGCGACAAAAGACGCGGCCCGTTCGCCCACCTCAGGCGCGTTTACCTGAACAGTAAGAGTGCGAAGTCGCACCAAAATGAGGCTACTGTTGTGGAGTCGATAGCACTCAAAACGGCAGATGCGATAGCCAGCGCACTGCTGACGCGCATCCAGGCCGGTGAGTTCAGCGGCGGGCGACTGCCAGCGGAGCGTGCCTTAAGCGAGGCGTTCAGCACCACGCGGATTACCCTGCGGGAAGCGCTGGGTAAGCTGGAGGCCCAGGGGATGATCTACCGGGAACTGCGTCGCGGCTGGTTTATCGCGCCACCACGTCTGATTTACAACCCGCTGCATCACAGCCACTTTCATGCCATGGCTAGGGAGCAGGGAAGGCAGGCGACCACGGAAGTGATCGCTGCTGAGCAGGTCGCAGCGCACGACAGCGTAGCGATCGCGCTGCGTCTGGCTCCAGGTTCGTCGGTTTACTGTATTCGCCGCCTGCGCCGCATTGATGGGCGCGCGGTGCTCTATGTAGAACACTACCTCAATCCGCGTTTTTTCCCTGGCCTGCTCGATGAAGATCTGACCCGCTCCCTGACCGATCTCTATGACCAGCGCTACGGTATTCGCTACGGCGGCGCGCGCTTCACGATTCTGCCCGGCCCGTTGCCGGAGATTGCTGCACCTACGCTGAATGTCGCGCCGGGCAGCCCCGGTTTGCTGATCACCCGTATCAACCGCAATCAGCAAAAAGAGGTGATTGATTGCGACTGTGAATACTGGCGGTACGACGCGCTCTGTGTGGATGTGGAAGCGTAGGGTTATTGTGATTTGCATCACACTCACGCATGATGTTGCGCGCTAATAACTCCTTTTTAAAGGCGCAACATGAGTGACAAAAATCCTTTGGCCCGCCACCTTGCAACGGTTCTGCAATGGGTGCTGAATCTGGGTCTGCTGAGTCTGGCGATCATCCTGATCGTCTTTTTAGGCAAAGAGACTATTCATCTGGCAAATGTCCTGTTTAACACCGGCGAGCAGGCCTCTTCTTACCTGCTGATTGAGGGAATTGTTATCTATTTCCTCTACTTCGAATTTATTGCCCTGATTGTTAAGTACTTTCAGTCGGGCTATCACTTTCCCCTGCGCTACTTTGTCTATATCGGTATCACGGCTATTATCCGCCTGATTATCGTCGACCATAAAAATCCCTTCGATACCCTCTGCTACTCAGCGGCGATTCTGATTCTGGTGGTCACGCTGTGGCTGGCCAACAGTAACCGGCTGAAACGCGAGTAATCCCCCTGCCGTCTGACACGACGGCAGGTGTTCGCATCGCCGCTCTGCGCTAAACTAGCGTCCTGAAAATTATCGGGAGTGGTGCCATGTCGCAAGACGCACTCAGCTTATTACGTTCGCTCAACTGGCTTTCTCCGTCGCAGGCCACCCTTGCGCCGCCCTTGCTCGACTGGCTGATGGAGGAGGATTCGATGACGCGCCGTTTTGAACAGCACTGTCAGCGGGTCACGGTTCAGCCGCTGCGTGAAGGCTTTATCGACGCCAGCGAGTTGGGTGAGGAAAGGGCGTTGTTGCCAGACGATGAACGCTTCTGGCTACGCGAAGTGCTGCTGTCCGGCGACGATCAGCCCTGGCTGGCTGGCCGCACGCTGGTACCGGAAAGCACCCTTAACGGGCCAGAGGCGATGCTGCAACAGCTCGGCACCCGTCCTCTGGGGCGCTATCTTTTTTCGTCGTCGACGCTGACCCGCGATTTTATTGAGCCGGGGCAGGTGGAGGGATTGTGGGGACGGCGTTCCCGTCTGCGTCTCTCCGGCAAACCGCTGCTGCTGACTGAACTGTTTTTACCGGCATCGCCGCTCTATCGCGATCTGGTCTGAGGATTTTGTGGTGCAAACGAGCTTAAGTATGAATAAATGGCGGGCCTACGCTCGCCTGATGCGTATCGACAAACCGATCGGGACGCTGCTGCTGATGTGGCCCACGCTCTGGGCATTATGGCTGGCTGACATGGCGATCCCGCCGCTGCCGGTGCTGGTGGTATTCGTTGCCGGGGTATTTGTGATGCGCGCGGCGGGTTGTGTGATCAATGACTACGCCGACCGTAAAGTTGATGGTCATGTGGAGCGTACGAAGCACCGGCCACTGGCCAGCGGCGCGGTGAGTGCAAAAGAGGCGAAGCTGCTGTTCGTGATCCTGGCGCTGGTGGCGTTTGCGCTGGTGGTGACCATGAACCTGATGACGATCATGCTCTCCGTCGTGGGGCTGGCGCTGGCCTGGGTTTATCCCTTTATGAAGCGCTACACCCACCTGCCGCAGGTGGTGCTGGGGGCCGCGTTTGGCTGGGCGATTCCGATGGCCTGGTCCGCAGTTAGTGAGTCCTTACCTCTAGTCTGCTGGCTGGTGTTTATTGCCAACATCTGCTGGACGGTCGCTTATGATACGCAGTATGCGATGGTCGATCGGGACGATGACCTGAAGATTGGCGTGAAGTCGACGGCGATATTATTTGGCCGTTTCGACAAGCTGATTATTGGTCTGCTGCAACTGGCAACCTTGCTGCTGATGGCGCTGGTGGGCATGATGCTACACCTGAACGGTGCCTTCTACTGGACGCTGCTGCTGGCGGCTGCGCTGTTTGTTTATCAGCAGAAGCTGATCGCCGGGCGCGAACGCCAGCCCTGTTTCCAGGCTTTCCTGAATAACAACTATGTCGGGATGGTGCTGTTCCTGGGCGTACTGATGAATACGCCGCCGTTCAGTCAGCTGTTCTGATAGAGCGTTTTGGGCATAAAAAAGGCGACCTCATGAGGTCGCCTTTTTACTGTGCGCGGGGTCAGTCGTGCGCCACCGCGGTTTCAATCGTCATGCGGACATCGCTGGTGACCAGGTCAGCCAGGATATGCCAGGTCGCCAGGGTCTGCGCGACATCGGCATCACCGCTGTCGCTGATATACCCTTCGTCACGCAGCGTCAGCACCAGTGAGGTAAAGACCGCTTTGTCGAAGAACTCCGGCGCATTGATACCGTGCAGCACCGACAGACGCTGTGCCAGCGTCCGGCTCTCTTTCTCCAGCGTGCCACGGTTAATCGTCGGCTTGGCGCTGAGAATCGAGAAGGTAATGGCATAACGCTGCAGCGTTTCGCGCACACCGGCAGCCAGCAGTTGCAGCGTGCGGTAGCGCGCCGCAGTAAAGCGCAACTCACCGGCTTCAAAGGTAATCAGGCCCTGACGCGCCAGCTCCTGACTGATATCGGTCAGCAGTTGCGGCAACTCATCGGTCTGCCAGCGCAGGAACAGTTCGCTCTTCAGCATCGGGTAGATCAGGCTTACCTGACGCAGCAGTTCGGCTTCAGTCAGCGTCTGATGCTGCTGAACTATGGCGGCAATCAGCGACGGCATCACCAGCATGTGATGAATATTGTTGCGATAGTAGGTCATCAGCACCGCCTGCTCACGCGGCAGAATGATGATGTCGCCGATACTGTCCTTTTCATTCTCAAACTTATTCATACCCATGGCGTGATCCAGCAGCGCTTCCGCTGAAAGATCGGGTACGGTCGCGTTAGGTGAATAAGGCACATTGCGCAGCAGCTGGGTATAGCATTCCAGCTGTTCAATCAGCTGTTCACGGGTGAGTGAGCGCTGACGTGACGCCAGCAAAGCGGTAACACAGAGGTTCATGGCATTGGCCGCGCCCGCTTCATTGATACGTACCATCAGGCTGGCCGCGATATCATTGACCGTCGGTGTTAACCAGCTCGGACGCTGCGGCTCAATCGGATCGATGGCATCGCGCCATTCCGGTACCTGCTTGTTGAGATAGTTGACCAGCGGCAGCGGTTCGCCAAAGTTAACGTAACCCTGACCGAGATTGCGCAGCTTGCGCAAGCCACGCACCATCTGCATGAAGCCCTCTTTCTCTTTCGCCGCGCCGCGCAGTTCTTTGGCGTAAGTACCCACTTCCATCACGTGCTCATAGCCGATGTAGATCGGCACCAGCGTGATCGGGCGGTTACCGCCGCGCAGCATCGCCTGCAATGTCATGGCTAAGGTGCCGGTTTTCGGGTCCAGCAGGCGGCCGGTACGAGAACGTCCACCCTCGACAAAGTACTCAACCGAATAGCCGCGGGTAAACAGCTCGCCGAGATATTCACGGAACACCGTGGCGTAGAGCTTGTTGCCTTTAAAAGTACGACGAATAAAGAATGCGCCCAGACGACGGAAAATCGGGCCGGCTGGCCAGAAGTTGAGGTTGATACCGGCAGCAATGTGCGGCGGGACCAGGCCCTGATGATAGAGCACGTAGGAGAGCAGCAGATAATCCATGTGGCTGCGATGGCACGGCACATAGACAATCTCGTGGCCATCCTGCGCCAGCTGGCGCACTTTTTCGCCGCCATTAACGTTGATGCCCTGATAGAGACGACTCCATAGCCAGCCCATCACGCGGTCAGTAACGCGAATCGCTTCATAAGAGAAGTTGGCGGCAATTTCTTCCATCATCTCGACAGCATTCTGCTGCGCTTTCTCATGGGAGATTTTTTTGCTGCGTGCTTCATCTTCGACGGCTTTTTCAATCGCTTTGGATTGCAGCAGACGGTTAAAGAGATCCTGACGCGCCGGTAACCGCGGGCCAATCGCCGCCAGCCGCTGACGGGCAAAATGGATGCGCGCCACGCGAGCCAGCTTCTGGGCGATCGACTTATCCGTACCGTGTTCCGTGGCCATGCGGCGCAGCGAAACGGTCGGCGAGAAGCGAACAAAACTGTCGCGTCCGTGCCAGATCACCGCAAAGAATTTCTGTACGCCGTTCAGCACCCGCAGGTGTGGCGTGGCTTCGCCCTGGACTTCACGTCCTGGTGCGCGGCCAAACATCACCGTGACCGGCAGCATCTGGATATCCAGCGTAGGATTATTGCGATGCAGATCGAGGTAATCGTGAAAGATTTTCACCGATTCCACGCTAGGCACAAAATAGGGAAAGACGCGCGGGCCATCGTGGATAAATACGTGGCGCGGCAGCAGTGAACCATCAATCTCCAGCGGAGAGAGCGGGTCAGGCAGATGATGCCGCAGACACTGCGCGCGTAAAGTCAGTAAGTCGGCCTTCGAATCGTAAGGCAAAACATACATAATAGGTCGGGTCGGATCCAGACCATGTTCAGACACGGGATCGGCCGGAATGGCCTTACTTTTTACCAAAAACGACAGTGGTAAATTAAGTAATTTGTAATAGAGTTTACGCCAACCTGACATAGACAACATGAAGCCTCTTGTTAGCAAAGCGCCGCAAGCATACCAGAAAGTGCAGCGAAGATCTGTGGTGGTGCCAATTGCACGCAGCCCAGACATTGACGTCAATCCGATAAAAGGGTTCCCACATCATGGCAAATAATGCCACCGGACTTATCAGAATAGTTAAAGCCGCAGGTTACTCCTGGCAGGGACTGCGTGCCGCCTGGCAACATGAAGCGGCGTTTCGTCAGGAGGCCCTGGCTGCGCTGGTCGCCATTATTATCGCCTGCTGGCTGGATGTCGATGTGGTCTCACGCATCCTGATGATTGGGTCGGTGGTGCTGGTGGTCATTGTTGAAATCCTCAATAGCGCCATTGAAGCGGTCGTTGACCGCATCGGTCAGGAGCATCATCCGCTGGCGGGCCGGGCCAAAGATATGGGCTCTGCGGCGGTACTGATCAGCATCTTACTGGCACTGTTTGTCTGGATAGCGCTGCTCTGGACACATTTGCGATAAGCGTTCCATATCGCGCCGGAAGCCGCGTTTTGCCTGACAATCGGTTTCCATTTCGCCAATACCTGTATATACTCACAGCGACTGTATAAACAACCAGGGGGCGGGATGAAAGCATTAACCAGCAGGCAGCAGCAGGTCTATGACCTGATTCGCGACCATATTTCTTCAACAGGCATGCCGCCTACGCGCGCAGAGATTGCTGCACAACTGGGCTTCCGCTCACCGAATGCGGCAGAAGAGCACCTGAAAGCGCTGGCGCGTAAAGGCGTTATCGAGATCGTTTCCGGTGCATCGCGCGGCATTCGTCTGCTAATGGAAGAAGAAGCCTCAGAAGGCATACCGTTGATTGGCCGGGTTGCTGCCGGTGAGCCGATCATGGCGCAGGAACATATCGAAACCCACTACAAGGTCGATCCGGGCCTGTTTAAGCCGTCTGCCGACTTCCTGCTGCGCGTCAGCGGAATGTCGATGAAAGATATCGGGATTATGGATGGCGACCTGCTCGCGGTACATAAAACCCAGGATGTACGCAACGGCCAGGTTGTCGTTGCCCGCATTGATGATGAAGTCACCGTTAAGCGCTGGAAAAAGCAGGGTGCTATCGTGCATCTGCTGCCTGAAAACAGTGATTTTGACCCGATTGTTGTCGATACCCGTGCACAGTCACTGACCATTGAAGGTCTGGCGGTTGGTGTGGTGCGCAACGGCGAGTGGCTCTGATTTGAGGCCTGCGTGCATTCGCCTTTTCTGATGCTATTCTGTCTGCCCTAATTTTGTCGCTGCCTGTTTTGCGCAGCGACACCGAGCACGGAACGGCGAATGCGCTTTATCACGGCAACCGATAAAAATCTCTGGCGGCTTGCGCTGCCAATGATCCTTTCAAATATCACCGTTCCCTTACTGGGGGTGGTCGATACGGCAGTAATAGGTCATCTCGACAGCCCTGTCTATCTTGGCGGGGTTGCGGTCGGGACCACGGTGACCAGCTTCCTCTTTATGCTGCTGCTTTTCCTTCGAATGAGTACGACTGGCCTTACGGCGCAGGCGTTTGGTGCGGGCGATAAAACTGCGCTGGCACGCGCGCTGACGCAGCCGCTGATTATTGCGCTGCTGGCAGGTGTACTGTTCATCGCTTTACGTTATCCGATTATTCAGCTGGCGACCCATCTGGTTGGCGGTAACCCCGCGGTACTGGAACAGGCGGCACTGTTTATTCAGATTCGCTGGCTCAGTGCGCCTGCTACGCTGGCAAATCTGGTCATTCTGGGCTGGCTGCTGGGCGTGCAGTATGCGCGCGCGCCGGTGATCCTGCTGGTGGTGGGCAATGTGGTTAATATCGTGCTCGATCTCTGGCTGGTGATGGGGCTGCACTGGGGTGTCGCGGGTGCAGCAACCGCCACGGCGCTGGCGGAGTACATTACGCTGGGTGTCGGCAGCATCATGGTCTGGCGGGTCCTGAAGCTGCGCGGCATTTCGCTAAGCCTGTTGAAGCAGAGCTGGCGCGGTGACAGCGGCCGACTGCTGCGGCTGAACCGGGATATCATGCTGCGCTCACTGATGCTGCAACTCTGTTTCGCCTCGCTGACCGTGCTGGGCGCGCGGCTTGGCCCGGATGTGGTGGCAGTTAACGCGGTATTGCTGATGTTCATTACGTTCACGGCCTATGCGCTGGATGGCTTCGCCTACGCGGTTGAAGCGTTTGCCGGCGAGGCGCATGGTGCAAAAGATGGCGGCAAACTGCGGCGTGTCTGGCACTCTGCCTGTCGGCAGGCGGTGGTGGTGGCGCTGTTCTTCTCGCTGATCTATGCCATTGCTGGCTCGCAGATTGTTACCCTGTTGACCTCCCTTCCTTCGCTGCAACAAAGTGCTGACCGCTATCTGGTCTGGCAGATCGTTATGCCGCTGATCGGCGTCTGGTGTTATCTGCTGGATGGGATGTTCATCGGCGCGACGCGCGGACGTGAGATGCGTAACAGCATGGTGATAGCAGCAGCAGGCTACTTTCTGACGCTGCTGAGCGTACCGGCGCTGGGCAATCATGGACTGTGGCTGGCGGTAACGGTTTTCCTGGCGCTGCGCGGTCTGTCACTGTGGCTCATCTGGCGCAGGCACTGGCGTCAGAATAGCTGGTTTGATGCCTGACGCTGCACAGATTGATACAGATTATTCCGTATTATTCCGGGTTTGTGAATCTGGTTGCTACAATTAACTTTATCTGGCGCAGTTAACCAGCGCTTTATATCGTTATTTTGTTAAATAACAAGATAATCATTAAACCCGAGGGTTGGAGGTCTGCCATGAATAAAGACGAAGCGAGCGGCAACTGGAAGCAGTTCAAAGGCACAATGAAAGAGAAATGGGGCAAGCTGACCGACGATGACATGCAGGTTATCGAAGGCAAACGCGATCAGCTGGTCGGCAAAATCCAGGAACGTTATGGCTATGCGAAAGATGAAGCAGAGCGTGAAGTGACGGACTGGGAAGGCCAGAATAAAGACCACCGCTGGTAATGCAGCGCTGATCAGTTAACACATTCCGGTGCACCCGCACCGGAATCACACAAGGATGCGCCAGTTACCCGCGTTTTCCCCGCTTTTTCCCCTCATCCTGATGATCGTGTTCGCAGCTTTCATGGTGCGTACAGGCTTCTACTGCAGCACAATTTTCACATAAACCATGCGCTTCAATCACACTGTGGCGTAAAGCGAACTGCGCTTCACCCGCCAGCGTCGCGATAATCTTCTCCACGCCCTGCGCCTGTTTCTCCGTTACTGCTGCACAGCGGTCGCAGACCAGCATCACTGAGGTATGTGCCGGTGCCTCGAAATGGTGACACATGACGTAGCTATTGTTGGACTCCACCCGATGAATGAAACCCTGCTCCAGCAGGAAGTCCAGCGCACGATAGACGGTAGGGGGTTTGGCCTGCGGTTCGCTGATGCGGAGTTGATCCAGCAGATCGTAAGCGCTGATCGAGCCAGGCTGTTCGGCCATCAGGCGCAATACCTCAGCACGCTGCGAAGTCAGACGTACACCGCGCTGCAGGCACATTTTTTCAGCCTGAATCAAAATTTGCTGCGATGTCATGTTTGTCATGAAAAATTCTCCGCTGGATAAGTGATGTTATTTTATCACACATAGTTTTGCGGCGCTGATGTTCGTTTTCGCCTGTTAAAACAGCATTATTTGCCTGATAAAGCAGCATTTTAAGAATTTAAGCCGCTATCTATCTCAAATCTGACGAGAAATCAGATCCATTCTCAATCGACATGAAGCGGAATTTGTTGGCATTTTGCTTTGCATCTCACTGAGTTAAGAAGTAATGTTCAGAAAGACTTAAGGAAAGTCTGGCAGTATTTGAAATAACCCGACACAGTCTGAACAATTACAACGGTTTTTTGATTGGAAAACGTCCAATCCTTTGAATTAAGACACTGTTTCCTTTGAATTCACAGCAATAACGCGTTAGCCAGGGTTCACAATAGGGCTAACAAACTATTCAGTCGTTGAATGTTTCAATGACAATTTCTCAGGTGATGGCAGGCAAATGGTGAAAAAATCCGCTCAACGTTCAGCGCTGAAGTATTCCGCTGCAGCGACCGCGCTTTTCCTTTCTTCTTCCGCCATGGCGGCAGGGACCTGGTATGATGCACGTAATGACGCCATGGGCGGCACCGGCGTAGCATCTTCTGTTTATGGCTCAGCAGTGCTGGCGAACCCGGCATTAATGACGCGTGCTAAATCTGACGATAACGTCAGCATTATTATTCCCTCGGCAGGTATTCAGGTTACTGACAAAGATAAGCTGATTGATAAAGTCGATGATATTACTGACACCGTGGATCGCTATCGCGACGTGATTGGTAACCTGACTTTTGCGGATTATCTGCGTGGCTACCCTGAACTGCGTGCTGCCTCCGGCGACGTCGCTGACAAGCTCAGCGATTTACGCGGTAACAAAGCGGACGGCAGTGCAGGCGTGGCCGTGGCCGTCACGATCCCTAATGAGACCCTGCCTTTTGCGTTTATTACCAAAGCCTACGGTACGGCGCACGTCCGTGCCAACGTGGTCCAGGGTGATATCGACTACCTGCGCGGTGTTGCTAACGGAACGGTGCCGCCACGTCCTGGCGATCAAAATAACCTGCGTTCCAGTGCGAATGGCTTAGCGGCACTGACCATTGATTATGGTGTGGCAGTGGCACATGAGTTCACCATCGCCGGTCAGCCAGTCTCGGTGGGCGTAACGCCGAAAGTGCAGAAAACCTCGCTCTATAACTACACTGCCAGCATCTATAACTACGACAAGAACGACATCAATAATAGCCAGTATCGCAGCACCGACACCGGCTTTAACGTTGATGCCGGTCTGGCGACTACCTTTGCTGAAAACTGGACGCTGGGTGTGACCGGACAGAACCTGGTTTCGCGCGATCTGCAGACTAAAGAGGTCAACGGGTTCCGCGATACCTACCAGATTCGCCCGCTGGTCACCACCGGACTATCCTGGGATAAAGGGCCGTTTACCGTGACAGGCGATGTGGATCTGACTGAAACCAAACGCTTCAAAACCCAGGATAACAGCCAGTATGCGGCAGTAGGGGCGGAGTACCGCGTGCTTGACTGGCTGCAACTGCGTGCCGGTTATCGTGCGGACATGCGGTCTAACGACGAAAATGTTGCCACCGCAGGTTTTGGTCTGTCACCGTTTAACAAAGCTGTCCATCTGGATCTGGCTGGCTCGGTGGGGGCTAACAACACCTGGGGCGCGATGATGCAGCTGGGCTTTAACTTCTAAGCACGATATTCAGGCTGTTCGGGGGCGGGCGATGCACTATCGCCCGCCCTTGTGTTATCCTTGCACAGAATTCCATCACCCTTAATTACCGGATTGTCTGCGCTTCATGCCTAATTTCTCTTCGCAACGTTTCTCTATCGCCCCCATGCTCGACTGGACCGATCGCCACTGTCGCTATTTTCATCGTCAGCTGACCGGTGACGCGCTGCTCTACACCGAAATGGTGACCACAGGCGCGATCATTCATGGCAAAGGGGATTACCTGGCATACAGCGAGGCGGAACATCCGGTCGCGTTGCAGCTTGGCGGTAGCGATACGGCGGCGCTGGCGCAGTGTGCGAAGCTGGCAGAGCAGCGCGGCTACGATGAAGTAAACCTGAATGTCGGCTGTCCTTCGGATCGGGTTCAGAATGGTCGTTTTGGTGCCTGCCTGATGGCCGAGGCGAATCTGGTCGCGGATGCGATTAAAGCGATGCGCGATGTGGTATCGATTCCGGTGACGGTGAAAACCCGCATCGGGATTGATGAGCTGGACAGCTATGAATTCCTTACGGACTTTATCGGCACGGTGGCAGGTCGCGGTGAGTGTGAGACGTTTATCATCCATGCGCGCAAAGCCTGGCTCTCTGGCCTCAGCCCCAAAGAGAACCGCGAAATTCCACCGCTGGACTATCCACGCGTATATCAGCTGAAACGCGATTTCCCGCATCTGACGATCGCGCTTAATGGCGGCGTAAAAACGCTGGAAGAGGCACAGACCCACCTGCAGCACCTGGACGGTGTGATGATGGGACGCGAAGCCTATCAAAACCCCGGCATTCTGGCGCAGGTCGATCAGACGCTGTTTGGTCGTCAGCACCCGGCGGCAAACCCGGTGGAAGTGGTGCGCGCCATGTATCCCTATATCGAAGCGGAACTGGCGAAGGGCACGTATCTGGGACACGTCACACGCCATATGCTGGGACTGTTCCAGGGTATTCCGGGCGCCCGCCAGTGGCGACGTCACCTGAGTGAAAACGCTCACAAGCCGGGGGCGGATGTTCGCGTACTGGAAGCCGCGCTGGCGCTGGTGGCGGATAAGATCCCACAGGAAGTCTGATCCGTGATCGTAACCCTGATAAACCAGCTCTGATAAGCTGGTTTTTTTTACGCCAGAATGTGGTTTTTCTCACCAGGTCGCTACACCTTTTTTAATCCTTATCAGCTTTAAATCAATAAGTTATCAGTTGGCACGCTTTTTGTAATAGCTATAACAACTGATTTTAAAAGGAGCGCTGACGTGGAAATTTTATTCGTATTGGGGTTTTTCCTGATGCTGTTGCTGACCGGCGTTTCACTGCTGGGCGTGCTGGCGGCACTGGTGGTCGCTACCCTCGTGATGTTTGTCGGTGGACTGTTTGCACTTGTTATCAAAGTGTTGCCGTGGCTGGTGCTGGCGGTCATCGCTGTATGGCTGCATCGTGCCTTTTTTGGCGATAGCGATGCGCGAGCGCGCCGTAAGCTGAGACGTAAGATCAACAGGTTAGACCGCAAAGGCTGGCGCTAAATGCGGTAGCGATCACAGTGTGAGAGATTGTTCGGCGCTGATCTGCAATTAAACATATTTTTTACTTATGTTTTCTGGCAGGATGCCTGTCGTCAAATCGATGTGCCATCGACTCGACATGAATTTATCGCCGCTGTCCCTACACCAGCGCGAACAAAAAATAAAAAAAAGAAGAGGGCTTCCCACGGGAGGCCCTTTTTGCTGCTTACGGGGTGCTGGCTGTTACGGGATTAACAGGCAGGATCCCTGCGTGGCACGGCTCTCCAGCATCTGGTGCGCCTGGCTGGCCTCTTTCAGCGCAAACTTCTGCTGCTCCGGCACATCAACCTTGATCGCGCCGCTCGCCAGCAGGGAGAACAGCTCGGCACTGGCGGTTTCCAGCTCCTGGCGATTGGTGATATAGCCAAACAGGGAAGGTCGGGTCACAAACAACGAGCCTTTCTTATTCAGAATGCCCAGATCGATGCCGGTCACCGGACCCGATGCATTACCAAAACTGACCATCAGACCGTGACGGCGCAGCGAATCCAGCGATGCTTCCCAGGTATCTTTACCCACGGAGTCATACACGACACCCACTTTTTTCCCTTCTGTCAGTTCGCTAATGCGCTGTGCAATATTCTCTTCGCGATAATTAATGGTCTCCCATGCGCCAGCATTTTTCGCCATCGTGGCTTTTTCCGCTGAACCCACGGTGCCGATCAAATGCGCACCCAGCGCTTTTGCCCACTGACAGGCGATTAACCCGACGCCGCCCGCCGCGGCATGAAACAGAAAGGTCTCACCGGCGCTGATTTTATAGGTCTGGCGCAGCAGATATTGCGTGGTCAGCCCTTTCAGATAGCTTGCCGCACCCTGCTCAAAGCTGATCGCCTCCGGAAGATGCATCAGGCGATCTTCCGCTACGTTGTGCACTTCACTATAGGCCCCCATCGATGCCAGACAGTAGACTACGCGATCGCCAGGTTTAAACAGAGTCACGCCACGGCCAACCCGCGACACCACACCTGCGGCTTCCGTTCCCAGGCCAGAGGGAAAAGCGGCAACCGGATAGAGCCCGCTGCGAACATAGGTATCGATGTAATTAATCCCGATAGCGCGATGCTCAACCTGCACTTCATGTTCAGCCGGGTCAGCAGGTTCAAAATCTGTCCACTCTAAGACGTCCGGGCCACCATGCGCGCTGAACTGAATACGCTTTGCCATTCTGACTCCTGTGATTGTTTCATCATGAGGGTGAGGCGCGCACCCCAACTAAGGTATACTTGCGCGTCCCCACAGAAGATCGGTAATGCATTCACTATGGCAGGAAATAAACCCACCAACAAATCGAACGAAACGCAGGATCGCCAGCTCGCAGGCGTGAAAATGCCCCCGCATTCTCTGGAAGCGGAGCAGTCGGTGCTCGGTGGGTTAATGCTGGATAACGAGCGCTGGGATAACGTCTCTGAGCGCGTCGTCGCGAATGATTTTTTCAACCGCTCGCATCGGCTGATTTTTTCCGAGATGCAGCGGCTGCTGGAAAACAGCAAACCCATCGACCTGATTACGCTCTCTGAATCGCTGGAAACCCGCGGCGAACTGGAGATGGCCGGTGGCTTCGCCTATCTGGCTGAGCTGGCGAAAAATACCCCGAGTGCGGCGAACATCGGCGCTTATGCTGACATTGTGCGCGAACGCGCAGTGGTACGTGAGATGATCTCCGTTGCCAACCAGATTGCTGATGCCGGCTACGATCCGCAGGGACGTAACAGCGAAGAGCTGCTCGACTTCGCAGAGTCGAACGTCTTTAAAATTGCGGAAGCGCGTGCGGATAAAGATGCTGGCCCGAAAAACATCGAGCAGATTCTGGAATCAACCGTCTCCCGTATCGAATCGCTCTATCAGACACCGCATGACGGCGTCACCGGCGTGGATACTGGCTATCAGGACCTCAATAAAAAGACTGCCGGCCTGCAGGGCTCTGACCTGATTATTGTTGCCGCCCGTCCATCGATGGGTAAAACCACCTTTGCGATGAACCTGTGCGAAAACGCCGCCATGCTGCAGGAGAAGCCAGTGCTGATCTTCAGTCTGGAGATGCCCAGCGAGCAGATCATGATGCGTATGCTGGCGTCACTTTCCCGCGTCGATCAGACCCGCATCCGAACCGGACAGCTGGATGATGAGGACTGGGCGCGTATCTCCGGCACCATGGGCATCCTGCTGGAGAAGAAGAACATGTACATCGATGACTCTTCTGGCCTGACGCCCACCGAGGTGCGTTCGCGCGCCCGACGCATCTACCGTGAAAACGGTGGCTTAAGTATGATCATGATCGACTACCTGCAGTTGATGCGCGTGCCGTCACTGTCGGACAACCGTACGCTGGAGATTGCAGAAATCTCCCGCTCGCTGAAAGCGCTGGCCAAAGAGCTGAATGTGCCGGTGGTGGCGCTGTCGCAGCTTAACCGCTCACTGGAGCAGCGTGCTGACAAACGGCCGGTCAACTCGGATCTGCGTGAATCGGGTTCGATCGAGCAGGATGCGGATTTGATCATGTTTATCTATCGCGATGAGGTTTACCACGAAAACAGCGATCTGAAAGGGATCGCCGAGATCATCCTGGGTAAACAGCGAAATGGCCCGATCGGTACGGTGCGCCTGACCTTTAATGGCCAGTGGTCACGCTTCGACAACTACGCGGGTCCGCAATACGACGACGAATAATCTCCGCTTTGTGCTGTCATGCACGATCTGTGCATGACAGCCCTCATCATCAGAAAATAGTGTTGGACAACCTCTCGGGTTATCGGGTTATCTGTAACAAAGCGACGCCCATTACGCTGTGGAAACGGAATGACTCACGTAGACGATTACGACCTTAAAATCCTGACTTTATTACAATCTAACGGCCGTCTGACCAATCAGGAACTCAGCGATCTGGTCGGCCTTTCTGCCTCTCAATGTTCCCGCCGCCGTATCAATCTGGAACAGGCTAATCTCATCCTGGGTTATCACGCCCGGCTGTCGCCCGATGCGATCGGGCTTGGCATGGTGGGATTAATAGAGGTGCGCCTGATTAATCACACCGCAGAATATGTTGAGAGCTTTCACCGCATGGTGGAGCAGGAGCAGGCGATCGTGGATGCCTACAAAACCACGGGTGATGCAGACTACCTCCTCAAAGTGGCGGTGGCCGATCTCAACTCCCTCAGTGCGTTAATCAGCCAGTTAGTTGCCGGACACCAGAGCGTTTCTCATGTGAAAACCTCGGTAGTGCTTGGGCGAATGAAAGAAAACGGGCTGATGATGATCCCCGGAGAGAAGACGCGCTAAAAGAGTGCGTGCTGTGCGATTTTGGTGCACACTGGCGGCAGTTAATGCAAATAACGCGCATTTAAGATGGCTTTGGCGCATAGGTTGACGGCATCAGTCGAAATTCATGCACAAAGTTCCGTTATAAAGCGCCTTAGATATCAACGGGATATCGCTGGCATCCGCTTTACAGCCGTTCAGTGCTGTGACGATGGTGCGTTTTTTGCATCGGAACCGCATCATTTGCACTGAGAAAACCCCCATGGATAACATCGCAGAACCCACCCGCGTCCCGCATTCGCGCATTGAAGATGCGCTGGCGATGGTGCTCGGCACCCTGATGGTCTCGTTCGGCGTCATTATGCTGAAACAGGCGGGCGCGCTGACCGGCAGCACCGCAGGTATCGCCTTTCTGATCAGCTATCTCTCGCCGCTCTCGTTCGGCAGCGCGTTCTTCCTGATCAACATCCCGTTTTACTGGCTGGCGGTTAAACGCATGGGCTGGGAATTTACCCTGAAAACCTTCTGCGCCGTCGGGCTGGTGTCGCTCTTCACCCAGCTGCACCCGCTGTTCGTCCACTTTTCTGACCTTAACCCCTTCTATGCGACACTGTTCGGTAACGTCATCATGGGAATCGGGTTTATAGTGTTATTTCGTCATAAGGCGAGCCTGGGCGGCATCAATATTCTGGCGCTGTGGCTACAGGATCGCTTTGGGATCCGCGCGGGTAAACTGCAGATGGCAGTCGATACCTGCGTCGTGCTGGCGTCACTGTTTGTGGTGAGTGGCCCCATCCTGCTCGCGTCGATTGCGGGTGCGGTGATCCTGAACCTGATTATTGCAATGAACCACCGTCCGGGACGCTATCGGGTTTAATCCGCCGCTTACGGACCAATCATGGAGACCTACACCGTGTTTCAAAACGTTGATGCCTATGCTGGCGATCCGATTCTGTCGTTGATGGAAGCTTTCAAACAAGACCCACGCGAACACAAAGTTAACCTGAGTATCGGGCTCTATTACGACGAACAGAACATTATCCCGCAGCTGAAAGCTGTAGCGGCTGCCGAAGAGCAGATCTATGCTGAGCCGCATCAGGCATCGCTCTATCTGCCAATGGAAGGGCTGAACAGCTACCGTAGTGCGATTGCACCGCTGCTGTTTGGTGCCGATCATCCGGTATTAAAAGCGGGCCGTATTGCGTCGATTCAGACCCTGGGTGGTTCTGGCGCGCTGAAAGTCGGCGCGGATTTCCTCAAGCGCTACTTCCCGCAGTCTGCCGTCTGGGTCAGCGATCCGACCTGGGAAAACCACATCGCGATTTTTAACGGTGCAGGTTTAGAGGTAAATACCTATCCCTGGTATGACGCCGAAACCCACGGTGTGCGGTTTGATGCCTTTATCAGCACCCTGAAAACCCTGCCCGCGCAGAGCATCGTGTTGCTGCATCCCTGCTGTCATAACCCGACCGGCGCTGACCTGACGGATGCGCAGTGGGATCAGACCGTTGAGGTGCTGAAAGCACAGCAGCTGATTCCTTTCCTGGATATCGCCTATCAGGGCTTTGGTGCGGGTATGGAACAGGATGCCTATGCCCTGCGCGCGGTCGCGGCGGCGGGTCTGCCTGCGCTGGTCAGTAACTCCTTCTCCAAAATCTTCTCGCTTTATGGCGAGCGCGTAGGCGGTCTCTCTATCGTCTGCGACAGTGCCGAAGAGTCAGCACGTGTGCTGGGCCAGTTAAAAGCTACCGTTCGCCGTAACTACTCCAGCCCGCCGAATTTTGGTGCGCAGGTTGTCGCACGCGTCCTCAACGATGAGGCGCTGAAGGCCAGTTGGCTGGCTGAAGTAGAGGCGATGCGTCTGCGCATTCTTGCGATGCGCCAGTCGCTGGTGGACGTACTGAGCACCGCGCTGCCAGGTAAAAACTTCGACTACCTGCTGAAGCAGCGTGGCATGTTCAGCTATACCGGCCTGAGTGCGCAGCAGGTTGATCGCCTGCGTAACGAATTTGGCATCTATCTGGTGGGCAGCGGCCGCATGTGTGTGGCCGGTCTGAACAGCAAAAATGTGCATCAGGTAGCGGAAGCGTTTGCCGCCGTGATGTAACAGCAGCCAGGCTGTAAACAAGACCGCCAGGGTTTTCTCTGGCGGTTTTTTTATGGGTCAGGGTTTACCTTTCGGCGACATGCTGCACACTTAAACGGGATAACCGTTTCAGGAATAAGCTATGTGGCATCAACAAACTATAACGCTGAGTGCGAAGTCGCGCGGGTTTCATCTGGTCACCGATGAGGTCGTTAATTCGCTTTCCGGACTGCGTGATATCAAAACCGGACTGCTGCATCTGCTGTTGCAGCACACTTCGGCGTCGTTAACCTTAAACGAGAATTGCGACCCGACGGTGCGCAGCGACATGGAGCAGCATTTCATGCGGCACGTGCCGGAGAATGCGCCTTATCAGCACGACTACGAAGGACGTGATGATATGCCAGCGCACATCAAATCATCGACCTTAGGGGTTTCGTTGTTATTACCGGTTCAGCGGGGACGTCTGGTGCTGGGCACCTGGCAGGGTATCTGGCTGGGCGAGCATCGCATTGATGGCGGTGCCAGGCGGATTGTCGCCACTTTACAAGGGGAGTCGTAATGAATAACTCAGACTTACTGACCTATTGCATGAGCAAGCCGGGCGCGGAGCAGAGCGTCCACAATGACTGGAAGGCTACACAGATTAAAAGTAACGGCGTGCTGTTTGCAATGGTGCACGAGGTAAAAGGGCGGCCCGCCGTCTCGCTGAAATCGACGCCAGCGCTGGCCGAATTGCTGCGCGATGAGCACAGCGATATTATTCCCAGCGAGCATCTGAATAAGTCTCACTGGAGCACGCTGTTCCTCGACGGTTCGCTGAAAGATTCGCAGATCTACTATCTGGTCGATGCCTCATACCAGCAGGCGGCGGCTGCCCGTTAAACGGCAATAAAAAACCCTCTTACCTGAGCAGGAGGGTTTCAGATCAGACCGCTTACGCGGCAGACTGATCGCGCAGGGTGTTAATATCAATAACAAAGCGATACTTCACATCGCTTTTCAGCATGCGCTCATACGCTTCGTTGATCTGGTCCATCGCGATCAGCTCAATGTCTGACGTAATCCCGTGCTCGCCACAGAAATCGAGCATCTCCTGGGTTTCCGCGATGCCGCCAATTAGTGAACCGGCGATGCTGCGACGTTTAAAGATCAGGTTAAAGACCTGCGGTGCCGGATGATCGTGCTCCGGTGCGCCCACCAGCGTCATGTTGCCATCCAGCTTCAGCAGGGTGATGAACGGATTTAGATCGTGCTGAGCCGCCACGGTGTTCAGGATGAAGTCAAAGCTGTTCGCGTGCTGCGCCATCTGATCCGCATCTTTGGAGATCACCACTTCATCGGCACCCAGACGTTTGCCATCTTCAATTTTGGATGGTGAGGTGGTGAACAGCACCACATGTGCGCCCATGGCATGCGCAATCTTCACGCCCATATGGCCCAGGCCGCCTAAGCCTACGATACCCACTTTCTTGCCAGGACCGACATTCCAGTGACGCAGCGGCGAATAGGTGGTGATACCAGCACACAGCAGCGGTGCCACGCCCGCCAGCTCCAGGTTTTCCGGGATCCGCAGCACAAAGCTTTCATCAACCACCATCGACGTTGAGTAGCCGCCGTAGGTAATGGCGCCGGTTTCGCGATCTTCGCCGTTATAGGTGCCGACAAAGCCGTTTTCGCAGTACTGTTCCAGACCCTGCTGACAGCTCGGACAGCTGCGGCAGGAATCGACCATACAGCCGACGCCAACCAGATCGCCGACTTTGTATTTCTGCGTCTGTGGACCAACAGCAGTTACGCGACCCACAATTTCATGCCCCGGAACGACGGGAAAAATGGTGTTTTTCCACTCATTACGGGCCTGATGCAGGTCTGAGTGGCAAACGCCACAGAACAGCACCTCAAGCTGAACGTCATGGGCGCGCAGCTCACGCGGCTTAAAATCGAACGGTGCCAGTTTGGATTTTGCATCCTGAGCAGCATACGCATGCGTAATATTCATGGTGTCTCCAGTTTCGATGTGTCGTGAGTGTT
The DNA here is from genome assembly GCF_016658625.1 of Pantoea sp. S62. Lineage (NCBI taxonomy): Bacteria > Pseudomonadati > Pseudomonadota > Gammaproteobacteria > Enterobacterales > Erwiniaceae > Pantoea > Pantoea sp. S62. The sequence goes on along the minus strand of NZ_JACVVI010000004.1, from coordinate 271,631 downwards.
TTTTGATGATGTGCAGCAGCGTGGATGTGCTGCGAAAACAGGGCGACGCCAGGGGCGTGCCAAAGAGGAACCGCTTAAGGATAGTCAGCGTGAGGAAAAGCGTATATGCCTATACATGTCTGAATCTTGCCTGATTCTGCATTTTTCTGGCTGAATCGGCAGGGGATAAAAAAGGCCCGCACGCGGCGGGCCTGAGAGAATTACTTCTGTAACAGGGGCTTCAGGAAGCGCGCGGTGTGGGATTTCTCACACTCCGCCACGGTTTCTGGCGTACCCGCCACCAGGATTTCACCGCCGCCGCTGCCGCCTTCCGGACCAAGATCGACAATCCAGTCTGCGGTTTTGACCACATCGAGGTTGTGCTCAATCACCACGATGGTATTGCCCTGATCGCGCAGCTTATGCAGCACTTCCAGCAGTTGCTGGATATCGGCAAAGTGCAGGCCGGTGGTCGGCTCATCCAGAATGTAGAGCGTCTGACCGGTGCCACGCTTCGACAGCTCACGCGCCAGCTTCACACGCTGGGCTTCACCGCCGGAAAGGGTGGTGGCGGACTGACCGAGGCGGATATAGGTGAGACCCACATCGATCAGCGTCTGCAGCTTACGCGCCAGCGCTGGCACGGCATCGAAGAACTCACGCGCCTCTTCGATCGTCATCTCCAGCACTTCGTGAATGCTCTTGCCTTTGTATTTCACTTCCAGCGTTTCACGGTTATAGCGTTTGCCTTTGCACTGGTCGCACGGCACATAAATGTCCGGCAGGAAGTGCATCTCGACTTTCAGCACGCCATCGCCCTGACAGGCTTCACAGCGTCCGCCCCGCACGTTGAAACTGAAGCGACCCGGATTGTAGCCGCGCGAACGCGCTTCCGGCACGCCCGCAAAGAGTTCACGCACCGGGGTGAAGATACCGGTGTAGGTGGCCGGGTTGGAGCGCGGTGTACGACCAATCGGGCTCTGGTCGATGTCGATCACTTTGTCGAAGTGCTCCAGGCCTGCCACGTCACGGTAAGGTGCCGGTTCGGCGATGGTCGCGCCGTTCAGCGCACGCTGAGCAATCGGGAACAGCGTATCGTTGATCAGGGTCGATTTACCCGAACCAGAAACACCGGTAATACAGGTGAACAGCCCGACCGGCAGCGTCAGCGTAACATCCTTAAGGTTGTTGCCGCGTGCGCCGGTAATCTTCAGCACTTTGGCCGGATCGCCTTTAACGCGCTCCTCTGGCACCACAATGCCACGCTTGCCACTCAGGTACTGACCGGTCAGCGATTCTTCCTGCGCCATAATCTGATCAACGGTGCCTTCTGCGACCACCTGACCGCCGTGTACGCCTGCACCCGGACCGATGTCGATCACGTGGTCTGCGGCACGAATCGCATCTTCATCATGCTCAACCACAATCACGGTGTTGCCGAGGTCGCGCAGATGAATCAGGGTGCCAAGCAGTCGTTCGTTGTCACGCTGGTGCAGTCCAATAGAAGGCTCATCCAGCACATACATCACGCCGACCAGACCGGCACCGATCTGGCTGGCCAGACGGATACGCTGTGCTTCACCCCCGGACAGGGTTTCCGCAGAGCGTGACATCGACAGATAGTTCAGGCCGACGTTGACGAGGAAGCTCAGGCGATCGCCAATCTCTTTCAGAATTTTCTCGGCGATCTGCGCACGCTGGCCGCTGAGTTTCATGTTTTCAAAGAAGGACATCGCATGGCCGATGCTCATCTCAGAGATGGTCGGCAGCGTGGTGTTCTCAACGAAGACGTGGCGCGCTTCACGACGCAGACGGGTGCCTTCACAGCTGGCACAGGCGCGGTTGCTGATAAACTTCGCCAGCTCTTCGCGAACCGCAGAGGATTCCGTCTCTTTATAGCGGCGCTCCATATTATTGAGCACGCCTTCAAACGGATGACGACGAACCGAGGTATCGCCGCGATCGTTGATGTACTTAAATTCGATACTCTCTTTGCCTGAGCCATACAGAATCACTTTCTGCACATTGTCTGGCAGGCTGCCGAATGACGCTTCGATATCAAAATCGAGGTGTTCCGCCAGCGAACGCAGCATCTGGAAATAGTAAAAGTTACGACGATCCCAGCCGCGAATGGCGCCGCCCGCCAGCGAAAGCTCGGGATTCTGCACCACGCGGGCAGGATCAAAATATTGCTGTACGCCCAGGCCGTCACAGGTTGGGCAGGCGCCCGCCGGGTTGTTAAACGAGAACAGGCGCGGTTCCAGCTCGCTCATGCTGTAACCACAAATCGGACAGGCGAAGTTAGCCGAGAAGAGCAGCTCTTCTGCGTCGCTGTCATCCATGTCCGCCACGATAGCCGTGCCGCCGGAAAGCTCCAGCGTGGTTTCAAACGACTCCGCCAGACGGGTTGCCAGGTCTTCACGCACTTTGAAGCGGTCAATGACCACCTCAATGGTGTGCTTCTTCTGCAGCTCAAGCTTCGGCGGATCGGAGAGGTCACACACTTCGCCATCGATACGCGCACGGATGTAGCCCTGCGTCGCCAGATTCTCCAGCGTCTTGGTGTGCTCACCCTTACGATCTTTCACCACCGGGGCCAGCAGCATCAGGCGACGACCTTCCGGCTGGGAAAGCACCTGATCCACCATCTGGCTCACGGTCTGCGCCGCCAGCGGCACATCATGATCCGGGCAGCGCGGTTCGCCTACGCGGGCAAACAGCAGACGCAGGTAGTCATGGATCTCTGTGATGGTTCCCACCGTCGAGCGTGGGTTGTGCGAGGTGGATTTCTGCTCAATGGAAATGGCGGGCGACAAACCTTCGATATGATCGACGTCCGGCTTCTCCATTAACGAAAGAAACTGGCGCGCATATGCAGAGAGCGACTCCACATAGCGGCGCTGACCTTCCGCATACAGCGTATCAAACGCCAGTGAGGATTTACCGGACCCTGACAGGCCGGTTACCACAATGAGTTTGTCGCGTGGGATGGTCAGGTTGATGTTTTTCAAATTATGGGTGCGGGCACCACGAACTTCGATCTTATCCATTCACCTTTCCCGGATTAGCTGCACTCACCGTGCCTTGCCGACACGGCCAGAATAAACGTGTCATTATGGCACAAAAAATAGACTGAATATATATCCAGTACTCTCGGCCGGGAAGCGGAGAGGGATTAAAACTGGAACCCCGCTCGAAAGTGGGAAACAGTCCACAGGACGTGTTAGAATTGATAGATTAGACTGTATGCATTAACTCATCGGGAGACAGCAACATGGCCAGTCGTGGCGTTAACAAAGTGATTCTTGTCGGGAATCTGGGTCAGGATCCGGAAGTACGTTACATGCCAAATGGTGGCGCGGTTGCCAACATTACGCTGGCTACGTCGGAAAGCTGGCGCGACAAGCAGACCGGTGAAAACAAAGAGATCACTGAATGGCACCGTGTGGTGCTGTTTGGCAAACTGGCTGAAGTCGCAGGCGAATACCTGAAAAAAGGATCGCAGGTTTACATCGAAGGTCAGCTGCGTACCCGTAAATGGCAGGATCAGGGCGGCCAGGAACGTTACACCACCGAAGTCGTGGTCAACGTTGGCGGCACCATGCAGATGCTGGGTGGCCGTCAGCAGGGCGGCAACGCGGGTGCACCAGCAGGTGGCGGCGCGCAGGGCGGTGGCAACAACAATGGCTGGGGTCAGCCGCAGCAGCCGCAGGGCAACAACAACCAGTTCAGTGGCGGCGCGCAGTCCCGTCCGCAGCAGCAGCCACAGAGCGCACCGGCCAGCAACAACAACGAACCTCCGATGGATTTCGACGACGATATTCCGTTCTGATCCCGCTGGACAGAGAGTGCAAAAAAGCCCGCTTATGCGGGCTTTTTTATGCGCGGCTTTTGCGGGCGGTTACGACCATTCCGCCACAATCTCATCGGTACTCAGCACGCGCGGCACGTGGCCGGGAATCGACAATGAGGACCAGACCTCATTGTGCTGGTTTATCAACGCTTCAGCGCTGACCCAGCGACGATCGGCGGTGGTATGCGCATCAGCAGCCACGGTAATGGCATAGCCCGCACTGGCACCCACTTTTATGGTGGTATCCAGACAGTAGTCAGTGGCACAACCGCACGCCACAAACTCTTCCACCGCCAGCTTCTTTAACAGTGCGGCCAGCTCTGTCTGCCAGAAGCTGTCGCAGGCGGTTTTTGTAACGTAATGCGCGCCAGCAGGCTGAACCAGTTCCGGCAGCAGATTAAAAGCCTCATTCCCCTCGCACATCGCGCCTTCGCGGTGCTGGATAAAAATGGTGATGTCGGCGCGTTCAGTCAGCCGGTTAATCTGCGCCACCCGACCCGCCTGGTCGAAGCGTGGCGAGCTGAAGACCCCATTCTGCATATCGATAACCACTGCCACACGCTGTGCCATGCTTGACCCCATCCGTCTGAAAAAAACAGTGTTACCTGTGGCATTGCAGATAGCAATCTTTTGCATTTCAGACCCGGTCACAGGCATGCTTAGCAGACTGGTTAAATAAGGAGAGAGAAGTGGACGGTGTTCCGGCAAGTTTCCCCTGTGAGAAAGATCGCGCCCGGTTCCGGCAACTCGCAGAGCTGCCCGGTGTGGAACTCTATCAGGCCCACATCTCCCGCTACGCCTTTGAACCCCATACCCACGAAGCCTTTGGGATCGGCACCATTGAAGCGGGCGCGCAGCGCTTTCGCTATCGCGGCACCGAATATACTGCGCCGGAGAACTCACTGGTCATGATGAACCCGGATGAGCTGCACACGGGTGAGTCAGCGTGCGAAGAGGGCTGGCGCTATCAGATGATCTACATTCAGCCGCAGCTGATGGATGAACTGACCGGCGACCGCGGTTGGTGGTTTAACGAGGCGCTGCTGACCGATCCGCGCGTGGCGCAGCCGCTCTCCCGCCTGCTTGCCGCACTCTGGCAGGCAGAATCTGAACTGGCGCGCCAGAGCCTGATTGCTGAGCTGCTGCTGCAAATCCGTCCGCTGGCGCATATGTCTTCACAGAGCAGACCCGATGCCCGGCATCGTTTCGACCAGGTCAGAGATTTTCTGCGCGCAAACCTCGCAGAACCGGTTCGGCTGGAGGAGCTGGCGGCGCTGGCTTCACTGTCGCCGTGGCACTTCTTACGTGCCTTTCGCCAGCACTATCACGTTACGCCGCATCAGATGCTGATGGCTTTCCGGCTCTATGACGCCAAGCAAAGGCTGGCACAGGGTGAAGCGGCCGCCAGCGTCGCGGCGGCGGTGGGATTGACCGATCAGGCTCATCTCACCCGCGCCTTTGCTCACCGTTATGGCATTACGCCGGGCCGCTATCAAAAGCAGGTCCGCCAGCCCTGATACCACCGCAATCTGCTACAAGCATTTCCCGCCCGAACCCGCCACACTCTGCCAAAAGTCTGTATAAGGAAGAAATCATGTTTGCGGGAATTATGTTTGCCGTCACTGCCGGACTGATGTGGGGGCTAATCTTTGTCGGGCCGCTGCTGGTGCCGGACTATCCTGGCGCGCTGCAATCGGCGGGACGTTATGTGGCGTTTGGGCTGATTGCGCTACCGCTGGCCTGGCACAGCCGTCGTCGTCTGCGTCAGCTGTCACGCGCTGACTGGCTTGAGGCCGTAAAGCTCTCGCTGGTGGGAAACCTCTTTTACTATGCGTTTCTGGCGAACGCCATTCAGCGAACCGGCGGGCCGGTCTCCACCATGATTATCGGCACGCTGCCGGTGGTGATCGCCGTCACGGCTAATCTCTGTTATGGCCATCTTGAAGGACGATTGCCGTGGCGGCGGTTGTTCCCGGCACTGGTCATGATGGCGGCTGGCTTGCTTTGCGTGAACGCGGCGGAGCTGCAGAGTCAGGGTGCTACGCTGGATCTCAGTCGTTATCTGACCGGTATCGTGCTGGCACTATTGGCGGTAGTCTGCTGGACCTGGTATCCGCTGCGTAATGCCCGCTGGCTGCGTACGCATCCCGAACTGCGCCCCTCAACCTGGGCTACCGCGCAGGGGCTGGTGACGCTGCCGATGGCACTGATCCTGTACGCGCTGGTCAGCGTTCAGCTCGCCTGGCAGCAGCCCGATTTTTCGCTGCCGTTCGGGCCGCGACCCATGGTATTCATCGCATTGATGCTGACGATTGGCCTGCTCTGTTCCTGGCTGGGTACCTTATGCTGGAATGCTGCCAGCCAGCGTCTGCCTACCGTACTGATGGGACCGCTGATCGTTTTCGAGATACTCTTTGGCCTGTTATGGACTTTTCTCTGGTATCAACGCTGGCCGCCGCAGCTCACTCTGATGGGCATTGTTTGTCTGATGGCGGGTGTGATCTGGGCAATGCGCATCAAACCCCAACCCCAGGTCGTCGCGATTAAAGAGTAAACCGTAAAGCTCACCTGAATGCCTTTACCGCGCGGACAAGACGCCGCGCGGCTTTTTAAGATTAAACCCTATCCTGATTTGCTCGCTCTCCGGCAGATTTATACCGCGAAATCGATTTCATGGTTCCGCACTGTTGTCCGGTATCCCCCGATAACCCCCTTCATCCTCCCTTTGTCAGTAAAAAAACGGCCCTTTCTGGCGGCTGAAAGTGGCCTGTTCCAGCGCTGGCAACCGTTCACCGGTCAGATATCGGTCATTAATCAGGAAAAATAGCGCAGCATTATGGACGTTACGCTTTTATCCACTGCTGTTTATTGCGTTATGGACCTGAGAAAAGGGGACTAAAAACCACCATTAACTTCACTCAGTGATAAATGAGTAAGAGAATTCCGCCGCTGCGTTAATAATTAAAGATTAATCTCTGGCATCAATGATGCGCAATGAAGAGAGTCAAAAGATAGACCCATAACGTTAGTGATAAGGAGTAATAAACTATTTAACCCGGATTAATCCTGGAGAAAGTTAATGCAATAAACCCATCATCGGGAATTAAAGCGCAACCGCAAAATTTCAGGCAGGTCCATCATTAACTCAAATTTACGGTGATTAATGTTTGTGCGATGTTTAAAGCGGCTTAATGATATTGAGACGATTTAGTTCCGACGATTAGCAGGACTAAACTAAAAAAGGGAAGGCCCAATCCCGCGTAAACGAGATTGGGAGGGGAAGATAAGGCGTGGAATGCGAGACTTTTGCTGTTGTGAATCAATTTTACCGCAAAAAAAGAAGCTTAGCCGTGAAGCCATTCATTAGTTATAAATGGAGCGGAAAAGGGTGCCGCAATTGTCCTGTTAAATGATCTTCATCTCTTCTGGTAAGAACAAATCTCAGCGTTAAGTCTAAAAAGCGCGGTAGCATTAGGTTTAGCGATTCTCCGTGCCTGACGGATAGTGGTATACGCTGCGGCTGATATCTAATAAGCGGCAGCTGCGGCGGGTGCCAATGTCGAAGGTGGTCTGCAGGAAATCCACAGCCTGTCGTTTTTCATTAGTAGTAAAGAAGTGCTTCAGAACGCTCTGCAGCATCTCTTTGTCCGAGTTGAGCGTCTGCAGTTCACGTGTGACATTCTGCAGTTTTTCTTCCAGCTCCTTGATTTTTCTGCCTTCTTCCGAAGACAACCCAGAAAACTTCTTTTTCCAGCTATAGAACGTGGCTTCAGAGATGCCTAACTCTTCACAAATCTCTCTGACTTTCACGCCCGATTCAGAAGCTTTAATGGCATTTGTGATTTGATCTTCGCTGTATCGTGACTTTCTCATAAATGCTCTTACCTTTCTTATCGATTAATGGATGAGAATGACTTTAATAATTTCTGGCACTGTAAGATTTTATTAAGGCAGTATTAAAGTGCGCGAATTGAATTGCGAAGCCTAAATTAAGATATTTAGAAGAAATATCATCATGGGATAAATCTTATTTTATTCTTATCCGGGGGGCGTGCCTTCCTGGAGGCGGGTTTTTGTTATAAATTCATCGCATCCAAAATACGAAAAAATTCTACGTACACTGGATATTTAGCTTCGCCGACTTGATTAATATGCCGGTATAGCTGTTTAAGGTTGTTTTATTTTCAGCCTGAAATCGTTTCCATCAGAAGTGATTCGCGCCATTTATAATAAGAATTATCCTGAACTCACTCTCCGGATCATGATTTACATCTCAATTTTCGGACCAGTTTGGTCTGAAGTCATACATTTTCGCCAGGCCCACTGAGCGCTTATTAATTCGTTACAGGGATGTTGTACCGAAGCGGTTGTAGTTGAGTAATACTAAGGAAGAGTCGATGAAATTGAGCGTAATGTCTAATGCCGCCTGGATGATGTCTGAGAAGATCATCTCCGTTTTTGGCGTCATTTTTGTGACGTCTTACGTGGCTAAATCCTTTGGTCCAACGGTGTTTGGCCAGATGGCGTTTTCTACTTCACTATTTGCCATGGTGCAAACCGTCGCAATCTTTGGCACCGAAACCATTCTGTTTAAGCGCGTCAGCAAAAATGCGTCGAAAGGCCTGCGCCTGATGACCATCGCCCGTACGCTGCGCATGGTGCTATTGCTGGTCACGTCGGTGCCAGTCTTAATTTGGGTCTGGTACAACATGCAGGAAAACTTCCTGGCGTTTGCACTGGCCTCATTTGTTGCCTCGGTTTTTGTCACCCAGGACACCTTCAGCGTTTATAACAACGCACGTCTTGCTTCGCGTCTTAACACCATCGCTAACGCTGTGGGCATGCTGCTGAGTTTCGGCATCAGCTTTACCGTCGCCTGGCTGCGTCTTAATCCGCTCTGGCTGACGCTGTCGATTGTTGCCGTGACGCTGGTGCCTTACCTGATCAAGCGTCACAACTTCTATCAGGACCATCAGGATCAGATGCCGCCGCGCGAAAAGCGCACCGCCTATCTGCGCTATCTGATGTATGCCGGTCTGCCGCTGGCGATCTCCAGCATCTTTATCTCGGTGCAGGTTAAAGCGGCGCAGATGTTTCTGGCAGGCACGGCGCCTGCGCGCGACCTCGGTCTGTTTGCGGCGGCAAATACCATTTCCGCCTCCTGGATTTTTATCCCGGTTGCGCTGATCACCTCCTGCTTCACTGAAATCTTCAGGGAGCGCGGCGAGGTGGCTATTAAGCTGGCTGCCCGGCTCAATGGCTACGTTATGGCAGTTTCATTGCTGATGCTGCTGGTCATTTCGCTTTACGGCGAGCAGATCATCATCGCGTTGTACGGACCGGAATACACACAGTCAGGAAGTCTCATTACGTTGCTGTCGATAGCGACCAGCTTTTCGGCAATGGGGACCGTAGCGTATCGCTACATGGTCAAAGAGGGAGGATTTAACTACTTGCTGAGGAAAATCATCTGCCTGATGGTCATCAGTCTGCCGCTCTCCTGGTGGTTGATCCAGGGTCACGGCATCATGGGGGCCGCGTGGAGCGTTTTCCTTTCAGAACTTTTGTCCCTGACCGTAATGAATTACTTCTTTAAAAACGGCGTCATTCAAAAGATTCAGGTTTCCTCACTCAACTACAAAACATACAAATGAGGTCAGATATGCTCAAGTTGAAAGAAGAACTCAGAAAAAGTGTGCAGTACTTTATCAAGAAGATGCCCTGGGCTTATCAGGACCGCATCTACTACTTCCATAAGTTCAGAAAGCTGCCCAATCTGCGTCAGCCAAAAGTGTTCAACGAGAAGGTGTTGTACCGTAAGTTTATCTTCGGCGATTACCAGAACTACGGTCGTCTGTCAGATAAGTACTCGGTGCGCGAATTCATTGCTGAAAAAATCGGTAATGAATACCTGATCCCGCTGGTACACGAAACTACTGACCCAACCACGCTGAACAGCCTGCCTTGCTGGAAGGGAACGGTGATCAAGCCGAACCACGCTTCCAACATGGTAGAAATTCTGCTGGAAGAGCCGGACGCGTTGCGCAAGCAGCAGATCATTCATGACTGCTATCGCTGGCTGAAGACCGACTTCGCCAACGAAGCGCGTGAGATTCACTATCGCTACATCAAGCCACGCATCCTGGTTGAGAAGTACATTGGTGATGGCAAAAGCGCGCCGATCGATTACAAGTTTCATATGTTCAACAAGCGTGATGGCCGGTTCGAATATGTGCTGCAGGTGATCTACAACCGCTGTCAGCCGCTGCTGTCGATGAATTTCTACGTGAATAACCTCAATGAGGCCTATCACAAGATTCGCGATACCGGTCTGGATGTTTCACCGATTATGCCGTCACTGGAACATGCGCTCGAACTGAGCAAAAAGCTGGCCAGTGATTTCGACTACGTGCGTGTGGACTGGTATATCCATGACGAGCACATCTACTTTGGCGAACTGACCTTCACCCCAGGTGCAGGGCTGGTTACCGGATTGGATCGTGGTTTAAACCAGATGATGGGAGATATGTGGATTCAGGACCGCCGCGGAACGCAGAGCCCGGGCGTTACAGTGCAGGATGTTAATATCCCTGCCATGTTGAAGAAAATTTAAGTTCACACAGCAATATAAAAAACCCCGCTAAGCGGGGTTTTTTATGCGTAAAAATCAGGGCATCGGCCAGTCAGCAGGCGCCTGGCTCATCGCATCAATAAAGGCGTGCTTTGAGATTTCCACGAAGTTGTGCACGTTTTCCATGCTCAGGGTAATGCCCATCAGACCGGTAACAAACCAGCAGGTCATGCCTAAACCAATCCCGCCACACATAAAGGCCATCACGTGACGGCTGTCCTGACGAAGTTTGGTTTTCAGGGTGCTGGCAAAAAACATCATGATTGCGCTCAGCAGTTCCCAACGCATAACAAGAAAACTGGCGGTTAACGTAGCCATCGGCCGGACCTCAATATCAGTAAGTATTCCTGACAATCTGCGGACATCACCGGCGACAAAAAAGTGTGTCAGGTAGGACTTTTTTGCCGTCAACCCAGGTTCAAAGTGTGACTTGGGTCACATTATATCACCCAATTTTAAATTTTGAACAAAATTTGACTCTTGTATGGTAGTGACGTGCGGAAAAAGTGAGCAGCAGAAGAAGAACGGCGGGGGAAATCAGGCAGATGCGCCCGGAGCGGGCGCAGCAAAGAATTAACGGACCGGGCAGCACTCGCCGGTGGTGCGCTGGGTAAAGCTGGTAATGCCGTCGTTACAGCCAAAACTCAGCAGGCGAGGGCGCTGAATCGCCTGGCGGCGCATGGTGTGGCGGTAAGCGGTCGGGGTCTGTGAAAACTGACGACGAAACACCCTGGAGAAGGTCTGCTGCGAGTCATAGCCATATTGCATCGCGATATCAAACACCGGACGCTGTGTCTGCGATAGCGCTTCTGCGGCCAGCGTCAGGCGGCGCTCACGAATATAGCCACCCAGCGTCTGTTTCGTCACGGAACGGAACATACGCTGCAGGTGCCATTTCGAATAGCCTGATTTTGCCGCAACCTCATCAATCGACAGGCTCTTATCGAGGTTCTGGTCAATCCAGTCCGTCAGGGAATGAATGATCTCTTCTTGCATCATGGCCTCATCCTTCTGGTGCTTAATAAGGGGTAATGGGAGTTTAGGGGTTTCAATGGAGAAGGAGTATAATTCCTCAAGTTAACTTGAGGTAAAGGGTCTGATGAAAAAAGAACGCAACTATCCAAAACCGGTTTTAACACCCGGTGAAGTGGCGCGCCGCAGCGGTGTGGCGGTCTCGGCGCTGCACTTTTATGAAACCAAAGGCCTCATTTTCAGCACTCGTAACAGCGGTAATCAGCGCCGTTACAGCCGCGACGTGCTGCGACGCGTGGCGATCATCAAGATTGCGCAGCGCATTGGCATCCCGCTGGCGACGGTCAGCGACAGTCTTGACCACATTCCGCCTGATAAGCGCATGTCGACGACGGAATGGGATGCGCTGACCCGGCACTGGCGCGAAGAGCTGGATAAGCGCATTGAAACCCTGACTCGCCTGCGCAATGACCTGGATGGCTGTATCGGCTGCGGCTGCCTGTCGATGCGCGACTGTCCGCTGCGCAATCCTGGCGACCGGCTGGGTCAGCAGGGCTCGGGTGCAGTGCTGCTTGACCCGGAACAGGATGATAAACATCCGCCTGTGGAGTGATGTCTATACTTGGTGAAGGTCAACACACAGGGAATCATGATGATCACCGTTCACCATCTTGAAAAATCGCGCTCGCATCGGGTGCTGTGGCTGCTGGAAGAGCTGGAAGTGCCGTACCAGATTAAACACTATCAACGCGAACCCACCATGCTGGCCCCGGAGGCACTAAAAAAAGTGCATCCACTGGGAAAATCGCCGGTCATTACTGACGGAAACCAGGTGGTAGCTGAATCGGGTGCTATTCTCGAATACCTTGAAGAGAAATATGATCGCGAATTCCGGCTGAAAGTGAGTGATGAGGCGTCACGGTTACAGTGCCGCTACTGGCTGCACTATGCTGAAGGCTCGCTGATGCCGCTGCTGGTAATGAAGCTGATCTTCGGGCAGATGGGCAAAGCGCCGGTGCCGTGGCTGCTGCGTCCGGTCGGCGCGGCATTTGGCAAAGGGGTGCAGAAGGCGTTCCTGGATAAACAGCTTAAGCCGCACAGGCAGATGATCGAACAGCATCTGGCGGCGCATCCCTGGTTTGCCGGTGAGCGTTTTACCATTGCGGATATCCAGATGAGCTTTCCGCTGCTGGCACTGGCGCGCCGTGCCGGACTCGATCAGATGCCCGCCACCGGGAAATGGTTGCAGACGGTGCAGCAGCGCGCCGCCTGGCAACGCGCGATTGCGCAGGGCGGCGAGCTTTCGCTGCCAGGTTAATCGTCTCTCTCCACCGGCGCGTGCTGTACGATCACCGCTGCGCCGGTGTAAATCCTCTCTTTATATGACATTAAGTTTATGGCCTCAGCGTTTCAGACTGGCTTCCGCCGGGTGTCGGCCAGCCTGTTACGCCCAATCTTTATGCCAAAGAATCTCCCTCTTAGAGTTGAAAACGTGGCGCTAAACGCCGGATAATCGCATGCCTTTTTATCTGGCCGCTTTTGACGGCTAATTATCTGCGGCAAGGTAAACGTTTGCCTGGCGGGTTAATCCCGACAGTGACGCCGTTTACCCGCTTATTCCAGGGACAGCGATGGTCGCAGAGCGATCCACACAACAAAAATTTTTGAGGCTCAACTATGTCAACTGAATCACGCCCGGCCAGTGGAAAACTGGACGCCTGGTTCTCGATCTCGGCGCGCGGCAGCAGCGTGCGTCAGGAAATTCTGGCCGGACTCACCACCTTCCTGGCGATGGTTTACTCCGTCATCGTGGTACCGGGAATGCTGGGCAAAGCCGGTTTCTCCCCATCCGCCGTGTTTGTCGCCACCTGTCTGGTCGCCAGCTTTGGTTCCATCCTTATGGGACTGTGGGCCAACCTGCCGATGGCGATTGGCTGTGCCATCTCCTTAACCGCCTTTACCGCTTTCAGTCTGGTGCTGGGTCAGCATATCAGCGTGCCGGTGGCGCTGGGCGCAGTGTTCCTGATGGGCCTGCTGTTTACGCTGATCTCCGTGACCGGCATTCGTGCCTGGATTTTGCGTAACCTGCCGATGGGCGTGGCGCACGGCACCGGCGTCGGGATTGGCCTGTTTTTGCTGCTCATCGCCGCTGATGGCGTGGGTCTGGTGGTAAAAAACCCGGCTCCGGGCCTGCCGGTAGCGCTGGGTCACTTCACCACTTTCCCGGTGATGATGACGCTACTGGGACTGGCCGCGATTATCGGACTGGAGAAGCGCCGGGTACCGGGCGGCATCCTGCTGACCATTATCGCTATTTCGCTGCTCGGCCTGATCTTTGACCCGTCGGTGACCTGGCAGGGACTGTTTGCCCTGCCGAGCCTGCGTGACGCCAGCGGTCAGTCGCTGCTGTTCAGCCTCGACATCATGGGCGCGATGCAGCCTGTGGTGCTGCCCAGCGTGCTGGCACTGGTAATGACGGCTGTTTTTGACGCCACCGGCACCATCCGCGCGGTCGCAGGGCAGGCTAACCTGCTGGATAAACAGGGCCAGATTATCAATGGCGGTCGTGCGCTGACCAGCGACTCCGTCAGCAGCCTGTTCGCAGGTCTGGTAGGCGCGTCACCGGCTGCGGTTTACATCGAATCGGCGGCAGGAACGGCGGCGGGCGGTAAGACCGGCCTCACCGCGATTGTGGTGGGCCTGCTGTTCCTCGCCATCCTGTTTATGTCGCCGCTGGCTTATCTGGTTCCCGCTTACGCGACTGCGCCTGCACTCATGTATGTCGGTCTGTTGATGCTCAGTAACGTGGCGAAAGTCGACTTCGGTGATTTTGTCGATGCGATGTCGGGCCTGCTCACGGCGGTGATCATCGTGCTTACCTGCAACATCGTGACCGGCATCATGATCGGTTTCGCCAGCCTGGTAGTGGGGCGTCTGTTCGCCGGTGAATGGCGTAAGCTCAACGTCGGCACCGTGATCATTGCCGTCGCGCTGGTGGCGTTTTACGCCGGTGGCTGGGCGATCTGACTGTATAACCGGGCGTGCGACTGCGCGCCCGGAATTTTTCACTTTTTTCCCGCCCGGCGCACGCGTAGCTGACAACCTTCACCGCCGTTTGTTTTACACTTTAGCGCTTAACCAATGATTGAAAGAAACGACGCCTAAGGAAAGCATGGAAATCTTTTTTACTATTCTCATCATGACGCTGGTCGTGTCGCTCTCTGGCGTCGCGGCCCGCATTCTCCCTTTTCAGATCCCGTTGCCGCTGGTGCAGATCGCCGTAGGTGCGATGCTGGCCTGGCCCACGTTTGGTCTGCATGTCGACTTTGATCCGGAGCTGTTTCTGGTGCTGTTCATCCCGCCGCTGCTGTTCGCAGATGGCTGGAAAACGCCGATCAGTGAGTTCCTGCATCATGGTCGCGAGATCATCGGCTTAGCACTGGCGCTGGTGCTGATTACCGTGATCGGTATCGGCTATCTGATCTACTGGATGGTGCCAGGTATCCCGCTGATCCCCGCCTTTGCGCTGGCGGCGGTGCTGTCGCCGACCGATGCCGTGGCGCTCTCCGGCATTGTCGGTGAAGGCCGCATTCCCAAGAAGATTATGTCGATCGTGCAGGGTGAAGCCCTGATGAACGATGCATCGGGCCTGGTATCACTGAAGTTTGCCGTGGCCGTGGCCATGGGCACCATGGTGTTTACCTGGGGCGGAGCCAGCGTTGAGTTTATGAAAGTCGCCATTGGCGGCCTGATTGCCGGTGTGGCCATCTGCTGGCTGTACGGGAAATCACTGCGCCTGTTCAGCCGCTGGAGCGGGGATGACCCGGCGACCCAGACCGTGCTGCTGCTGCTGCTGCCGTTCGCTTCTTACCTGATTGCCGAACATCTGGGTGTCTCAGGCATCCTGGCGGCCGTGGCTGCCGGTATGACTATTACCCGTTCCGGTATTATTCGTCAGGCACCGCTGGCGATGCGCCTGCGTGCTAACAGCGTCTGGCAGATGCTGGAATTCATCTTCAACGGCATGGTCTTCCTGATGCTGGGCCTGCAGCTGCCGGACATTCTGCAGACCTCTATCGACCAGGCGCAGGCCGACACCAACGTCGAGCTGTGGATGTTGTTCGCCGATATCGGGCTGGTCTATGCCGCGCTGATGCTGGTGCGTTTTGGCTGGCTGTGGATCATGCAGCGTCTGAGCAAACGCCTGTTGAAGAAGAAGCCGCTGGAGTTCGCGAACTACTCGCTGCGTGAGCTGCTGATCGCCACGTTTGCCGGTGTGCGCGGGGCGATTACCCTGGCGGGTGTGCTGTCGATTCCACTGTATCTCACCACGGGTGATCCCTTCCCGGCGCGCTATGAGCTGGTGTTTATCGCCACCGGCGTGATTCTGGTCTCATTGCTGGTAGGGGTCGTGATCCTGCCGATTCTGCTGCGCGGCATTGATAGCATCGATAAAGGTGCCCATCGCCGTGAGCTGCAGAATGCCCGTGCGGTGATGGCGGGTGCCGCCATTGAAAGCCTGCATAAGATGGAAGATCGGCTGGAGAATGAGTCGGAAGAGAACATCGATCCGGAACTGCTGAAAGAGGTCAGTCTGCGCGTGATTGGAAACTTACGCCGTCGCGCTGAAGGGAAGAATGATCTTGAACATGCGCTGTACGCTGAGAACCTCGAGCGTCGCTTCCGCCTGACCGGGCTGCGTGCCGAACGCGCAGAGGTCTATCATCTGCGCGCCACCCAGCAGATCTCTAATGAGACGATGCAGACGTTACTGCACGACCTGGATCTGCTGGAAGCACTGCTGATCGAAAAAGAAGAGTAAGCCTCAGACTGGCACGCCTGTGGATTCATGCGGGCGTGCCAGCTTTTCATACCGACAGGCGCGGCGGTTCATCCGGCCAGTGCTCGCGACAACAGTTGATCCACGCCTGCGCACTGCGCGACAGATAACTCCCTTCCCGCCAGATCAATCCCAGACTCCACTTCAGCTCCGATTCCAGCGGCAGCCACAATAGCGACTGCTTATCCAGCCGCTGACAGATCGGCTCCGGCAGAATCGCCAGCCCCATCTCCGCCTGCACCATTGCTGCCAGAAAATCCCACTGACCGCTGCGCACCGCCACCGTTGGCGTCAGGTTAAGCCGCTGAAACGCCTGCATCAGCTGGCGATTCAGCGAGAATTCCTCATTGAAAATAAGTAAGGGATGCTCTGCCAGCTCTGCCAGTCCTACCTGCTGGCGGCTGAGCCACTCCGGGCGGCGCGGCAACAGCACGCAGAGCGGATGATGCATCAGGGGCAGCGTGTTCAGCGGCAGCTCAGGGTCAACCGGCAACGCAGTCAGGGCAATATCCAGACTGCCCGCCAGCACCGCCTGCTGTACGGTCAGGCCGCCGAACTCTGAAATTTTCAGCTTCACACCGGGATAGCGACGGCGAAAGGCGGAAATCGATCCCGCTATCTGCATACCGACCATCGGCGGAATACCGAGCCGCAGTTCGCCGGTTTTGAGCTGGTTGATGTCACCAATCTCCGCCTCCAGCTGATGAAACTCCTGCAGGATCGCCAGGCCGCGCTGATAAACTGCCTGGCCGCTGTCGGTAAGGTGCAGACGACGGCCATCTCGCAGGATCAGCGTGCAGCCCAGCTCCTCCTCCAGCTGACGCAGCATTTTGCTGATGGTCGGCTGGGTGACAAACAGCTTTTGCGCCGCACGGGTAAAGCTCTGCTGGCGGACCACTTCAGTAAAGTAACGCAGGGCGCGGACATCCATAACTATTCCTTTAAGGCATGATTGCGATAATTTTAATTCATTTTTTTCACCTTGTGCTGGCGTTTTATACTGGTGACATCAATTTAATCGGGGAGACAAGGTGATGGCGTCAGCACTCACTTTACGCAGCAACCGCGCCATGCAGTGGATCAGCCTGCCGCTGCAGCTGAGTTTCTATATCGGCCTGTTTGTCGCCTGTGACCGGCTGGTGAGCTGGCTACATCTGCCGCTGCCCGCCAACATTGTCGGGATGCTATTGCTGCTGGCGTTAATCGTGACGCGGGTTGTGCCGCTGAACTGGGTAAAAGCCGGATCGCGCTGGCTACTGGCCGAGATGCTGCTGTTCTTTATTCCGGCGGTGGTGGCGGTGGTAAATTATGGCGATCTGCTGCGGGTCGATGGCTGGCGCATCTGCGTGGTGATCGGCGTCAGCACGCTGCTGGTGCTGGCCTCCACCGCCTGGGTGGTGGATCGGCTTTATCACTATGAAGTCGCGCGCGCCGCGCGTAAGCAGGATCCTCATGCGTGATTTTCTGCTCAGCCTGCTGTGTGTGGCGGTTACGCTGCTGGTGTATGCGCTGAATAAACGGCTTTACCGCCGCTGGCGGACGCTGCTGTTAATGCCGCTGGTGATGACGCCGCTGGTGCTGGTGGCACTGCTGCTGCTGACCCACATCAGCTGGCAGGATTACATTGCAGAAAACCACTGGCTGCTCTGGCTGCTGGGCCCGGCGACGCTGGCGTTTGCGGTACCGGTCTATGAGAACGTGGAGATTATAAAACGCCACTGGCTGTCACTGAGCGCGGGTGTTCTGACCGCCACGCTGGTCGCCGTCTGCAGTTCGGTCTGGCTGGCGCGGCTGCTGACGCTGCCGGAGTCGATCCAGCGTAGTCTGGCGGTGCGATCCATTACTACGCCGTTTGCGCTGGCCGCAGCCGGACCGATTGGCGGTCAGCCCGATCTGGTGGCGCTGTTTGTGGTCATTACCGGCGTGTTTGGCATGGCGGTGGGTGACGTGCTGTTTCTGCGCATCGCGATTAAGCAGGGGGTGGCGAAAGGGGCCGGGTTTGGGGCTGCGTCACACGGTGCCGGCACAGCTCGCGCTTATCAGCTTGGGCAGCAGGAGGGCGTCGTCGCCAGCCTGGTCATGATGCTCTCGGGCGTCGTGACCGTGATACTGGCTCCGGTGATTGGACACCTGATGTGGACAATATAGTCTACACTGCGTTGCGCAGGGACAGCTGTAATTCTGAACGCGACACGTATTTTTACGTAAAGTTTCCCGGATTTTGTTGTCTCCCCGTTTCAGGCTGTTAACCTTGCGGCCGAATTAATTGTCCTTCACGGAGTGGAATCATGTTTAAGCAACTTGTTACCGGGAGCGCCCTCGGGCTGGTTTTACTGAGTGGTGCCGCTCAGGCGATTGAAGGGAGTGTTGATGTCAGCGAACACAACACCAACCTGAATCTGGGTCTGGGCACCACTACCCCCGGTCTGTTTCTGAAAGGTAACTGGCTGCGTAGCGACCATGACGGCAGCACCTACGGTGCCGGTCTGGGCTACAACGTTGACTTCGGGCCGCTGCGTCTGGCGCCGACCGCAAAAGCGATCTTCACCCATCCTGAAGATGGAAAAGATGGGTTTGCGGTGGCGGTGGGTGGTGCAGCGCACTACAGCCTGAACAGCATGTGGGGCCTGTATGGCGAATATTATTATGCGCCAGAGTCGTTCACCGATCAGCTCGACAGCTATCAGGAAGCCGCTGGCGGCCTGAGCTTCACGCCAGTTTCACTGCTTAACCTGCGTGTGGGTTATCAGTACATCGAACTGAACAACAAAGATGGACGCAAAGATAACGTGCTGGTCGATGGCCCGTACGTGGGTGCATCACTGCGCTTCTGATTCTGCTGCGTGAAAGAAAAGGGCGACTACCCAGGTAGCCGCCCTTTTTTATTGTCCGATCGTCAGGAATGAAAATGGCGATCAGTGCGCTTTGCCCTGTTCAATGCCGGTACCGGTCTGCGAACGAATAAACTGTGCGCGGAAGCGTGAACGCTCCTCTGCGCCCTGCTGCGAATGGTCGGTAATCGAGAAGAGCCAGATACTGACAAAGGCCACCACCATCGAGAACAACGCCGGATACTCATACGGGAAAATCGGCGTGGCGTTGCCCAGCACCTGTACCCACACGGTCGGGCCGAGGATCATCAGGATAACCGCGGTCAGCAGACCGAGCCAGCCGCCCACCATCGCGCCACGCGTAGTGAGTTTTGACCAGTACATCGAGAGCAGGATGATCGGGAAGTTACAGCTGGCCGCAATCGAGAAGGCCAGCCCGACCATAAAAGCGATATTCTGCTTCTCAAACAGTATTCCCAGCGCAATCGCCACCACGCCCAGCGCCAGCACGGTAATTTTGGAAACCCGCAGCTCATCTTTCTCGCTCGCCTTGCCTTTACGATAGACGCTGGCGTAGAGGTCATGCGACACCGCTGACGCACCCGCCAGAGTTAAGCCTGCGACTACCGCCAGAATCGTGGCGAAGGCCACCGCAGAGATAAAGCCCAGGAAGGTGCTGCCGCCGACCGCGTTAGCCAGATGCACTGCCGCCATATTGGTGCCACCAATCAGCGCGCCGCTGGCATCTTTGAAGGCCGGGTTCGCACCCACCAGCAGAATCGCTCCGAAGCCGATAATAAAGGTCAGGAAGTAGAAGTAGCCCATAAAGCCGGTGGCCCAGAAGACGCTTTTGCGCGCCTCTTTGGCATCCGCGACGGTGAAGAAGCGCATCAGAATATGCGGCAATCCGGCCGTACCAAACATCAACCCCAGCCCCAGCGACAGCGCCGAGATAGGATCTTTGACCAGCCCGCCAGGCTGCATGATCGCGATGCCTTTGGGATGGACCGCCATCGCCTCGGTGAACAGCGTGTTAAAGCTGAAGTTGGCCGCTTTCATCACCATTATGGCCATAAAGGAGGCACCAAACAGCAGCAGAACCGCTTTGATGATCTGCACCCAGGTGGTCGCCAGCATGCCGCCAAACAGCACATACATCACCATCAGAATGCCGACCAGAACCACCGCGACATGATAGTTAAGACCAAACAGCAGCTGGATCAGTTTACCGGCACCTACCATCTGGGCGATCAGGTAGAGCGCCACCACTACCAGCGAACCGCAGGCTGACAGGGTACGGATCGGCATCTGCTTCAGACGATAGGAGGCGACATCGGCAAAGGTGTAGCGGCCCAGGTTGCGCAGCCGCTCGGCGATTAAAAACAGAATCATCGGCCAGCCGACCAGGAAGCCGAGCGAGTAGATCAGCCCGTCATAGCCGGAGGTGTAAACCAGCGCTGAAATGCCCAGGAACGAGGCCGCTGACATGAAGTCACCCGCCATCGCCAGGCCATTCTGGAAGCCGGTGATATTGCCGCCTGCGGTGTAGTAGTCGTTACGCGAACGGGTTCGCTTTGATGCCCAGTAAGTAATCCCCAGGGTGGCACCGACGAAAATCGTAAACATGATAATCGCCTGATAGTTAGTCGCCTGGCGCTGCACCGCACCGGTGATCGCATCGGCGGCCAGCGCTGAAAACGGCAACATTAAGGCCAGCAGCCATAAGGTGAGACGGGTCATGATTTCACCTCGCTGAGGATCGCTTTGGTTAAACGGTCAAACTCACCGTTGGCGCGCCAGACATAGACGCCGGTCAGCACAAACGACATCACAATCAGCCCGACACCAATCGGGATACCGCGCGTGACGTTGGTACCGGCATGCAGCGGCGTGCCGAGCCAGCCGGGGGCAAATGCAATCAGCAGGATAAAGCCGACATAGAGCACCAGCATGATCAGCGACAGCAGCGTCGCGAACGCCTGGCGCTTACGGACTAACTCATGAAAACGGGGATTACGTTCAATCTGCTGATTGATTGCATCCTGATTCGAAAGGGCGTCATTCATCACATTTTCTCCAGAGGGCTTGCAGGCGAGAACCTCACGACAGGGCGCGGATTCAGCTGGTTATAATTTTTGTGACTAGCGAAACAGACTGCGTAGGGCGGGTGTGGCGGGAAGCGATCTTCCCGCCGGACAGCGTGCGCTTAAGGCATTTTGATCGACTGTTTCTCCTCAAGCAGTTTTTCGACAACGCCAGGATCGGCGAGGGTAGAAGTGTCACCCAGGTTACTGGTATCGCCGGTGGCAATTTTGCGCAGAATACGGCGCATGATTTTGCCGGAGCGGGTTTTCGGCAGTGAGTCGGTCCAGTGCAGTACATCCGGCGTGGCGAGCGGGCCAATCTCTTTGCGGACCCACTGACGCACTTCGGTGTACAGCTCGGGCGACGGCTCTTCGCCGTGATTCAGCGTGATATAGGCGTAAATCGCCTGACCTTTAATGCTGTGCGGAATCCCGACCACGGCCGCTTCGGCAATTTTAGGATGCGACACCAGCGCCGATTCAATCTCGGCAGTGCCAAGACGGTGACCGGAGACGTTGAGCACGTCGTCGACACGTCCGGTGATCCAGTAGTAGCCATCTTCATCGCGACGGGCACCGTCACCACTGAAGTAGACGTTTTTAAAGGTGGAGAAGTAGGTCTGCTCGAAACGGTCATGATCGCCAAAGAGGGTGCGCGCCTGTCCTGGCCAGGACTCGGTGATCACCAGATTGCCTTCACAGGCACCTTCCTGGGGCTGACCTTCGTTATCCACCAGCGCCGGTTGCACGCCAAAGAAGGGTCGGGTGGCGGAACCTGCTTTCAGTTCGGTCGCACCCGGCAATGGCGTGATCATGAAGCCCCCGGTTTCGGTCTGCCACCAGGTATCCACTATCGGACAGCGGCTGTTGCCGATTTTTTTGTAGTACCACTCCCAGGCTTCCGGGTTAATGGGCTCACCGACCGATCCCATAATGCGCAGGCTGCTGCGATCGGTACCTTCAATGGCCTTGTCTCCTTCGGCCATCAGTGCACGGATGGCGGTGGGTGCGGTGTAGAGCAGGGTGACTTTATGTTTATCGACCACTTCCGCCATACGGCTCGGCGTTGGCCAGTTCGGCACCCCTTCAAACATCAGCGTGGTGGCACCGCACGCCAGCGGGCCATAAATCAGATAGCTGTGTCCTGTTACCCAGCCGACATCGGCGGTACACCAGTAAATGTCATCCTGATGATAATCAAAGACGAACTTAAAGGTGGTGGCGGCATAAACCAGATAACCGCCGGTGGTATGCAGCACGCCTTTGGGTTTGCCGGTAGAGCCAGAGGTATAAAGGATAAACAGCGGATCTTCCGCGCCAACTTCGGCTGCAGAGTGGTTGGTGCTGG
Organism: Pantoea sp. S62; assembly: GCF_016658625.1. Taxonomy (NCBI): domain Bacteria; kingdom Pseudomonadati; phylum Pseudomonadota; class Gammaproteobacteria; order Enterobacterales; family Erwiniaceae; genus Pantoea; species Pantoea sp. S62. Next base: position 249,093 of record NZ_JACVVI010000004.1, on the reverse strand, counting down.
CGTCCCGCATCAGGTCATGCCACCACCGATCTCGGCCTTCAACCCAGCCTACATCTTTGCCGGTGCGCTGGAACACCACCACGTTTTTCACGCTGGTGACATTCGGATTTTTTAACGCGTCATCGACATTTTTCTTCAGCGGAATACTGCGACCGGCGCGGATCCCTTCATCGGCGGTAATCACCAGCGAGGCGCTGGAGTCGACGATGCGGCCAGCGACCGCTTCCGGTGAAAAGCCGCCAAAGATCACGGAGTGAACGGCACCGATACGCGCACAGGCCAGCATCGCCACCGCCGCTTCCGGCACCATCGGCATGTAGATCGCCACCACGTCGCCTTTTTTCACTTCCAGCAACTCAAGCACATTGGCGAAGCGACAGACTTCAGCATGCAGCTGGCGGAAGGTCAGGGTTTTGCTTTCGCTGGCGTCGTCGCCTTCCCAGATAATCGCCGGGTGATCGCCGCGCGTCGCTAAATGACGGTCAAGGCAGTTTGCCGCCAGGTTGAGCGTGCCATCTTCGTACCAGCGAATGTTAATGTTACCTGGCGCAAACGAGCAATTTTTCACCTTGCTGTAAGGTTTAATCCAGTCAAGGATTTTGCCCTGTTCGCCCCAGAAACTGTCTGGATCGTCGACAGATTGCTGATACATCGCCTGGTACTGTTCAGCCGTAATCAGGGTGTTTGCTGCAATGTTCTCTGGAACGGGATGTTTATGTATTTGGCTCATGGCGGATCTCCTTGAAGATGTTAATGATATGTCAATCAATGGTTAATTGAAGCCTGCGCCATAGCTTTGTTTCTTTTTTGCGCCACAGATCACGAGATAAACCTCTTCGGGAGAAGCGTGAAGCCGTTCTGATATTTCCGGTTAACTCTCTGGCGGCGAGGGGGAATTAAGAAGCGGTGTCATCCGGGATTAGGCTGGATAAAAAGCAAGCAAACGCGCCGGACGCGTTTTTAACCCACTCTGCATAGCTATGCGGAAATTCATCTAAGTATTACTTTTCATAACAGCAGGTTAGGGATTTTTACTTCCGGCAGCACTTTATGCTACTCAGGTGGCTAACTTTTAATCGGATTCGCCAGGGGTTGCATTTACCACAGTGAAAATGGTACTTATCTCGCCCCTGTTCTGCAGGTATCAACTCAGACCGCGTCTGAAAATGGGTATGGGAATCATCAGATTTTCATACGAGGCGCTGTTTCTAAACACCCTCTAATTTACCGGGCTTTTTGCTCACTCCCTGTGTGTATTGTCTTCTGCACCTTCGCAGTAGAGAGAAACGGGTTTTGACTGAGGAAATTACGCGTTATGAAAGGTTTTAAAATCAGCCTGGCCTGGCAGATTCTGACAGCCCTGGTGCTCGGCATCGTTGTGGGTGCTGTGTTGCATAATCAGCCAGACAATCGTGAATGGTTAGTCACCAACATTCTCAGTCCTGCAGGCGATATCTTTATTCATCTTATCAAGATGATTGTGGTACCGATTGTGATTTCATCCCTGATTGTCGGCATCGCTGGCGTGGGTGATGCAAAGAAGCTGGGACGCATCGGCGTCAAAACAATTCTCTACTTTGAAGTGATCACCACCATTGCCATTGTGGTCGGTATTACGCTGGCCAACGTATTTCAACCCGGCACCGGCATTGATATGTCAACGCTGGCAACGGTGGACATCTCTAAATATGAAGCCACAACGGCAGAGGTACAGGGCGGTCCGCACAGCCTCGTGACCACTATTCTGTCGCTGATCCCGCAGAATATTTTCGCCTCTATGGCGAAGGGCGACATGCTGCCGATTATCTTCTTCTCGGTACTGTTTGGCTTAGGCCTGTCGTCACTGCCGTCAGAACAGCGCGATCCGCTGGTGAACCTGTTCCGTGGTATCTCTGAAGCGATGTTTAAAGTGACGCACATGATCATGCGTTATGCGCCGGTCGGTGTGTTTGCGCTGATTGCGGTGACGATTGCTAACTTCGGTTTTGCCTCGCTGTGGCCGCTGGCTAAGCTGGTGCTGCTGGTTTACGCCGCCATTCTGTTCTTCGCCTTTGTGGTGCTGGGCGGGGTAGCGCGCTTCTGTAAGCTGCGCATCACCACGCTGATGCGTATCCTGAAAGATGAGCTGATTCTCTCTTACTCCACGTCCAGCTCGGAAACCGTGTTGCCTCGCATCATGGAGAAGATGGAAGCTTACGGCGCGCCGAAAGCGATCACCAGCTTCGTGGTGCCGACCGGTTATTCATTTAACCTGGATGGTTCAACGCTGTATCAGAGCATCGCGGCAATCTTTATTGCGCAGCTGTATGGCATTGACCTGTCGCTGACCGATGAGATTGTGCTGGTCCTGACGCTGATGGTGACCTCGAAAGGGATCGCTGGCGTGCCAGGCGTTTCGTTCGTGGTGCTGCTGGCTACGCTGGGCAGCGTCGGCATTCCGCTGGAAGGTCTGGCGTTTATCGCCGGTGTTGACCGCATCATGGACATGGCGCGTACCGCGCTGAATGTGGTCGGTAACGCGCTGGCAGTGCTGGTGATTGCCCGCTGGGAAAACCAGTTCGACGCCGAACAGGCGAAAGCGTATGAGCTGCAGCTGCGGACGCAGACGGCAAGCTGAGAACAGCACTAACGTAAAAAAGGGCTCAACGAAAGTTGGGCCCTTTTTGTTTGTGCGGCTTAGTTCTTACCTGGTCAATAGAGCAGAAATGAAAGATCAGCCTTTGTGCCGTTCAGTCGGGCACAAAGGCAGGCTGCGTAAAGTCGGGATAAACCCGTCCCTGGGCCTCGGCCGCCGGTTACTCGCCTCATCCATGAGGCTCGCCCGCAAGCGGGCCAGCGCTTTACGTTGTTCAAAAACGCTCCAGGCGTTTTTGTCCATGCGGCGGATGCTTTACTCCGCTACTCATGTTTATTCGCCACACTTGTTCGAACAGCAGTAAAACAGCCTGAGGGAAGAAAAGGTTCACCTGAAGAGTAAAGCGTCCCACGCCAGGGACGGCGTGGGCCGAGCGTCATGGATGACGAATGCGTCTTTACGATCAGGTGAACCTTTTCTGACCGGCTCCGATTTCCCAGCAACACTACTCACACACCCTGCGCCCAGGCCGGAATGCACAGCATTTAAACCCCGTATACCAGTCACCCTGCTTAAACTCAACGCTGTCCCGCCCACTCCCCGCAACATGATTCACCCCACATCCATTGAAAAAAGATCTCACTCAATGAATTAATCATTCGTTATGATGTTTGGTAATTTGAATAATTTATTCCTTAACGGAGCCCGTCATGAAACTCGACCTCAGCCAGATGATCACCGAAGGCCGCAACCCGGCCAGCCAGAACATCGATGAACTCTCTACCGAAGCGATGCTGCGCGTCATTAATGATGAAGATAAAAAGGTGGCGCTGGCGGTAGAGGCCATCGTGCCGCAGATCGCCGACGCCGTTGACGCCATCTGCGCTGCGTTCCAGGCGGGTGGGCGATTAATCTATTGCGGTGCGGGCACCTCCGGGCGGCTGGGCATCCTGGATGCCAGCGAATGCCCGCCTACCTTTGGTACGCCACGCGAACAGGTCATCGGCCTGATTGCCGGCGGTCATACCGCCATACTCCAGGCGGTCGAAAATGCCGAAGATAACCGGGAACAGGGCGCGCAGGATCTGAAAGATATCCACTTCAGCCGCCACGATGTGCTGGTCGGTATCGCCGCCAGCGGTCGCACACCTTACGTGCTCGGTGCGCTGGCTTACGCCAACGAGCTTGGTGCGACTACCGTGTCGCTCACCTGTAATCCCGGCAGCGCCATGTCGCAGGTCGCTGCGATTGCGCTCACGCCGGTGGTCGGCCCGGAAGTGGTCACTGGCTCCTCCCGCATGAAAGCGGGCACGGCACAAAAACTGGTGCTCAACATGCTCACCACAGGCTCGATGATCCGCAGCGGAAAAGTCTACGGCAACCTGATGGTTGATGTGGAAGCGACCAACCAGAAACTGGTGCAGCGCCAGGTCAACATCGTCATGCAGGCCACGGACTGTGATGACGCGACCGCCAGCGCTGCGCTTACCGCCTGCGGCGGACACTGCAAAACCGCGATCCTGATGGTGCTGGCTGACCTGGCCGCCGATGAGGCGAAAGCGCTGCTCAGTCAGCATCAGGGCTTTATCCGTCAGGCTCTGCAGGCAGCGGGAGCACGCTAATGGCGAAAATCACCGAAGCACTGTTGCGTGACATCCTGCAGGCGGTCGGTGGCGCGCAAAATATCGCGGCCTGTGGTCACTGCATGACGCGGCTCCGCCTGACGCTAAATCAGCCGGAACAGGCTGATCTGGCAGGATTAAAAAGCCTGCCGGGCGTGCTGGGCGTTATCGACAGCGAGGCGCAGTTACAGATTGTCCTGGGGCCAGGCAAAGCGCAAACCGCCGCCGAGGGGATTCAGAGCCTGCTGGTGCAGGATGAAAGCACACCGGCATCACAGGACGAAAAAGCCGATCTTAGCAAGCGGGCGGCGCAGCAAAAGCAGCAGCTAAAGGCGAAACAGACCAGCGGCGTGCATCAGTTCCTGTCGCGCTTCGCCACCATCTTCACCCCGCTGATCCCGGGCTTCATCGGCGCGGGGCTGCTGCTGGGCTTTGCCACGCTGATTGAGCAAAGCCTCCACCTTAATGCGCCCGGCGACCATGCGCCCTGGCTGCTGCACACCGTGGCGTACATGAAAGTGTTCGGCAAAGGACTGTTCACCTTTCTCAGCATCCTGATTGGCTACAACGCGCAAAAAGCCTTTGGCGGCAGCGGCGTCAATGGTGCCATCATCGCCTCACTGTTTGTGCTCGGCTATGTGCCCACCGCCACCACCGGCTACTACAGCGGCATGGAGAGCTTCTTTGGCCTGACGATCGACCCGCGCGGCAACATTATTGGTGTGCTGATGGCGGCGATTATCGGGGCGTGGATTGAGAAACAGCTGCGCAAAATCATTCCCGACAACCTCGATATGATCCTGACTTCACTGTTTACGCTGGTGATTACCGGGGCCATCACCTATCTGCTCATCATGCCGCTGGGTGGTGAACTGTTTAAGGGGATGTCGTGGCTGTTTATCCATCTCAATAACAATCCCTTTGGCTGTGCGCTGCTGGCCGGGCTATTCCTGATCGCGGTGATGTTCGGCATCCATCAGGGCTTTATTCCGGTCTACTTTGCGCTGATGGAAACGCAGGGTTTTAACTCGCTGTTTCCGATTCTGGCGATGGCGGGCGCAGGACAGGTCGGTGCATCCCTGGCGCTGTGGTGCAAAGCAGAAAAAGGCGCGCTGTTACGGGCGCAGATCAAAGGAGCTATCGTGCCCGGCCTGCTGGGCGTTGGAGAACCGCTGATCTACGGCGTCACGCTGCCGCGCCTCAAGCCGTTTATTACTGCCTGCGGTGGCGGGGCGCTGGGCGGGTTCTTTATCGGGCTGATAGCGTGGCTGGGTCTGCCGGTGGGGATGAACACGGTATTCGGACCGTCCGGGCTGGTCACGCTGCCGCTGATGACCTCCAGCCAGGGGATCTTCGCGGGTATGGCGGTCTACCTGGCCGGACTGATGGTGGCCTGGACCGGCGGATTCCTGCTCACCTGGTGGTTTGGCACCCGGAATGTCGACCTCAGCTGAGCGCCTGCCGGAATTCTGAAATCCGGCTAACGGATAAATAATCACCTGAAAATGTGAAATCTGCCGCAAAGCGGCTTTTTTCGCGGCGGAAATTTAACTGAAACGTTAAAGAGAGTAAGGAAGCATGCCGAAAACATAAAAAAAGGTAATCGTTATTTCTCAGCCCACCGTTTTCACGCTGACACGCAGACTGTCACGTGAAGGCGGTCGGGTCTTCAAGGATTTTTGATGCGTAACAACCAGCCTGTCTCTCAGCGTGAATATCAGTTTGACGATCATGCGACACTCATGTCGACCACCGATCTCAACAGCCACATCACCTACGCCAACGACGCGTTTATCGAAGCAAGTGGATTCACTGCTGACGAGATTAACGGGCAGCCGCATAACATGGTGCGCCATCCCGATATGCCGCCAGAAGCGTTTGCCGATATGTGGGCGACGCTGAAACAGGGTGAACCCTGGACCGCGCTGGTCAAAAACCGTCGTAAAAATGGCGATCACTACTGGGTGCGGGCCAATGCCATTCCGGTGGTGCGCGACGGTAAAGTGCAGGGTTATATGTCAGTACGCACCAAACCCACGGCAGAGGAAGTCCGTCAGACCGAAGCGCTCTATCAGGATTTTCGTGAAGGCCGCGCCAGAGGGCGACGTTTTTACAAAGGCCTGCTGGTTCGCAGCGGCTGGCGTCGTCCCGCCTCCATTCTGAAAACGCTGCCCCTGCGCTGGCGGATCCGCAGTACGCTGCTGGCGTTACTGCCCCTCTCAGTGGCAGGTGTCTGGGCGCTGGGTATGACGCACGCAGCACTGGCCGGCTTTACCGCAGGCATGGCGGCGCTACTCACACTGAGCAGTCTGTGGCTGGAACAGCAGATTTCACGGCCTATCGAGCGGATGTGCAAACAGGCGCTGAGCGTGGCGACCGGTGCGAGTCACAAGGTCGAGCAGATGGATCGCGTTGATGAGGTCGGCGTCACGCTGCGCGCTATCGGTCAGCTCGGATTGATGTTCCGCTGGCTGGTGGATGATGTCAGCGGTCAGGCGATCAATGTGTTAAGCGCCAGCGACGCCATTGCCCGCAGCAATAACGAACTGAGTCGTCGCACCGAGCAGGCCGCGGCCAACGTACAGCAGACCGCAGCCACCATGAACGAAATGACCGCCACGGTGAAGAGCAATACTGAAACGGCGAACGAGGTGAATACCCTGTCAGCTGACACCAGTCAGGCAGCCAGTAAAGGCGGTGAGGTAATGACCGAGATGATGGGTATGATGGGCGAAATTGCTGACAGTTCAAAGCGGATTGCCAATATTACCAGCGTTATTGACGGCATTGCATTCCAGACCAATATTCTGGCGCTGAACGCCGCAGTAGAAGCGGCACGGGCCGGTGAGCAGGGCAAAGGCTTTGCGGTGGTGGCAGGCGAAGTTCGTAGCCTTGCACAGCGCAGCGCCAAAGCCGCCAGCGAAATCAAAATGCTGGTCGAAACCAGTGCCAGCCGCGTTCAGTCGGGCAATGAGCACGCCAGCGCGGCGGGCCGGACGATGCAGGATATCGTGTCACAGGTACAGAATGTGACTGCCCTGATCGCTCAGATCAGCGCCGCCACGGCCGAACAGGCGACCGCGCTCAGCGAAGTCAGTTCAGCGGTGGAAGATCTTGATGACATCACCCACCAGAACGCTGCCCGCGTAACAGAAAGCGCCGAGGCTTCAGGTCGCATGACCCATCAGGCTAACCGGCTGGTGGAAGCGATCAGCGTGTTTCGTTAAGAGATCCGATTACGAGGCTAGCGCCTGCGTGCCGTCGCGTCCGGCACGCAGCGCGCCTGGCGACTGCCCGACAATCCGCTTGAAGGCGCGACTGAACGCCGCAATCGAGCCGTAGCCGAGATGATAAGCGACGGCTTCCACCGCTTCGCCATTGTTTACAATCCGTTGCACCGCCAGCCGCATTCGCAATTCGGTCAGATATCGCAGCGGCGTCATGCCGGTAGCCGTGAGAAAACGTCCGGCGAACACCGAACGCGAACAGCCCGCCACGCTGGCGAGTCGCGCCACCGTCCAGTTTTCGCCCGGCTCCCGATGCATCGCGGCAATCGCCTGGCTCAGACGCGGATCGCGCATCGCCTGCACCAGCCCGCTACTCTGGCCGCAGCCGTTCTCTACCCAGCCGCGAACTATCAGCGCGGCAACCACATCAGCCAGACGCGACAGAATCCCGGCAAATCCCGCCTGGCGGGTCCGCGATTCCCGCTCCATCGCCGCCAGAATAGGCTGAATCTCCGGGTACTGCGACAGCAGCGTACTCACCAGCATCACATCCGGCATGGTGTTGATCAGCGGTTGCATGCCGCCAAGCTCAAACGCCATGCAGGCGCTGAACAGCAGCACGCTGTGCTCGTCATCACAGGCATCTTCCGGTGCGGCAATCGCACAGACGCTGTCGCAAATCGGCTTACTCGCCATGTTCTTAATACACTGGCAGTCCGCCTCCTCACTGGAGATCAGGCTGTGTGGCTTACCGTGCGGCACCAGCAGCGCATCACCGCTGTTGAGCTGAAACACCTCACCGGAGGCGCCGCGTACCAGCAGTGAACCGCGCCCGACAAAGTGAAACTGCGCCCGCCCCGGCGCGTGCTCATAATGCAGCCCGAACGGCGCGCTTACAGCGATACGCTGATAGTTCACGCCATACAAACGCATTCCCATCAGCAGCTCACTGGTCAGATCTCCATAGTGGCTCATACGATTCCAGACGAATTATCAAAAATGAAGGTGTAAGCATCATAGATCGTCCTGACGCTCCACTCTATGCTCTCACTCACTTTTTTATCTTCCGGAGAAGCAGCATGAGTCTGACAACCGAAGTGGCTGATGAGGTTTCCTCGCCGACCCGTCCCGCCTGGGGCGCGGTGTTTGCTATGGCGTTTGGGGTGTTCAGCCTGATTACCGCCGAATTTTTACCCGTGAGTCTGCTGACGCCAATGGCCCACAGCCTGGGCGTTTCAGAAGGGCAGGCGGGACAGACCGTCACTATCACCGCGCTGGTGGCGCTGTTTACCAGTCTGGTTACCGGCAGCGTCACGCGGCGCATCGATCGCCGCATCGTTATGCTGGTGTTTTCGCTATTGCTGATTGCCTCGGCGCTAATGGTGGCGTTTGCGGCTGACCTGACGGTGATCCTGCTGGCGCGGGTGCTGCTGGGGATGGCCATTGGCGGCTTCTGGACGCTCTCAACGGCCATCACCATGCGTCTGGTACCCACCGATCAGGTACCGCGTGCGCTCTCTATTGTCTTCAGCGGGATCTCGCTGGCGACGATTATCGCCACGCCACTTGGCAGCTATCTCGGTGGACTGGTGGGCTGGCGCAACATCTTTATGCTGACCGCCGGACTGGGTGCGGTGGCGCTGCTGTGGCAGTTCTTTACCCTGCCCGCCATGCCAGCAGAGAACAAAGCCCGCAATGGCGGCGTGCTGGCGCTCCTGCGTATCGGCGTGATGCGCTGGGGCATGCTGGCGGTGATCATGATGTTTACCGGCCACTTCGCTTTCTTCACCTATCTGCGTCCATTCCTGGAAGGCGTTGCACACCTCAACCTTAATCAGCTGTCGCTGGCGCTGCTCGCCTTTGGCGTGGCGAACTTCTTTGGTACCTCGCTGGCGGGTTTTCTGGTCACCCGCAGCGTATCGCTGACGCTGAGCGGGATGGCGCTGTTAATGAGCGTCACTGCGCTGATGCTGGTGAGCTTTGGCGATGTCAGCTGGATGGTAGGCGCAGGCGTGGCAATCTGGGGCATGGCATTTGGTTCGATGCCAACCGGCTGGTCAACCTGGATTTCGCGCGCGGTGCCGGATGACGCGGAATCAGGCGGCGGGTTACTGGTCGCCACCATTCAGCTGGCGATTACCGTCGGCGCGGCTGCGGGCGGCTGGATGTTTGACCTGCGCGGAGCAGGCGGCGTGTTCGTTGCCAGTGGCGTGCTGATGCTGCTGGCTGCACTGACCATCTTCACGCGGGTGCGGCATCACGGTTAAACTTCTGAGGGCAGCGCATTATGCTGCCTTTTTTTATGGAAGTGGGTTATTAACCTTTTGAGCGATAACTGTGCGATACGTGCTTTTTATGTTCAATTTTACTGAAAGAGATAAGCAAAACCCTCCGCTTTTTACTGATCAAATTCCGGACTAATATATCTATCAACAAGGCAGCACGCCTTACCTGATAAAAATTAACCGAGGAATTGACCATGAAATCTATCAAAACTTTTGCAGCTGTTATCGCGCTTTCTGTTCTGCCATTCGCCAGCTTCGCGCAATCTGTGACCGCTATCGACTCTACGCTGGATGGTGCAGAAGCGAAAATTGCTGCACAGGCGCAGGAAGCTGGTGCTTCATATAAAATCACTGAAGCTTACACCAACAACGGCGTTCACATGACCGCTGAGCTGCTGAAATAAAACGCTTTACCCTCTTGTGCTGACAGGATGCCTCCGGGCGTCCTGGCTTCGTTTCTGCGCGAATAATCCTGTCCCTTTCCTTCATAAATAATTATCATTCTCAAAAAAACGTAAATCAGCCTGTGCGTCAGGCCTTTCTGGTTGCAATGTCGGGCTTTCTTATCACTGCGTCTGCAGTGGATTAACTCTGGAGAAGTTATGAAAGCGATTACCATTACGCGCCGGACTCTGCGTCCGCTGTTACTGGCTACGGCCCTGTTCTCTGCCTCAGGATGGCTGGCAGCGCAGGCGGCGGATCTTAATCAGTCCGTGGGTAAAGGTGTTTATGAACTGGCGGTCAGCCCGAAAGACAACGCGCTGTTCGTGGCGACAGCGCAGAACAGCAGCGGTAACGGCGGTACGGTTTTCCGTCTCGACCCGGCTACGCTGGCGGTACAGCAGGCAATCAACACTGAGCTGAAATCCTTTGGTGCGGCAATCAATCCCCAAACCAACGTGCTTTATATTGGTAATACCGTAAACGGTTCGGTCACCGCTATCGATGCCAGTAGCAGTAAGGTACTGAATACGCTGGTGCTGGATAGCCGTCCGCGCAGTGAGACCGTGCGTCCGCTGCAGCCGCGCCAGGTGGCGGTGGATGTGAAAACTAACCGGGTGTATATCACCGGACTGGGACCGCAGAGCGTGGTCTGGGTGGTGGATGGCAGCACGATGAAGCTTGTCAGCACCATTCCGAATACCGGCAAAATGGGCACCGGTCTGGCTGTGGATGCCGATGCGCAAAAGGTCTACGTCACCAATGCCGATGGCGAACTGGTCACGATTAATGCGCGTACAAATGCGGTTGAGAAGAAGCAGAGGATTGACGGCGATAAAGCGCACTTCTTCCTGAACCTTGCGCTGGATACCGGTGGTCAGCGCGCTTTCCTGACCGATTCAAAGCAGGCGCAGGTGCTGGTAGTGGATCTGCGTAATCAGCAGGTAATTCAGCGGATTGATGTGCCTGAATCGCTGGCGGTGTTGTTCAATGCGCAGCGTGATGAGCTTTATGTTACCCATCGCAAAGCCGGTGAAGTCAGCATCATCGACGCCAGCAGCTATAAGGTGAAGCGCACGGTAAAAACCCCGGCATTGCCTAACAGTCTGGCGCTCTCGGCGGATGGTAAGGTGCTGTACGTCAGCGTAAAACAGCCCGGCTCGCGCAAGGAACCGCCAAAAAATCCTGACAGCGTGATGCGTATTGTACTGTAAGTGATTCCTCTTCCTCTCCAGCCAGAGAGGAAGAGTCTTCCCCTGAACCACTAAACCTCTTCCGATGCCTCGCGCATCATCTCATCATGCGGCACATCATCCAGGATCTGTTCAAAGCTGCGCAGACGTTTGTAGATCGACATCAGCTCGATCAGCGTTGACCAGGAGGCGATCAGATACTGGAACGAACCGCGCACCTGATCAAACACGTTGGTGATCTGGTTGAGTAAGCCCAGCGTGATGGTGCCTGCCACAATCGACGGGAACAGCAGGAACAAACCAAACACGTTATCGACTTGCAGATAAAGAATGCGGGTGATGTTGAAGTAGAGATAGTGGAAGTAGAGACGAAAGTAGTTAACCCGCACCCGACTGAACAACTCCTGCACTGTCTGTGGCTGTGCACGATCGGCATTGTCTTCGCCGTAGACCAGCTCTTTACGGTATGCAGCTTCAACCCGCTGATTACGGAACTCCAGACCCGGTAGCTTAATCCCGACCAGCGCCAGCAAGCCGGTGCCGAACACAGACCAGAGCACCGCTGCAATCACCAGCGCGTAAGGGATATTGCCGAGGATCGGGATATCTTTCACGTGATGTGACAGCGCCACCAGCACCGGTAAAAACGCTACCAGCGTCATAATCGCCTGAATAAAACTAACACCCCAGTTTTCCAGCGTAGTTGCAAACCGCATGGTGTCTTCCTGCACACGCTGTGCGGCACCTTCCACATGACGCAGACGCTGCCAGTTATGCATGTAGTAGTTATTCATGGCGGTACGCCAGCGGAAAACCCAGTGGCTGATAAAGAAGGAGTTGAGAACGCCAATCACCACCGCGATTAATGCGATGCCGAGAAAAGAGATAACCTCATGGTAAAACTCTGCAATCTGCACCGATCCCGCTTTGGTCAGGGCTTTCTGAATCAGGTCATAGAACGGACCATACCAGGCATTAATGGCCACGCCCACCTGCACACCAAACCAGGTGACAAAGATAATCAGCGCGGAACCCCATACTGACCAGCGTTGCCACGGATGCGCATCAATCAGCCGCCAGGCCAGGGCAAAAATGGCTACCATGATCCAGTAATAGAGATAAAACCAGATCTGACTCGCAGCGATAAAACGTGCCGCTGTGGTCGGTAAAGGTTGTTTCATTGCCGTTTCAAAAGTCGGCCACATGCCGGGCAGATGTGCGGCAAAGCCGAACCAGGCAAAAATCGCTACTAAGCTCCAGACAGCCGCAGAGCTGAAAAACAGCGCTGGCCGCGGAAAAAAAGACTTAAACATAGGCACTCCGCTGTTGTGTGTTGCCTGTTATAACGTTTTTGGCGGGTCGCTGTCTGTAGTCTGTTGTTTCTGCTCATGACAGGACGGTGATAGATGTTAATGAAATTGTGCGGTTTTGTTTCGTGGAACTAAATTTTTGTGAATGGCAGTGTTACAATATGGTGCTTTGTTACCGGTAACAAAAATCTGTCACCCTGAATTTGCTTATAAAAACCATTACAACGCAACCCTCTACTTTTTCATACCGCTCACGATAGCGGGAATGAGGCAATGTCATGTCAGAACAAAAAAAGGGTCATTCACGCAGGGATTTTTTGCTGAAGACTATTACCCTGGCGCCTGCAATGGCGGTAGGTTCCACAGCGATGGGCGTGCTCTCCCTGCCGCTCGCTGCGCAGGCGGCTGAAACCCCGGCGGGTCCACAGCAGGCGCGTGACTACCAGCCAGCCTGGTTTACCGCCGAAGAGTTTGCCTTTATTACTGCCGCCGTAGCTCGCCTGATCCCCAGCGATGAACGCGGGCCGGGTGCGCTGGAAGCCGGCGTGCCGGAGTTTATCGATCGTCAGATGAATACACCGTATGCCACGGGTTCAAACTGGTATATGCAGGGGCCGTTTAATCCCGATCTGCCGAAAGAGCTGGGCTATCAGCTGCCGCTGGTACCCCAGCAGATCTACCGGCTCGGTCTGGCCGATGCCGACAGTTACAGCAAGCAGCAGCACGGCAAGGTTTTCGCCCAGCTCAGTGGCGAGCAGCAGGATGCCCTGTTGCAGGCGATGGAGAGTGGCAGCGCGGAATTCAGTCAGCTGCCATCAAAAGTCTTCTTCAGCTTCCTGCTGCAGAACACCCGCGAAGGCTTCTTCAGCGATCCCATCCACGGCGGAAATCAGGGCATGGTCGGCTGGAAGCTGATCAACTTCCCTGGCGCACGCGCCGACTTTATGGACTGGGTAGAGCGCGGCGAACGATATCCGTTCCCATCAGTGTCGATTCGCGGGGAGAGAAGCTAAGCATGGCTAACGAAATGAAAAAAGTGGATGCAGTGATTGTCGGCTTCGGCTGGGCAGGCGCAATTATGGCGAAAGAGCTGACCGAAGCGGGCCTTAACGTGCTGGCGCTGGAGCGCGGACCGCATCGCGACACCTATCCTGATGGCTCTTATCCGCAGTCCATTGATGAGCTGACCTATAACATCCGCAAAAAGCTGTTCCAGGATCTGTCGAAAAGCACCGTGACCATTCGTCATGACGCTTCGCAGACGGCCGTTCCCTATCGTCAACTGGCGGCATTTCTGCCCGGCACCGGTACTGGCGGTGCGGGCCTGCACTGGTCCGGCGTCCATTTCCGTGTCGATCCGGTTGAACTGCGGATGCGCAGCCATTACGAAGAGCGCTACGGCAAGAACTTCATCCCGGAAGGCATGACGATTCAGGATTTTGGCGTCAGCTACGATGAGCTGGAGCCGTTTTTCGACAAAGCAGAAAAAGTCTTTGGCACCTCCGGCAGCGCCTGGAGCATCAAGGGGAAAGTGGTCGGCAAAGATAAAGGCGGCAACCCGTTTGCGCCGGATCGCTCCGATAACTTCCCGCTGCCCGCGCAGAAGCGCACCTATTCGTCACAGCTGTTTGCTCAGGCGGCCGAGTCGGTTGGTTATCACCCTTACGATCTGCCGTCCGCCAATACTTCGGGTCCTTACACCAACACCTATGGCGCGCAGATGGGGCCGTGCAATTTCTGCGGTTACTGCAGCGGCTACGCCTGCTACATGTATTCCAAAGCGTCTCCTAACGTCAACATCCTGCCTGCGCTGCGTCAGGAGCCGAAGTTTGAGCTGCGCAACAATTCTTATGTACTGCGGGTCAATCTCAGCGATGACAAAACGCGCGCAACTGGCGTGACCTATGTGGATGGTCAGGGTCGTGAGCAGGTTCAGCCTGCTGATCTGGTGATCCTTTCCGCTTTCCAGTTCCACAATGTTCACCTGATGCTGCTGTCAGGCATTGGTAAACCGTACAACCCGATCACCAATGAAGGCACCGTAGGCCGCAACTTCGCCTATCAGAACCTCTCTACGCTCAAGGCGCTGTTTGATAAGAACACCACTACCAATCCGTTTATCGGCGCGGGTGGTGCAGGCGTAGCGGTTGATGATTTCAACGCGGATAACTTCGATCACGGGCCGCTGGGCTTTGTCGGCGGTTCGCCATTCTGGGTTAACCAGGCGGGCACTAAACCGATCTCTGGCCTGCCGGTGCCAGCGGGTACACCTAACTGGGGCAGCAAATGGAAAGCGGCGGTGGCGGATACCTACACCCACCATCTGTCGATGGATGCGCACGGTGCACACCAGTCCTATCGCGCCAACTACCTCGATCTCGATCCCAACTACAAAGATGCCTATGGACAGCCGCTGCTGCGCATGACCTTTGACTGGCAGGATAACGACATCAAAATGGCACAGTTTATGGTTGGCAAGATGCGCAATATCGCGGAAGCGATGAATCCGAAGATGATCATCGGCGGCGCGAAAAAGCCGGGCACCCATTTTGACTCGACGGTGTATCAGACTACCCACATCAGTGGCGGGGCGATCATGGGCGACGATCCTAAAACCAGTGCGGTGAACCGTTATCTGCAAAGCTGGGACGTGCCAAATGTGTTTGTACCAGGCGCATCCGCCTTCCCGCAGGGACTGGGTTATAACCCGACCGGCATGGTGGCGGCGCTAACCTACTGGTCAGCCAAAGCGATTCGCGAACACTACCTGAAAAACCCCGGTCCACTGGTGCAGGCATAAGGAGATGGCGATGAAAAATGGCATTCTGGCTCTGATTCTCGGCTCCCTGTCGTTCGCCGCCCTGGCGGATAACAGCCAGGACGATCTGGTTAAACGGGGTGAATATCTGGCGCGTGCCGGTGACTGTGTGGCCTGCCACACCAGCAAAGGCGGCGCGGCGTTTGCCGGAGGTCTGCCGATGGCGACACCGATTGGCACCATCTACTCCACCAACATCACGCCCGATCGCGACACCGGCATTGGCGAATACAGCTACGACGACTTCCAGAAAGCGGTGCGTCACGGCGTGGCGAAGAACGGCGATACGCTCTATCCGGCAATGCCATTCCCCTCCTACGCGGTGGTCAGCGATGAGGACATGAAGGCGCTTTACGCCTACTTTATGCATGGCGTTGCGCCGGTTGGACAGCCAAACCGGGAGAGCGACATTCCCTGGCCGCTGTCAATGCGCTGGCCGCTGGCGATCTGGCGCGGCATTTTTGCGCCCGATGTAAAAGCCTTCCAGCCTGCAGCGCAGGAAGATCCGGTGCTGGCGCGGGGTCGTTATCTGGTTGAAGGACTGGGCCACTGCGGGGCCTGTCACACACCGCGCAGCATTACCATGCAGGAGAAGGCGCTGACCAACGAGGAGGGCAGCGACTATCTGGCGGGCAGCAGTGCACCCATTGATGGCTGGACCGCCAGCAACCTGCGCGGCGATAACCGCGATGGGCTGGGTCGCTGGAGTGAAGGGGACCTGCGTCAGTTCCTGCGTTATGGCCGCAACGATCAGACCGCCGCTTTCGGTGGTATGACCGACGTGGTAGAACACAGTCTGCAGCACCTTAGCGAGGCCGATATCACGGCTATTGCACGCTATCTGAAGTCGCTGGGCGCAAAAGACCCGCATCAGGCAGCGTTCAGCGTGGATGATGCCACGGCAAAAGCGCTGTGGCGTGGCGATGACAGCCAGACCGGTGCGGCGACCTACGTCGACAGCTGTGCGGCGTGCCATAAGACCGATGGCAGCGGCTATAAACGCTTCTACCCGGCGCTGCGCGGTAATCCGGTCGTCATGGCGGATGATCCGACCTCGCTGATCCACATTGTGCTGGTGGGCGGACAGTTGCCTGGCGTGAATGGTGCGCCGTCGACCATTACCATGCCGGCATTCGGCTGGCGCCTCAACGATCAGCAGGTGGCGGACGTGGTGAACTTCGTGCGCAACAGCTGGGGCAACAAGGCGTCGGAGCAGGTCAGCGCGAAACAGGTGGCTGAGCTACGTAAAGATGAAAAAGATCGGCTGGGCAGTGCAGATATCCGGGTACTGGAAGGCAAGTAACCGGCAGTAAAAAAGGCCGTCATCATCAGGATGACGGCCTCTTCTTTTAAATATTCTCCAGATCGATTCCGCGCGTTTTCGGCCCGTAAATTCCCACCGACAGCATTACCATCACCATGCTCAGCACGATAAAGGTAATCACGCCTGGCGTTCCGGCATACTGCAATATCACCCCGATCAGGATGCTGCTGAAGACTGTAGAAAGGCGGCTGAAGGAGTAGCAAAAACCGACTGCCCGCGCCCGAATATGGGTGGGGAAGATCTCGGTCTGATAGGCGTGGAAGCTGAAGGTCAGCCATGCATTTGACCAGGTGATCAGGAAGCCGCACATAATCAGCAATACCGGCTGCGTCTGGAAGGCAAAGAGCGTACCGAACACCACCGTCATCAGCGACGACAGGACGATTTGCCACTTATTCTCCATTTTGTCAGCGTAGCGGCTACAGATTAGCGATCCCAGCGGATAGGCCAGCGTGATGAAGAAGGCGTAGAGCAGGCTATGCGTCACCGTGGCACCGCGGCCTGACAGCAGTGCAGGCAGCCAGTTACCAAAGCCGAAAAAGCCAATCGCCTGGAAGAAGTTCATCACCACCAGCATCAGGGTGCGCTTACGGTAAGCGGGTGACCAGATCTCACTGAAACGCCCCTGTTTTGGCAACTGTGCCGCCGCATCATCGGCTGAAAATGCGGGTCCGGCCGGGATGCCACAGCGCTGCTCCATCGCGGACAACACCTGATGCGCCTCCTGATGACGCCCCTGCTGCGCCAGCCAGCGTGCTGATTCCGGCAGGTTCCTGCGTACCAGCCAGATCACCAGCGAACAGACCGCGCCCGCGATCACCACCCAGCGCCAGCCTTCCAGGCTGAGCAGCGTTTGCGGAATCAGCCACCACGACATCAGCGCCACGGCAGGCACCGACAAAAACTGCACGAAAAAGGAGAAGGCAAAAGCGCGGCTGCGCAGATGGCTCGGCACCCATTCCGACAGATAAGTATCAATGGTCACCAGTTCGACACCCAGCCCGATCCCCACCAGGAAGCGAAACAGAATAATCATCTCCGCACTCTGCTGAAACGCCATCAGCAGCGAAAACAGTCCATACCAGAGCAGCGCACACATAAAGGTCAGGCGGCGGCCAAAGCGGTCAGCATAGGGTGCCAGCAGGCTGGCACCGAAAAACAGACCGAGAAAGGTGGCCGAGGCGAACGCGGCCTGATCGGAGAAGCCCAGTACACCCGCCGCGCCGGTGTGAAATACGCCCGCCGATAGCAGGCCGGTGCTGATATAACCGGTTTCAAACAGATCATAAAGCTCAAAAAAACCGCCCAGCGCCAGTAGCGTGATAAAGCGCCATAATCCGGCAGAGGAGGGCAGCGCATCAACGCGTGCGGCTAAGCTGTTACGGGCCGCCGATGAAGCGTGCATCGGCGGCAGTCTGGTGGAAGTGGTGGTCATATCAGCGTGAACCTCAGGCAGTGTGGATACGACTCGCAGCCGGTCAGAGGCTTATTAAAATAGTTAACCGTTAGCAAGCAAAGAGATAGCAGGATAATCAATTCATCCGCCGTTGCCGAGAGCGTCGTTGCTGACGATTTAGCAATGTACGTTGCAGGTTATGCCATCCATGGCACGGCGCCTTAAGGCAGTTTCGGCCAGACGCCTGGCCCGATTGGCAGACCCAGCAGATACCACACCATCAGCAGCGCTATCCAGCTGATAAAGAACACCAGCGGATAGGGGAAGATCAGCACGTAATAAGTGCCGAGCTGCGCATCCTTCTGGTAACGCTGCAAAAAGGCCAGGAACAGCGGCAGAAACGGCGACATCGGTGCCAGAGGCAGCACGGCGGAGTCGGCGATGCGAAAAATCATCTGGGCAAAGGCGGGATGGAAGCCAAGCAGCATAAACATCGGCACGAAGACCGGGGCGAGAATCGACCAGATTGCTGAGCCGCTGGCAATAAACATGCAGAGAAACGCCGACAGGAACATCAACCCCAGAAACGCGGGCGCACCGCTGACGCCTGCGCTTTCCAGCACGTCGGTCAGCCCGATTGCCATGAACTTGCCCATGTTGCTCCAGTTAAAGAACGCCACGAACTGCGACAGCGGAAACACCATCACGATAAAGCCCGCCATGCCCTTCATCGGATCGACCAGCAACTGCGGGATATCATCCGGACGGCGGATCTGTCGGGTGACCACACCGTAAGCAATGGCGACCACAAAGAAGAACAGAATGATGATCGGTACGATGCCCTGAATAAAGGGGGAGGGGATAATGGCGCCGGTAGCGGGGTTGCGCAGCGGCGCATGTTCCGGCACCACCAGCAACGCCATTACGGCGATAAACAGTAATGCGGCGATCCCGGCTGCCCGCAGGCCGCGGTTCTCCAGCGGCGTCAGTGCCGCCAGCTTCTCACCATTGCCCTGCCACTCTGGCAGGCGCGGCTCGACAAATTTGTCGGTCAGCAGCGCACCCACAATCGTCAGTACAATCACCGAGGTAGCCATAAAGAACCAGTTATCGATGACGCTGACGTGCACTGTGTCGCTGACCGCTTTAGCCGCCTCGGTGCTGATCCCCGAGAGCAGCACATCGGTGGTGACAATCAGCAGGTTGGCGGTAAAGCCAGAAGCCACACCGGCAATCGCGGCCAGCAGGCCCGCCACCGGATGACGCCCTACCGCCAGGAAGATCAGCGCACCCAACGGCGGCATCACTACCAGCGCGGCATCCGAGGAGATATGGCTGAAGAAGGCGATAAACAGCACCATGTAGCTGGCATAGCGGCGGCTGACGCGCGATGCCATCTTTACCATCAGCGACTGTAACAGGCCGACCTTTTCTGCCAGTCCGGCACCAATCACCAGCGCCAGAATCGATCCCAGTGGGGTAAAGCTGCTGAAGTTCTTAATGATATTGGGCAGTATCCACTGAATACCTGCGACGCTCAGCAGGTTGTTCACCCGGACAATTTCGCCGTTGCTGGGGTTTTTTACCGTCAGGTCCAGCGCGCTGATAACGGCGGTCGCCACCATCAGAACAACAATCAAATAGACAAACAGTAAAAAAGGGTTGGGCACTTTATTGCCCACGCGCTCGATCCAGCTGAAAAGCCGGCCAGGGCTGCGGTTTCCCGAGGTTGCTTCCATGGTATTGGTTCTCGTCTTGTATTCCCCTTATCGGCGGAGGTCCGGCCTGGCGCCGGTCGTGGTAGACGACAGACGGTGAGTTCAGTTCCGGCTCCGCTGAATCAGGGAAGTGTTTGCAATATTTTTATAATGGTCCGCGTCAGAGACACGGCCGTTGGCTCATTCGGCCAGTTTTGTGGGTGTGATCCCCGCCGGGATCGGACAGATATAAGGCTGCGCGGCGCGTACTCGATCAAACTCGGCCCGGCAGCCAGCCAGCGCCTGCGGATCCGTTAACAGCGTTAACACCGTGGCCGCCATCACTTTGCCCGCCAGAAACATCCCCTTATGCCCGATACTGGTGCGGCCCTGCGCCACCAGTTGCCAGGTGTGCAGCGGTGTACCGAAGGTAAAGCAGGGCGCAAAGCACTGTGCGGTCGGCGTCACCCAGCTGACATCGCCGACATCGGTGGAGCCGTAGAGCAGCTCGCGCGTGACCGCATAGGGCGCGACCTCATCCATAAACAGCTTATCGCCCAGCTGTTCAGCCCAGGCATGACCGGCTTCGCCACCGGTGCGGGCGGCATTGAGCCGGGCATTGCGCAGATCGTCATCGGTCAGGGTGGCACGCAGTTCAGCCGCAAACGCGCGCTCTTCGTCGCTATAGTCGGGCAAACCAAACTGATGCAAATAACGCTCCATCACCGCCTCCAGCGCGCGATTAGGCACGTAGTCAGAACAGGCTTTGTCAAAACGCACGGTCAGCGTGGTGTCGGTCATCAGCGCTGCGCCTCTGGCGATATTGATCACCCTCTCATAGATCGCCTGCGCCTGAGGCAGTTCCGGGGCACGAATCAGGTAGAGCACCTCCGCATCGGCCTGCACCACATTCGGCGAGACGCCGCCGCTGTTGGTGATGGCGTAATGCAGACGCGCTTCCTGTACGATATGCTCGCGCAGGAAGTTGGCGCCGGTGTTCATCAGCGTGACGGCATCCAGTGCGCTGCGGCCCAGATGGGGTGAGTTGGCGGCGTGAGCGGCGACGCCTTTGAAGCTGAAGGCCGCCTGAATATTGGCAAGCGTGCGCAGATTAAACATCCCGCTGAAACCTTCCGGATGCCAGGTCACGGCGGCGTCAACGTCGTCAAACAGCCCCTCGCGCACCATAAAGGTTTTGCCCGAGCCGCCCTCTTCGCCAGGACAGCCATAAAAGCGAACCGTACCGCGGGTATGATGCTGCTCCATCCAGGCTTTCACGGCGCAGGCGGCGGCCACGCCCGCCGTGCCAAGCAGGTTGTGGCCGCAGCCATGTCCGTTGCCGTTAGCTTCCAGCGGTTGTGGCCGGGCGCAGCCCGACTGCTGGCTCAGACCGGCCAGCGCATCAAACTCACCCATGATAGCAATCACCGGCTTACCGCTGCCCTTGCTGGCGATAAAGGCCGTGTCGATGCCCCCCACGCCGTGTTCCACTGTAAATCCTTCTCTTTCCAGCGCATCGGCCAGCAGAGCAGAGGAACGGGTTTCGGCGAAGCGCGTTTCCGGCGTGTCCCAGATGGCGTCGCTGAGCGTGCTGAAGCGGAGCTGATGGCGATCGATATAATCGGCAATAAACGCTTCCATCATCGTGAGCCCCCAAACTGCGCCTGGTTCAGCACCAGCGTTGCCAGCAGCGTAATGGCGTCTGGCATGACCCGCTCGTCAAAGTCGAATTTCGCATTGTGGTGACCCGCCGCCAGCTCACAGCCGAAAATAACGTAAGAGGCCTGGCCGCCGCGCTGTTTTACGCGCTCCATCATGTAGGTCGCATCTTCCGAACCTGCTGCCTGCGCTTTACGATCGACCACCGAGTCGAAAAGGCCGAGTGCATCTGCCTGCTGGTGGATGAAATCAACCCACGGCTGTGTAGGCGTACAGCTGCGCGCGGCACCCATCAGTGAAACCTGTTGCTCAACGCCATACATCGCTGCCGCACCGGCAATCACCCGCAGCGCCTGCTGATAAATATCGTCGTTAACCTGATTGGTCACGCCACGGGTTTCGACTTTCAGCAGGGCGCAGTCGGCCACTACGTTGCGGCCGGTTCCCGCCTGCAGCACGCCCACGTTAACCCGCGCCACACCGCCGCTGTGCTGGGTTAAACCATGCAGCGCCAGCGTCGCCTGTGCCGCGGCCAGCAGAGCATTGCGACCCTCTTCCGGGCGACCGCCCGCATGGGCACCGACGCCGATAAAGTGAACATCCAGCTTGGTGGTAGCCAGGAAGCTGTCGCTGCCGCACACCACTTCACCTGCCGGCACGCCGGTACCGATGTGAATCGCAGTGAAGCGCTCAACGTCATCGACCACGCCCGCGGCGACCATCGCTTTCGCGCCGCGCACACCCTCTTCGGCGGGCTGGAAGATCAGTTTAATCGTACCGCTGAGCTGATCTTTCATCGCCATCAGCACTGCGGCGAGGCCCAGGCCAATGGTGGTATGGCCGTCGTGCCCGCAGGCATGCATCATGCCCGCGTTACAGGAAGCAAATCCTTCACGCTGCGGCAGATGATCGGTGGCCTGGCTTTCGTTGAGATCCAGTGCATCCATATCGACGCGGAAGCCCATCACCGGGCCGGGACGGCCGGTATCGAGTGTTGCCACGATGCCGCAGAATCCGCCAGAGAAGTGGCTGATCCACTGCGGCAGTGCGCCCTGCTGCAGCGCACGGGCTTCCTGCTGCTTCAGCACGGCGTCGTCGGGCAAGCCCATCCGCGCATCGGCATCGATCACTTCACGGCCCAGCTTTAGTTGATAACCGAGCTTATGCAGTTCTTCAGCGACTAACGTCGCGGTACGGAACTCCAGCCAGCCCGATTCGGCGTAGTGATGGAAGTCGCGACGCCACTGTTGCAGCTGTGGCAGCAGGGCATTGACGTGGTCTGAAAGGGGGGTCATCGGCTCTTTCCTCGTTGTTGATTTTTTATGCACTGCGTCGAATCTACACAATGGTACTGGGTGGCATAAGATGCGAATATCTTGTGACTGATAAACAACGGTTATCGCAAAACTATGTCTGCCAATCTCAAACTTCATCAGCTGCGCGCCTTCACTGACGTAGCACGACAGGGCAGTATCCGGGCGGCAAGCCGGCTGTCCGGGCTGTCGCAACCGGCGTTAACCAAAGCGATTCAGGAACTGGAGCGAGAGCTGGGCGCAAAGCTGTTTATCCGCCGTCAGCAGGGCGTGGTACTGACCGATATCGGTGATAACTTTTTTCGCCATGCCAGCCTGGTGCTGGCGGAACTGCGGGTCGCAGAAGAGGATATCCAGCAGCGCCTGGGGCTGGGTGGCGGTCAGGTGAACATCGGCGTGGGGGGCAGCGTCGCGCGCACCATCATGCCGCAGGTGATAAACCAGTTTCATCGCGAATACCCGCTGATTAAGGTACGCATCGTCGAGGGCCAGCTGGTGTCGATGGTGCATGAGCTGCGTCAGGGGGCGCTCGATTTCACCATCAACACCTACGATCAGAGTCATCTCGATCAGGAGCTGATGTATGAGCGGGTGATGGAGCGCGAGTATAGAGTGGTGGTGCGTAAAGGCCACCCGCTGGAAAAGGCCCGTTCTCTGGCGGCGTTACAGCAGGCGGACTGGACGATGCCAACGCCAAAAGGGAGTTACTACCGCCTGCTGCACGATTTGTTTGGCGAGCGCGGTATGGCACCCAAAATCGTGGTGACCTGTGAAACCTTTATGGCCTGCACCAGCCTGGTCGCGCAAAGCGATTTCATCAGTATTCTGTCGGTCGACGTGATTGACGATCCCATTCTGGGGCGGTCGCTGGTGGCGCTGACGCTCGACGAGCCCCTGCCGAAAGCCATCTTCTATCTGATCCAGTGCAAAGACACCGCGCTGACGCCGATGAGCAGTTATATGGCGCAACTCTTCCGGCGTTATTGCCAGTAAATTCAGGGAGTAAAGTCGATCGTCTACACTATAGGGGTACTGTAAAAAATCCACCCGACAAATAGAGGTTACGATGCAAGTCAGTCCTTATCTGTTTCTCTATGGCCGTTGTGAAGAGGCTATCGACTTTTACCTGCAGGCGACCGGGGGAGAGCTGCTCTCTAAAATGAAATTTGGTGATATGCCGGATCAGGGTGAGCAGGTAGGCGATCAGTCTGCTGCGCCGCAGCCGGCAGAAAAGATCATGCATGCGCAACTGCGTATCGGTGACGGTGAGCTGATGTTGAGCGATGGTAATACCGAGAAGCCGCCCGCGTCTGAACATGCCGGTTATGCGGTCAGCCTTTCAACTACTGATGTCGAAAAGGGTAAAGCCTGGTTTGAGAAACTATCGGCAGGCGGCAAGGTCACAACGGAGTGGCAGGAGACGTTCTGGTCGAACGGATTCGCGATGTTTATCGATAAGTTCAACATTCCATGGCGCATCAACGTTGAGAAGCCACAGGAATAACCGAAGGTAAGATGCAGGACTGAGTTGCTAAAACTGCCTCTCAAAAGCTGGCCTGGAGAGACAACGCTCCAGGCCAGATCTCCTGCGTGACGGGCGGTTTTTTCAGCCGCCCGTTATCTTTATCAGAAGTTGTAACCCGCCACCAGGTAGTAACCCCAGCCCGTCGATTTCACTTCAAACGGGCCTTTGCCGAAGTTCAGCTCCTGACCATCAGCCCACTGTCCGCCGTTGTGGAAGTAACGCGCCACCGCAGAGAAGTGCCAGTGATCGTAACCCAGTGACAGAATGTGGCTGGAGGCGATGGAGTTGCTGGTGCGTGATGAACCGCCTTTCTCGTTGAGATCGGAACCCCAGTCGAAGTTGGTGAAGCCCACATAGCCCAGATTACCGCCCCACAGCGTGGTGATAGGCACGAAGTATTTCACCTTGAAGCGATAGCCATCCCAGCTGTTTTCGTTCGCCGCGCCGTAGTTTTCCCACTGATATTTGGCGTAGACGTTCAGCGACAGGCCGACATCGCTGTGCGTATCGATATCGGTGCCCAGACCCATATACCAGGTGTTCTGGCGGTTATCGCTATTGCGGCCCATATCGTAGATGTAGTTGTTAGCGAAATACCACTCTTTGAACGGACCAAAGGCCAGGCTGGTGCCGGTCAGTTTATCGATAGAGAAGCGCGGTTCAATCTCCATGAACATCGGTGAACCGTGGTCGAATACGCCGTTGGCATTGCTGTTGCCGACGCCGAAGAAGTTAGGTACGTCGAGATAGCCGTAGAAATCGAACCAGTCTTTCTTCGCAAACGCTTCATATTCCAGATAAACGTCGTTGTTAAACTGCGGTCCGAAACGCGTGTGGTAGCTGCCTACCACGTTAACGCTCTGATGCCACCAATCCGAGAGATACTGCGGATCGCTTTCAGCGGCCTGCGCAGCACCACTCAATGAACATGCCAGCACGGCACCTGCTATCAACGTTTTATATTTCATTATTATCAGCCACATGCTTTTGACCGCTGCACACCAGACGCAGTCAGAGAGAAATCGGTCCCTTGATGGGAATGAGGGTTTCACAGCGAATAACAACCCGTTCTTCAGCCCGCGTAGCGTGCCTGTAACAGATCGATAGAAAATAGATTTTGCTCACGTTTGTCAAAAAGTGTTGCATTACAATTCAGCTAAAATGTGATGCACTTCACAATAACGGCGTGGATCGAACGGAACCAGGCAACCGTTTACGTTGTCTGGTTCGTGATCAAACAGGCGGGATCAGGGAAGAGTGACGCGAACCTGCAAACCACAAATCGTCCCCTGTGGCGTCAGGCAATTGGAAAGGGCGACGTGGATCTGATGTTTCTGTGCGACGTTGCGCACAATGGAGAGTCCCAGCCCGCTGCCCTGCGCTTTCACGTCAGGCGAACGGGTAAAACGGTCGAACGCACGTTCGATAAAGGATTCCGGCATACCTGGCCCGTTATCGACAATATCGACCACCGTTTTGCCCGCGACCCGATGCAGCAGCACATCGACCAGGCTACCTTCCGGCGTGTGCAACATGGCGTTACCTATCAGATTGTCGAACAGGCTGCGCAATTCGGAACGGCTGGCCTGCAGGCGATACTGCGTGGAGCCATTAAAGCCGATATCGATGCCGCGCTTATCCGCCACCACCATCAACTGCTCAATGCTCTCTTTTAGCAGATCTTCAAGTTCGATATGCTCCACGCTGGCCACCACGCTCTGGTCATCCTGACGTGAGACATTGAGTAACTGCGTGACCAGGTGACGGGTACGCGTGACGCCCGCTTCCAACTGGCTGAACTGACGGCTCGCTTCACCCGGCTGAATATG
This sequence comes from Pantoea sp. S62, assembly GCF_016658625.1. Classification (NCBI taxonomy): domain Bacteria; kingdom Pseudomonadati; phylum Pseudomonadota; class Gammaproteobacteria; order Enterobacterales; family Erwiniaceae; genus Pantoea; species Pantoea sp. S62. The sequence goes on along the minus strand of NZ_JACVVI010000004.1, from coordinate 222,879 downwards.
CTGACGCAGGTTTTCCAGCTGTAACGTCACCGCTGTTACCGGCGTACGCAGCTCATGCGCGGCATCTTCCAGGAACTGACGCTGCGACGACCAGGCGTCACGCAGCTTACTCAGCAGCGAGTTGTAAGCGGCTACCAGCGGCAGGATCTCATCCGGTAAGCCTTCCGGTGAGACATTGTGTGGATGATGGGTTTCCTGCGCCGCAATCTGACGCGAAGCGACCTGCAGATCGCGGGTGATCTTGCGCACCACCAGCCAGATCACCAGCAGCGACAGCGGCATCATCAGGATCATCGGAATGATCGCCGACAGCGCCCGCTTGACCATTGAGGCCTTCATGTAGCTGAGGTTGTGCATCACCTGAATCGTTTTGATCTCGCTGCCAGGCATGCCGGGCCGGGAAAAAATACGCCATTCACAGTCGTCGCACTGACCCACATGCACATCGTGATAACCGCGCTGGTTTTGCAGCGGGGCCTGCAACTCCGGCCATGAACTGGCCCGCAGCTGGCCCTGATCGTCCCAGAGCTGAACTACAAAGGCGCTCTTTGCTTTGTCAGGTGCAATAAGCATCGGCATCAGGGCGGGCATCTGTTTATTGGTGGACCAGGCATCAGCGATTTTTGCCAGCTGATCGTCCTTCATGGTACCGACCATATCGCCGTAACAGCTGAAGAAATACCAGGTGACGCCGCCGATCATCAGCAGATGAATAATCAGCAGGGTAGAGAGAAGTTTATTGCGCAGTGAGCGCATAAAGCGGAAAGGTTTCATATCGCCGGAACCCGCCAGCCCAGTCCGCGTACATTACGGATCACGTCGTTATCGAGTTTGCGACGCATGCCGTGGATCAGGACATCCACCGCGTTGCTGCTGACTTCATCGCCCCAGCCGTAGATGCGGTTTTCCAGTTGCTCGCGCGACAGAATAGCGCCCGGCCGCTCCAGCAGCGCGTAGAGCAGGGCATATTCCCGCGCCGTCAGCTGCTCGCGCTGGCCTTTGTAGAGCACCTCGCGGGTCATCATGTCCAGCTGCACATCGCCGCTGCCAAGCACCGAGTCTGCCGCGCCGTGGCTGCGCCGGGTAATGGCGCGCATCCGGGCCATCACTTCCTGTAGATCGAACGGTTTAAGCAGGTAGTCGTCCGCGCCGCTGTCGAGTCCCTGAATACGCTGCGCCACCGTGTCGCGTGCGGTAAGAATCAGGACCGGCGTGGCGTCGCCGCGCCCGCGCGCCCGGCGCAGAACCTGCAGACCGTCATCGCGCGGTAAGCCGAGATCAAGCAGTACACAGCTGTAGCCGCCTTCGCTCCAGGCATTCTGGGCATAGACGCCATCGCGCACCCAATCTACTGACCAGCCCGCGCCCTGCAGTGCCTGTTGCAGGTTCGCGCCGATCATTTCATCATCTTCAACCAGTAACACGCGCATGGCTGATCTCCTTCGTAAAGATAAGAGAGAGTTTATCCATCAATTGTTAGGCCAGAATTATCCTTCCGCCGTCATACTTCGCACTGTGGCGGCGTTGGCTGCTTTTGCTCACCCCAGTCACTGACCAATGTCAGCTCCTGGGGATTCGCGCCTTTGCCGCCTTGCCACAGCACGAATTATTTTGGCGGACCGCCATCACCGATATTTTACAGAATTAACCGGTGGCTTAGCGTCCCTCTCCATACCCACTGAGATACCCGTGATTGCAAGCGTAAATGGGGTGACGTATATTTGAACAATAGATTCATGCCAGACATTTCAGCGGTGAAAAGTATGTCAGCTCAGGAAGCAAAAATCAGACATCAGCGCGAGTATCAGGAGCGTGTTGAAGCCGTCCGAAAGGGTCAGGCTCCGGGCCGCGTTCTTGAAAAACGTCCTGACGGTATTGTGCCTGCAAAAGATGGACGCAGCCTCGCATTTTTCTGACATCATGCCCTGCTGAAATCGGCTAAGTGATAAAATAAGCTCATCATCCAGGTGGGCTTTTTTTATGACATCGCACGCTATTCCTCCAGAAGAACAAATCCTCAAACTCAATCGTTATCTGATCGATAACGCCGTACAACTGCCATCCCCGGTTATCACTGTTGGTGGTCAGGCTGTTATGTACTGGTATCTGACTTACCTGCACTTTTATCCTGATCAACCTGACATAACATCCATTACCTCAATTGATGTCGACTATGTCACGCGAAAAGAAGGCGTTGATGTCATAGCAAAAATTTTTAATGTGTCAGCTCAGGTTCAGGAAATTTTTAATCCGCCCTCGATTGCGGTTCTCAGTCTTATTGATAAAGATACAGGCAGAGTCAAGGAAGATGCTCAGGGTCAGTTCCTCAATGAGCCGCTTAATGAGGCAAATATTGTCGATATTATCGATCGCCCCACAGGCTTTGAAGTTGGGGATTTTGTCGGTGATAAACTTGCACTTAATACGGAACCCTTTCTGGTTATGCCTGATCGACATGGCGCAGCCATGAGTCATGAATTCGTGCGGGTGCTGAACCCTGTTGCCTGTATCCGCTCCCGTCTGTCGAACGCCACTGTGCCTATGGGCAAAGACAGGCTGACTGAAGCTGAGCGAATTCGGGTACTGGCTCTGCCAGTTTTTAACTTTTTACTTGAGAAGTTACAAACATTACCTTTCCGGCAGGGAAGGCGTTACGTTGATTATTTTATTTCGTTTATCTGGGATAGGTCATTCAGACGTTTTCAGGCAGAACACAGGATCCCCTTATTCCGTATTGTTGAACAACTGGTCGCTGAGCTGGAACAGGATCCAGACCACGAGGTGCCACCCGAATTTTATCAGGAAGAGTTATCCCGAAAAGTGGATTTCCTGACTCAGGAATATCAGCGGTACCTCAGAATGGTTGAAGTCAGGCAAGACTCAACAATCACGCACATAACCCGCATAAAAATGATGCGGGCTGACTAAGTTTTTTAAACATCTCACCTCTTTTTTCAACAGCAATCTCACCACAGATTTCCCCCCAAAGCCCCGCTGGCCGCACCCTTCCGCGCCCATTCCCGCCGTTGCTAATTCTGCGCTAATTTTCTGCTAATTAAGGGATAAATTTTAGCGGGTAGAGTGGCTCCACTGCACATCAGCATCAACAGGAGGAACCATGAATCAGCGCGAGTTTATTCGGAGTTTGCTGGACTGGATTGAGAACAACTTAGGACACGATCTGCATCTGGATGAGGTGGCACGCCGCTCGGGCTATTCGCGCTGGCATCTGCAACGCCTGTTTCGCCAGCACACCGGCTTTTCACTGGCAGAATATATCCGCCAGCGCCGCTTAACCGAGTCTGCACTCAGTCTGCTAAGCAGCAACGAAGCGATACTGCAGGTGGCGATGAACTACGGCTTCGATACCCAGCAGGCCTATACCCGCACCTTTAAAAACTACTTTATGATGACGCCGGGCCAGTTGCGCCGTCAGCGTCGCGTTGAGCCGGATCGGCTGCTGTTTCCTCTGGCGATGGCCAGCTGATGCCTGTTAAGACCTTCCCGTCACCGCATACAGACGGGAAGGTCGGCCCGCGCTCAGCGCCGCTCTCCTCCTGAACTTTGCCTCGTCTTTTTTTGCCCGCCCGCCACAGTGACCCCGCCCTGACGTGTTAGTTTGTTGCCTGCCCCTTTTACTGTCGGAGTCGGGAACATGGAAAACGGCGAGAATTTAACCGCCATGTTGGTATTTGCACGGGTCGTGGAATTGCAGAGTTTCAGTGAGGCAGCACGGGCACTTGGCCTGTCCAAATCTCACGTCAGCCGGGAAATTGCCCGTCTGGAGCTGCGGCTCGGTATCCGGCTGCTACAGCGTACCACCCGGCGGCTGGCACTGACTGAGCTGGGCCAGGCTTATTATCCCTACTGTGTGCGGATGCTGGCTGAAGTGCAGCGCGCCGAGGCGTTTGTGCAGCAGGTGCATCAGCAGCCCACTGGGCATGTCAGGCTGCAGGCGCCCGTCACGTTCGGCTGCCAGTGCGTGGTTCCCGTTCTCAATCATTTCCTGCGCCGCCATCTGCATATTAACGTCGATCTCGATCTGACCGATCGCAATCACGATCGGCTGGACGATCAGGTTGATTTGGCGATTGTGATCCGATCCTGCTCGCCGCAGCAGGGCAATTTCCGGGTACTGAGCGATATCGAGTGGGGGCTTTATGCCGCGCCGGCTTATCTGGCGCAGCGACCCGTAATCACCCATCCTGAAATGCTGCCGCGCCATGACCTGCTGCTATTTCACGGTCCGGCGCACACCGCTGCGCTGCCATTCCGCCGTGATAAACAGCGGCTGGCACTGGACGTGCGTAGCCGCTTTCGCGCCAATAACAGTATGGCGCTGCTCAATGCCGCACTGGCAGGCAGCGGTATCGCTTATCTTCCGTCCTATATGGCGCAGGAGGCGGTGGCGCGCGGCGATATCCGGCAACTGCTGCCGGAGTGGCAGATGGATCGCCTGCAAAGCTATCTGCTGCTGCACAATACGCCTGAACCGGCGTCGCCGGTGACACTGCTGTGCGATGCCCTGATTACGGCGCTGAATCCGGGCTGATTGTTGCCTGCTGACAACAATCAGCGCCACAGAGTAACTATTACGCCACGACTGTTGTTACTCTGCGACTCCGGTTAGCCTGTATCCCTGATCATTCAACGGATATCATCATGCAACAGTCACCCGAAACGGCAGAGTTTCAGCACTGGCGACGTAACTTAGCAGTCTGCGTCGTCGGCTCTTTTACCACCATCGTGGCGATGACGCTGCTGCTGCCGTTTCTGCCACTCTATGTGCAGCAACTGGGCGTTGAGCAGCCGGCAGCCATCGCCCGCTGGTCCGGGATAGCCTATGGCGCGACCTTTTTCAGCGCCGCGCTGACTGCGCCGCTGTGGGGCAGGCTGGCTGATCGCTATGGTCGTAAGCTGATGCTGATTCGGGCCAGCCTGGGGATGGCGATTGCGATGTCGCTGATCGGCATGGCGACCGCGCCCTGGCAGCTGGTGGCGCTGCGGCTGCTGGCCGGACTGCTGGGTGGCTACGCATCGGGATCGACCATTCTGGTGGCAGCGCAGACGCCAAAAGCGCAGACCGGCTGGGCGCTGGGCGTATTGTCTTCCGGCATTATGGCGGGCAATGTGGTCGGGCCGCTGCTGGGTGGAGTGTTACCGCCGCTGATCGGCATCCGTCAGACGTTCTGGCTGACCGGCGCGGTAATCTTTCTTGCCTTCCTCGCCACCACCTTTTTACTCAAAGAGCAGCCGCGTGCTGCTGCGAGGTCGCGTGCCAGCCAGCAAGCGCAGTCCGCAGACGAGCCGGTGAATCACACCCTGGTGAGGCTGATGTGGCTCTCCGGCATGTTGCTGATCTTCGCCAGCATGTCGATTGAGCCGATCATCACGCTCTACGTGGGCGAGTTCGTGCAGGGCGACCATCAAATCACGATGATCGCCGGACTGGTGATGTCTGCGGCGGCGCTGGGTACGGTGCTGGCGGCACCCCGGCTGGGTCGTCTGGCCGATCGGGTAGGGCACTGGCGGGTTCTGACCGGCGGCCTACTGGTCAGTGGGCTGCTGCTGATTCCGCAGGCGTTTATTACCGCGGCCTGGCAACTGGTGGTGCTGCGTTTTCTGATGGGGATGGCGCTGGGCGGATTGATGCCGTGCATTACAGCGATTATCCGCCATAACGTGCCCGGTTCCCAGGTCGGACGGATGCTGGGATATTCAACCTCGGCGCAGTATATCGGTCAGGTCAGCGGCCCGCTGTTTGGTGGGCTGGTGGGTGGGACATTCGGGATGCGGCCAGTGTTTCTGGCGACCTGCGTGGTGATGCTGTTTTGCGCCTGGCTCAACTGGCGCGGGATGCGTAAATAACGCGATCAAAAAAGGCGGACCGGAGTCCGCCTTAGTTTATTCACAGCGTCGTGAATTACTTCTGGTCTGGCAGGGCGTAGGCAATCACATAATCGCCCAGCTTAGTACCAAACGAACCGTGCCCACCTGCTGCGATGACAACGTACTGCTTGCCATTCACTTCATAGGTCATTGGGGTCGCCTGGCCGCCTGCTGGCAGACGGGCCTGCCATAACAGCTCACCGGTATCGGTGCTGAACGCACGCAGGTAGTTATCGGCGGTCGCGCCAATGAAGAACACCTTACCCGCGGTGGTGATAGGACCACCCAGCATCGGCATACCCATTTTGAACGGCAACGGAACCGGTGCGCTATCGCGAACGGTACCGATACGCTGTTTCCACACCACGTCGTTGGTCTTCAGATCCACCGCGGAGATGTAACCCCAGGCAGGCTGTTTACATGGCAGACCAAACGGTGACAGGAACGGATTCAGCTCGACGCCATACGGCACGCCATACTGTGGCTGAATACCGGTTTCCGTACCTGAACCACCCTCAGCGCCTTTCGGCGGCTCAATCGGGTTGCCCGGGCCACGTGGAACCAGCTTCGAGACAAACGGCAGCGCCATTGGGTTAGCAATCGCAATCTGACGATGTGGATCGACGGCAATACCGCCCCATTCGAACATACCGAGGTTACCCGGGAACACCAGCGTACCCTGCTCAGAAGGCGGGGTGAACGGACCTTCATAGCGCAGGCGCTTGAAGATCACGCGGCACACCAGCTGGTCAAACATCGTTGCGCCCCACATATCCTTGTCCGTCAGGTTCTGCTTCGGACGGAAGGTCAGCTCAGAGTAGGGCTGAGTAGCGGCAACGTGATCGCCTTTGGCAGCACCCTGTGGTACTGGCGTTTCTGGCGCAGGTACCACTGGCTTGCCGGTGCGGCGATCCAGGACAAAGATGTTGCCGGTTTTCGCTGGCGCATAAACCACCGGTACGGTGTTGCCATCTTTATCGGTGATGTCAGCCAGCGTTGGCTGCGACGGCAGATCCATATCCCACAGGTCGTGATGCACGGTCTGATAAGACCAGACCAGCTTACCGGTGGTGGCGTTCAGAGCCAGCACGCTGCTCGCATAACGCTCCTGCTCTGGTGTGCGGTTACCGCCCCAGATATCCGGTGTGGTCACACCCATTGGCAAATAAACGGTATCCAGTTTCGGATCGTACACTGCCGGTGCCCATGAGTTCGGTGAATTCATGGTAAAGGTGTGTTCATCAGCCGGAATGGCATTCGGGTCTTTCGCGCCTGGATCAAACACCCACAGCAGTTTGCCGGTATTCACATCAAAACCACGAATCACGCCTGACGGCTCGCGGGTTGAGAAGTTATCGGTAACCGCACCCGCCATGACGATGGTGGTGTTAGTAATGATCGGTGGCGAGGTCGGCTCATACATACCCGCAGTCGTGACAGGCTGTTTGTGCTGCAGATCCAGCTCGCCGTTGACGCCAAATGACGGGCAGCGTTCGCCGGTCTCTGCGTCCAGGGCAAACAGGCGACCATCGTTGACAGGCAGATAGATACGACGTGAGCAAAGCGCAGGCTGCGTGTTTGCCGCATCGGCGGCTGCCGGCACTTCGTGATAAGAAACACCACGACAGGTCACATGCTGGAAGGTTGGGTTAACCTTCATGCCCGGATCAAATTTCCACTTCTGCTTACCGGTGGCCGCATCCAGAGCAAACAGGATCTGGTGTGGCGAACAGAGGTAAAGCGTGTCGCGGATTTTAATCGGGGTAACTTCGTCGGTGATTTCACCCGGATCGTTAGGGGTTTTCATGTCGCCCGTCTGGAACTGCCAGGCAACCTGCAACTCTTTCACGTTCTGGTGATTGATCTGCTTCAGCGGCGAGAAACGGGTTCCCTGCTGATCGCGCGCATAAGCGGGCCAGTCAGCATCCGGGGTGTTGCTCAGCGGCGCAGCCTGCGGGGCGTTGTCAGCGGTTTCTGGCACTGAACCGTTTATCACCTGCGGGTCGTTAAACACCGCATAGGCCAGCACGATAGCACTGGCAACCAGCGCCACAGCCATCGTACCCAGCGCGGCTTTACTGCCTGCGTTAACACTGCGATAAACAAACGGCAGGATTAGCCAGACACCAAAGATCACCAGCACATCGGTGCGCGGTGCCAGTGCCCAGAAGTCCGTACCCACTTCCCATACACCCCAGATCAGGGTGGCGATTAGCAGCAGCGCATAGAGAACCAGCGCGGTGCTTTTACGACGGGAAAGCAGATAAGCGGTGATAAGCATCACCACACCGCCGAAAACGTAATACCAGGAACCACCAATGGCGGCTAACCAGCCACCGCCAATCAGCATAAACGCGCCCGTCAGCGCTGCGAACAGCACTGTCAGAAAACGAATTACGCCAAATGATGAGGAGTTTTTCCCCATAATATCGACCTCGTTTCGTTACCATAAAACACACGAAAACAACCAGATAGGTTGCTTCCAGTTATCAAGTACAAATGATTAAGGGTGTTCTTGAGTATCTCTTCCGCTAAGACAGACGATCCCTTTGTGTTAAATGTTATAGCAAAATCAGATCGAGGTTTGATTTTTTTAGCTTAAAGCGCTTAACAAATGCAGTAATGCGACATTTTATGAGGGATTAAAGGACGTTAAGCGCACCGCCGTGTGCCCTTAACGCCGGAAGGCAGGATTTGTGAATCAGCAGCTAATAAGATCGCCGTCCGAGCGTTGCTGTTGCCAGCCGCTGATATTTATCTCAGCAAACTGCTCAGCCGTTAAAGTCGGCGTATGACTTCGCACGATGACCTCTGCTCCTTTTTCACGAAATGTCGCCATAAAAAAGGGAAAGGTAAATTTTTCATAATTGTCATTAAAGAACGCTTCGTTTAAAACAATTCCTGAAAAAGGAAAGGATTCCAGCAGTCGCCAGTCTGCTCCCGGCGGCGCAAAATCATAAAGCCAGAAATCAAATTTCTTAGTTAATTCAAGCAGTGGCGCATAATGTGCCACTAAACTGGAATAATTGATTCCAATCCGGATACGCCCATTCTGTAAATGTGAATAAGCGTCCGGTACAGCAATCATTCCCCGTAATCGCATATCATCGATCGGAATAATCATTAATGCTGCTTCAGTGGCAATTTGATTGTATAATGAAATAATGTTGTTTGTATTAAGTGTATTTCTGCTTTCCTGGTTTTGCTGAAGATAAGGCACGCTATAGCAAATGCCAGAGACATTACGCTTAACGTGATGGATAGGTTCAGTAACATAGGGGTTATATAAACTGTTTTTCATTATCTCTATGAAATGCAATAAAAAAGGATTTGTTGATAATTAATCATATAAAAAGTCGCATTTTTTTAAACGCGTGAATAAATATAGATCATCTGCTTAATCCAAATCATCCTTTTGTTGCCTGAGAAAGTAAATAAACCCATTAGCAAAGAGATGATAATTCCTTTGGCGTCTGATGATGTGCTGGAATATATTCAATAGTCGGGACCAATAGGCTGGTAATAGTCAGGAGAGGTCGGACGTGCCTGTGCCAGACGGGTATGCCTTTTGTTGGGCAGAGAGACAGGGCTGGAGCCGCAGTCATTCAGGTCTCATCCGGTCTGTTAATTTAGCATCATCAATCACCACACCAATAACACCGTGCAACGATGCGGGCTTCCTCACCTGATTTGGGATAAGACATGGGATTTATGGCATCAACAGCGGAAGAGTCGCTGTGGCGACATCGGACATTTGTCGCATTCTGGCTGGCGCGCACCTGCTCATCATTTGGTTTTCAGATGTTCTCGGTAGCGATCAGCTGGCAGATCTATGCGCTGACCAACAGCGCAATGGCGTTAGGGATGATTGGCCTGATGCAGTTTCTGCCGTCGGTATTGCTGGCGCTACCTGCAGGTCATCTTGCGGATCAATATGACCGGCGGCGCATTGTGCTGCTGGGGCAACTGGTGGAATTTGCTGCACTGGTGGCATTAGTGGTGCTTACCTTATTCCATACCGCCGATAAGACCGCGCTGTGGGGGCTGGTGTTTATGATTGCGGTGGCGAAGGCGCTGGAGTGGCCCGCGATGTCCTCAATGTTGCCGTCGCTGGTGCCGCCCTCGATTCTGGCACGCGCGATGGCGATGAACTCGGTAGGGGGCCAGGCGGCGGTGATTGTCGGGCCGACGATAGGCGGCTTGCTGTATGTTGCCGGGCCGCATGTTGTGTATGGCGTTTCCGGGCTGTTTTATCTGATTTCGCTGACGCTGGTGAGTCTGCTGCGTTATGAGCGTCCGGTGCAGACCCGTCTGCCGATGAATATGAAGAATCTGTTTGCCGGGATTCACTTTATCCGCGAGCGCAAAGATGTTTTAGGGGTGATTTCGCTCGATCTGTTTGCGGTATTGCTGGGCGGCGCAACAGCGCTGCTGCCGATTTTTGCCAAAGATATTCTGCATACCGGGCCGTGGGGATTGGGGATGCTGCGCGGCGCGGCGTCGGTCGGTGCATTGCTGGTAGGCATCTGGCTGAGCCGTCACAAGCTGGACAAGCATGTCGGGATGATTATGTTTGGCTCGGTGGCGGGATTTGGCGTGGCCACGCTGGTATTCGCGCTGTCCACGCAGCTATGGCTGTCGCTGATTGCGCTCTGTGCGCTGGGCGGCTTTGATATGGTGAGTATGGTGATCCGGGGTGCGCTGGTGCAGCTGGATACGCCGGATGCCATGCGCGGACGGGTGAATGCGGTTAACGCAATTTTTATCAATACGTCAAATCAGCTGGGCGAGTTTGAGTCGGGATTGCTGGCAGCCTGGATGGGAGCTGCACCCGCGGCAGCAATTGGCGGCATCGGTACGCTGATTGTGGTGGCGTTGTGGATGAAGCTATTTCCGCATCTTCGACGGCGTCAGAAGCTGGAGAATGAGGTGGATCCGGTTTAGAGCTGGTTAGAGGTATGCAGCGGTCATGGGCCACTGAGCAGGCTCAGGGAGTATACGCCTTTCGCAAAGACGCAAAAGACGCCATCCCTGGCAGGCTCAGCGCGGCCCATCCCTGGCCCGCGATGCTTTGCTGCAGGCGTATGCTCCCATCGCTTTAAGTGCGTAAGTTGCCTTGGGCTGAGGAGTGGTTTGTTAGGGCTGGTTGTGGAGAGCAGGTCTGGATCGGATGCAGGCCTATATCCCAATCGCTTTAAGAATGTAAGTTGCCTCAGGCTGGGGAGAAGGGAAAAGACGTTGGTTGAGAGTTGGGCAGAGTTATTAAGGTGGCGCTCAACATCAATAATGTCACTGGCCCGAAGGCCAGTAGAGGAAGTTACCAGTCATACTGCCATTCAAAACCCGGAGTCAGAGGGGGAGTCTGACCCGCAGGCTGGGACCATCAGGCCCCGGTTTTTCCCAGGTTGGCGTCAAATGTTAGCCAGCTTTCACGCATGTCCACTACGCTGCGGGTTTTGCGCGCCTCATCGATTTTTATGGCGGTGAGGCCCGCTTCCAGCGCGTCCACAACTGAAACTTTCAGCGGTGTTCCCTGTTTAATATGTTTAACGATCTCTTCTGCCATCAGGGCATCTGCACCGTAGTGACCATCATAAGCATTGCCGCTGTAAGCGGTGTCGACCTCTTTCTCACCGCTGCGCGCGTTGTGAACGCGGAAGTAGTTTCGCACGAAGTCGCCTTCCGCCATGCCGTCCGTGCCCATGACGCAGAAACGGCGGAACTCATCCGGAACGTTGAGGTTGGCATGGAAAGCAAGTGTCGCGCCGCCTTCGTACTCAATCAGGGCAGTCTGGTAGTCTACAATATCGGCGTCGCTGTCGAAGACCGCATCGGTGCTCGACCAGCCGCTGGGTTTCTCGTGATAGAGCGCTGATTCAGCGGTGATCGCCCCCTGCGGCGCATGCGCCGGGGTAAAAGATTTGCGGCCACCAAAGCTGGCGACGCGGATCGGACGCTCCTGCAACAGGCCCTGATAGAGATCGATGTCGTGGCAGCACTTTTCCAGAATGTAAGGACCGGCATACTTCTCCAGACGTCGCCAGTCGCGCTGGAAAAAGGCGCCGTGATAAGGCTTGATATGTTCTGTCGCCTCAATCGAGGTGATTTCACCTAATTGCCCGGCATCGCGTGCCGCCAGCAGATCGTGATAGAGCGGGGAGTAGCGCAGCACCAGGCCAACCAGAATGCGTGCCTCGCCATACTGGCGCACCAGCTTCGCCATCTCCATGGTCTGCTCTTCATTGATCACTACCGGCTTTTCGGTAAATACGGTGTAGCCCGCCGCCAGCGCCTGACCTACATGCTCCAGATGCAGGAAGTTGGGGGAGCCAACCAGCACCACATCCATGCCGCCGTGTTCCAGCAGCGCGTCGATGGACGCAAAGGCCTGGCCGGGCGCGATACCAAAGCTGTGCAGATTAGGCAGTCCGGCGGGGGCCGGATCGTAATAACCCACTACCGAGAAGGCGTCGTCGGCTTTGCTGAACTCTTTGATCACGTGGGACAGACGAAAGCCGAGACCGATAATGCCTACTTTCATGTTAAACCCCTGCTCCTGAAATCGGATAATGCATAGCCCGCCTGCGATCGGGCGCGCCTGTTGATAATCTGACCACCAACTTATTACGATGGAAAAACTAATGTCAATAACGCGCTGCGCGTTTTGCGGCGTACCTTTTGTTATCTCAATGTAAAATAAACAAAAAGTTTCGATATATTTTTGCCATATTTATTTGTTATTGCGATTTAAGTTTTTTTATCCTATCGTTCGCTCATTATGGCTATAACCCAAAATCGGGAAGGAAGCGCGTGCAACCACACTATCTTCTTGGCATTGATGGCGGCGGTACACAGTGTCGCGCGCGGTTAACCGACCTGCAGGGCCGCGTGCTGGCGGAAGCCACCGGCGGGCCTGCCAACGTCTGGTCAGACTATGACGCGGCGCTGACCTGCGTCGGACAGCTGATTGACCGGGTATTGTCACTGGCGGGATTAGCGTCGGAGGCGCTGGCGCAGACCGCGCTGGTGGCCGGATTAGCGGGTGCCAATGTCGCTTCGGTGCAGGCGCGGCTCGCCAGCTGGCAGCCTGCCTGCGCGGCGTTACAGGTGGTCAGTGATGTGGAAATCGCCTGTGCGGGCGCGCATGCTGGCGCTCCTGGCGCCGTCTTTATCATCGGCACCGGCAGTCAGGGCGCGGCCTGGGATGGCGAACGCTTTACGCTGCTTGGCGGCTGGGGCTTTGCCCTGTCCGATCAGGGATCGGGCGCGGAGCTGGGCCGCCGTGCGCTGCGTCTGGCGCTGCTGGCCCATGAGTTCATTATTACGCCGACCGCCTTTTCCCGGCAGCTGATGGCACAGTTCGGTGACAGCCCGGAAACGATGCTGCTCTGGACGCGCTCAGCGACGCCTGCCGACTGGGCGCGCGTGGTGCCACAGATTTTCGCATCCGCCGATGCGGGCGACAGCCACGCACAGGATCTGCTGCATCAGACCGCCGCCGATATCGGCCTGATGGTGCGCCGTCTGATTGCGCTGAGCAGCGGACGGGTGGCGCTGATGGGTGGCCTGGCCACGCCAATTCAGCGCTGGCTGGACGACGATATCCAGGCCCGGCTCGTGACGCCACAGGGCGATGCCCTGAGCGGGGCGCTGATACTGGCGCAGCAGCTGACCTCTGTCCGATTACCGATCTGAAACTGGCTGAGCCTTCTCAGCCAGATAACCCGAGGAATTTATGACCGCTCCCAACGTAACCGCGCGTATTCTGCGGTTGATTGTTGAAAATGCGCCGATCAGCCAGTCAGACCTGAAAGTCCGCAGCGGACTGAGCATGTCGACCGTGTCGCAGGCCACTAATCGGCTGCTGGCGCAGGAGATTGTACAGGAGCTGGGGCTGCGTCGCGTGTCGATGGGGCGACCAAAAACCCTGCTGGGCCTCAATCCCGATCGCGCCAGCGTGATTGGCATTCAGCTCAATGCGGAACGTAACCTGATTGTCATGACCGATCTCAGCGGCAATCTGCTGGGCGAACAGCAGATGCCGAAAGGTACGCTGACACCACGTCAGCTTGGCGATGCGCTGGCGAAGTTCCTGCGCGGCGTGGAGGAGAAGCGGGTTGGGGCGATAGGCCTGGCGCTGTCGGGCCTGGTCGATGCCGAAAATGGCTACTGCATCCGCTCCAAAGTGCTCGACTGGGATAACGTCCCGATTGCACGCCTGCTGGAAGAACGCTTCTCGCTGCCGGTGTTTATCGAGAACGACGCCAACGCCATGGCAATGGCTGCGCTGGTGTTTGGTCAGCTCGGCAACGCCCAGTCGGCGGTGATCGCGACCTACGGCAAAGGGATCGGGGCGGGCATCATCCTGAATCGTCAGCTCTACCGCGGTCGTCACGGCAAGGCAGGCGAGATCGGCAACGGGCTGGTGGGCGACGGCTCGCTGCGTCTGCTGGAGGATGTCGCCTCATCGCGCGCCATTCTGCAGCAGTTGGCTGAGCAGGAACCGGTAGAAGGCCTCACGTTGCAGGCGCTGGATCAGCGACCCACGCCTGAGGTTCTGGCGGTACTGCAGGAAGCCGGGCGCGAGCTGGGGATTTCGCTGGCAAACCTGTCCGTGGCCTACGATCCGGATGTGGTTTATCTGGCGATGGAGCCGCACATGGCGTCACGCATTCTGCTCGATCACATCACCCAGAGCTTCCAGGCTTACCGGCTCAAACTGACGCCACACATGACGCCGTTGCAGTTCCTGACGGAGTCGAACCGGATGTGGGCGCTGGGCGCGGCGGGTTTTGCCGTCAACCGGCTGCTGGATCTGCTGGCGGCGCAGGCCGACGAAGAGCCGGTCACATGAGTTAACCCTCGAATAAAAACGGGCGCTAAGCGCCCGTTTTTTATTTCCGCGTTTGCCTTAGCGCAGACGCATTCCCTGCTCATCAAACAGCAGGCAGTGTGCGGCAGAAAAGCCCAGTTCAACCTGCGTACCCAGATCGCGCGTAGTTGCCTCGCGCTCTTCCACCACCAGCATCTGCTCGCGCCCGATATCCAGGTAGAGATAGTTGGTGTGGCCCAGCATCTCGCCATAGGCCAGCTCGCCATGAAAGCGCTGTGCCTCCGGTGTCTGCGCGGCAGGCTGGAAGTGCTCAGGACGAATGCCCAGCGTCACGGTTTGCCCCTCGCGGCAGTCGGCGGTAATCTTCAGCACCAGCCCCTCAATCTTTAGTTCCGGCACCCGCAATTGCACTTCACCTTCGCCGGTGGCGCTGATCTCCGCCCGCAGAAAATTCATCTTTGGCGAGCCGATAAAGCCAGCGACAAACAGATTATCCGGATCGTGATAGAGCGTCAGCGGCGCGCCGACCTGCTCAATGCGGCCCTGACGCAGCACCACAATGCGGTCAGCCAGCGTCATCGCCTCCAGCTGATCGTGGGTCACATAAATCATCGTGTTACCGAGCGAGGCGTGCAGCCGGGCGATCTCAATCCGCATCTGCAGGCGCAGCTCGGCATCAAGGTTAGAGAGCGGTTCATCGAACAGGAAGATACGCGGATGACGGATAATCGCCCGGCCAATCGCCACGCGCTGCCGTTGTCCGCCCGAGAGCGCGCGCGGCAGGCGATCGAGCAGTTCGGTGAGATGCAGACGGGCTGCCGTCTGAGTGATTGCCTCGTTGATCTCCGCTTTGGACTTTTTCATCACCTCCAGCGGATAGGCCAGATTGCCGCGCACCGTCATGTTGGGGTAGAGCGCATAGGACTGAAACACCATCGCGATACCGCGCTCGGTAGCGGGCTGCTGCGTCATGTCCTGCTCCTCAATCAGCAACTGTCCGCTGCTGATCTCCTCCAGCCCGGCAATCATCCGCAGTAGCGTCGATTTGCCACAGCCGGATGGCCCGACAAACACCACAAATTCGCCGCTGTTGATCGTCAGATCGATGCCATGAATGACATTAACGTGTTCATACGACTTCTTCACATTCTGCAAGCGCAGGCTGGTCATCGGCTACCTCACTCAGAGTAACTGGCCCATGTAGATGGCATTGCTGCGCAGGATGGGGGTAAAACCCATGCGCGCATAGAAGGCGCAGACCTGCTCATTCTGCAGGCTTACGCCAAGATGGACACCACTGACGCCCGCCGCCCGCAGCGCCGCCAGTTCATGCTCAATCATCCGGCGACCCCAGCCGCCTTTCTGCGCTGCCGGCAGCAGGTTGATATGCAGATGCGCGGGCCACTGTGTCACCAGCGTTTCTGCGGCCTGGTCGGGATGGCGGATCGCGTCGAGCACCTTGCTGTCGAGCGGGGCGCTGGGGCTGCGGTCGCGATATTTTTCCTGCAGCTGTGGCCACCATTCGGCCTCAAGCTGTGCTTCGAACGCGCGGGTATCCGGTGTTGCCACCACATATCCCTGCACCTCATTGTCCCGCTCCAGCACAAAAGCAAAGTCTGGCGCGAAGCGCGCATAGGGGACGGCAAAACGCTGGCCGGGATAGTCAGGATCGGAGTAGAGCGCGCGGGCATCGCCGCCTGCATCGGCTGTTTCCAGGCAGATGCGGTAGAGCGCCGGGTAGTCCGCCGGCGTGGCCGGACGAATGACACCTTGATTCGCCATGATGAATTCTCGTGAGTGAGGGAACCGGTCAGGGATTGAACAGATCCGCAGGTGAAAGTTACGTTAATGAAAGTGGACTTAGTTTTCAAGATAGAATAATTACCTTATCGCACTAACATGGGCGGTTCGGCAACGTTTAACGGCGTCAGGATGCACAACTGTGATCGCCAACACGCCCGGAACAGGGCGGCTGGCGGCAGATTCACGGCCGATCAAAAGAGAAAAGTGTGAGCGTGATAGGATTTTCATATGTTTTATCAGGACGTTATTTTGCGATTATCAGGCTGGTATCTCCTGCTGAAGAAAAAGCGGCTGGCGACGTGCCGCCACGGTTAATGACGTAAAAGCCAGCGTGGCGTGCTGAATTTCGCCTCATATCGTTGTTTATTTGCGCGTGCTCACAGCGTTGCAATTCCCAATGCAGGCTGTTTGACTTTATTTTTCCATTAAAGTAAGTATGAGTGAGTGCGTTTGTGTGCGGCTGCAGCCTGCAGGATGTCAGGCGGTGAGATGAAAGGATGCCGATCCTGGTCTGAAGAAGGTGAGCATAATGTCTGTTTCCTCCGTTCGTTCGTTCCGAATTCGCAATGTGGGTCGGCTGCTGGCAGCGGGCCTGCTGGCGGGCAGCGTTTCTCATGCCGCTCACGCCGCCGTTAATCTGAATGAGTGGGATATCTACAATTACCCGGAGCAGACTGCTGCGGTGGATGAAGGGATTAAAGAGTTCTCACAGCAGAATCCCGGCATCGTGATTAACCGTTCGGTTCACTCCTTTGAAGATACCCGCATTCCGCTGAAGCTGGCACTGACTGCCGGTGATGGCCCGCAGATCGCCCAGGTCAATCAGGGCGGCGGCGATATGGGCTCGCTGGTTAAAGATAAGCTGCTGCTGCCGCTCGACAGTTACGCCGCCAGCTATGGCTGGACCACCCGCTTCCCGGACTCAATTCTGAAACGTAACCGCTGGTCAGATAGCGGCGAGTTCGGCAGCGGCAAGCTCTACGGTGTCGCCAGCTTGGGCGAAATGGTCGGGCTCTATTACAACAAAGCGCTGCTGGATAAAGCGGGCATTGCGGTGCCGAAAACGCTGGCCGAGCTGGAGAGCGCCATGGCGAAGCTGAAACAGCAGGGCACCGCACCGATGATGCTGGGCCTGCTCGATGGCAACATGGGCCAGCAGCTGCTCAGCACCCTGTGGCAGGCGCAGATTGAGAGCCACGACCGCAAGACGCTGGATAACCTGATTTACGATGTGGGCGGCACCTTCAAAGACAGCAAGCTGGTCAATGCCGCCACCATGATGAAAAGCTGGACCGACAAAGGGTACTTCTTCCCTGGTTTTCAGGGCATTGGTCACGACGATGCGGCGACACTGTTCCAGAACGGCCAGGCGGCGTTCCTGGTCAGCGGCACCTGGTATCTCGGCCAGTTTAAAGACAACAAGGATATTCACTTTGCTGCGATGCCTGCCGGTGACGGCGTGAAGCAGCCGCTGATGGTAGGCGGAACCGATCTGGCGTTCTCGATTACCAGCACCGCTAAAGGCAAAGATCAGCAGGATGGGGCGGCGAAGTTCATCAACTATATGGTCTCGGATGCCATGGCGAACCGCTGGCTGAAAGTGGGCTTCCTGCCGGCCAGCACCAACAAGGCGGCCAAAATGCCGGCGGATAATCCGCTGCTGGCAGAGGCGTATCAGGTCTGGCTGACGCTCAACGACTATGACGGTTTAGGTCACTATGTAGACTGGGCCACGCCGACCATGAATGCCGAGCTGAATCAGAATGTCCAGCTGCTGCTGGCGGGTCGTCAGACTGCCGATCAGATGGTGGTGAATTTTGATAACAACTATCAGCGTTACCTGAAAACTCTGAAGCATTAAGCCGGAGGCCCGGCGCACAGCCGGGCCTGAGCATCGTTCTGAACCACGAGTAGGGTTATGTTGAATTTAAGCAGCTGGCGTAATTTTCTCTATGTTCTGCCTGCGGTGCTGGTCTATGCGGTGTTTCTGCTGTTCCCGCTGCTGGCCTCGCTGGGCATCAGTTTTACCGAATGGGACGGCACCTCGCTGCCGGTGTTTAGCGGCATCAGCAACTATCTGCGGATGTTCAGCGATCCGGTGTTCTGGATTGCGCTGGGCAATAACGCCATCCTGATGCTGTTCTATACCCTGTTGCCGATTGGCGTCGGCCTGCTGCTCTGCAGCTTTCTCTATGACACGCGCAACAACAGCGAACGCAGCGTACTGCGCATTCTCTTTTTCCTGCCCTACATCATGCCGATGGCGGTACTGGGCGTGGTGTGGCGCTGGCTCTATAACCCGGCGTTTGGCCCGATCGACCAGATATTACGCGCGATCGGCCTGCCACAGCTGGCGCTCTCCTGGCTGGGTGATTTTACCTGGGCGCTGCCCGCTGTCGGTCTGGTCGCCACCTGGTACTTCTTTGGCTTCTGTCTGGTACTGTTTATGGCGGGCCTGCAGCGCATGGACCCTTCACTGCTGGAAGCCGCCGACCTGGATGGCTCATCGCGTCGCCAGAAATTTATGCGCATCACGCTGCCTGGCCTGCGGCCTGAGCTGCGGATTGCCCTGCTGCTGACGGTGATCGCCAGCCTGAAAGCCTTTGACCTGGTCTATGTGATGACCCAGGGCGGGCCGGGCACCTCCACCATGGTCACCAACATCTTTATGTATAAGCAGGGCTTTGACCTGCACTACTTTGGCTACGCCTCGTCGGTAGCGGTGTTCAGCATGATTATTGTTTTAGGGATTAACTATCTGATCCATCTGGCCCTGAAGGAGCGTTACTGATGCGAAGCACGCCGGTAATTTCACGCGCGCTGATCTGGATCGTGGCGCTGATGACGATTCTGCCGTTTCTGATGGCGCTGATGACCTCGTTTAAAACCCAGATGGAGCTGTTTCAGGGTGTTTTCACGCTGCCCGCCTCGCTGAATTTCAAAAACTACGTGACCGCCTGGCAGCAGGGACACTTTAACGTCTACTTCCTCAACTCGGTGCTGGTGGTGATCCCGGTGGTGCTGTTCAGCGTGCTGCTCGGCATTCTGGCCGGGTTCGGTTTCGCCTGGCTGAAAATCCCCGGTAAAAAAGTCATTGGGGCGATGCTGGCGCTGGGGATGGTGCTGCCGAGCGAAGCCTTTATCATTCCGCTCTATCACGAGCTGCGCTGGATGGGGCTGACCAACACCTACCTGGCGCTGATCCTGCCGCAAATCGCCCTGTCGCTGCCCTTTACCACGCTGATGATCGCCAGCGCGTTTCAGCAGGTGCCGAAAGAGCTGGTAGAAGCGGCGGTGATGGATGGCGCGTCACGCGTCAAAATTCTGTGGGGCATTCTGGTGCCCGCTATCTGGCCGACTCTGTCAACGCTGGGGCTGCTGCTATTTATCTGGACCTGGAATGAGTTCCTGATCCCGCTGATTCTGGTTAACAAGGATGAGCTGCGCACGCTGCCGATTGGCATGATGTTTTTCCAGAACAAAAACACCATCGACATTCCGGTGCTGATGGCGGGCGCGATGATTGTGATTATGCCGCTGATCGTGGTGTTCCTGATTTTCCAGCGCAAGTTTATCAGCGGCGTCACCGAAGGGGCCGTTAAGTAATTTGTGATGTCCCGCACGAAACGGCGCACTGGCGGCCAGACAAAGGTTTGCCGCGCCGTGTCGTGCTGCAATTCCTCCTCCTCAACCCTGCGGGAGACGCATGATGCACCTTTCCCTTGCTGATTTTCACCCTGTCGCCGATGGCGAAACCCCGGACACGGCCGTGTTGCAACGCGCGATGGATCAGATTGCGGCGGCAGGCGGTGGCCGTCTGACGCTGCCTGCCGGACGTTATCGCAGCGGCTGCCTGAATCTGCCCTCTGATTTTGAACTGCACCTTGAAGCAGGTGCGGTGCTGATCGCCAGTCCGCGGCTGGCCGACTACCAGGCGGTGCAGGCGCTGAGCTGCGCGGAAAAGTCCCACAACGTGCTGCTCTATGCGCTGGGCCAGCGCAATATCATCATCAGCGGCACCGGTCGCATCGATGGCGAGGGTGAAGCCTGGTTTGCCGCTGAGCGGGATGAGCAGGGCTATCGTCTGCCGCGTGCCGACCGGCCACGCATTATTGTGTTTGAGGATTGCGAGCAGGTGACGCTCACCGCTTTTACCATTGTGCAGGCACCGATGTGGACAGTGCATCTGGTGAGCTGTCGCCATGTGCATATCGACCACCTCACCATCGACAATGCGATGACCATGCCGAATACCGATGCGCTGGATATCGACAGCTGCGAAGCCGTGTTTGTCAGCAACAGCTACCTCAGCGCCGCTGATGATGCCATCTGCATTAAAACCACCCATAAACCGGCCGCGCTGCGGCGTCCGGCGCGGCAGATTATGATCACCAACTGCCTGCTGCACAGCTACAGCTGCGCCTTTAAGATCGGCACCGAAACCTGGGATGACGTCGAAGATGTCACGGTAACCGGCTGCACCATTTTTGATTCCAACCGCGGCATCGGCATTCTGTCGCGTGACGGCGGCGCGATGCGGCGTCTGCTGTTCAGCAACCTGACCTTCGCCTGTCACCACGCGCCGCCCTGTCACTGGGGTAAAGCCGATCCGCTGCATATTTCGGTGCGCCGCCGCGATCCCGCCATCACGCCTGGCATTGTGGAGCAGGTGCAGTTCAGTAATCTGACGGGGGTGGCAGAAGGGGCGATTAACCTGCATGCGGCTGAACCCGGCTGGATACGTGATGTGGTGATCAGCCAGCTGCAGATGCGGCAGAGCGTGTCGCCGATGACACAGGGACACTATGACGTGCGGCCGCCTTGTAACCCGGACTCACCGACCGGCATGGGGCTGGATAACGCCTACAGACTTGACCCGAAAACCGGCGAAGCCTTTGGCGTCGAGCGCTATCCCGGCGGGCTGCCGGGCTTGTTTGCGCGCGGGGTGGAGAACCTGCAGCTGCACAGCCTGGTGATAACACGTCCGGAGCCATTACCGCCAGGCTGGCACCCGGAGTGCGTGGTGCAGTTGCCGGATTGATTTACAGCGCGGCGGCGATGGCTGCACCGAGCTGTCCGGTGCTGGCGCTGCCGCCGAGATCGCGCGTCAGATGCTGTCCCGCCGCCAGCGTGCGTTCAATCGCATCTAACACCGCATCACCCGCCGCTTTGTAGCCGAGATGTTCCAGCATCATCGCCCCGCACCAGATCTGCCCGATGGGATTGGCGATGCCTTTGCCAGCGATGTCGGGCGCAGAACCGTGAACCGGTTCGAACAGGCTGGGGAACAGGCCTTCCGGGTTGATATTGGCGGACGGCGCAATGC
Organism: Pantoea sp. S62; assembly: GCF_016658625.1. NCBI lineage: Bacteria > Pseudomonadati > Pseudomonadota > Gammaproteobacteria > Enterobacterales > Erwiniaceae > Pantoea > Pantoea sp. S62. The sequence continues at coordinate 201,028 of NZ_JACVVI010000004.1, read as the reverse complement.
CGATGGTGCCGGTACAGGCCGGGCCGAGGTCGGAGAGGATATCGCCAAACAGGTTGCTGGCGACCACCACATCAAACCAGTCCGGGTGCAGCACGAAGTTGGCGGTGAGAATATCGATGTGATATTTGTCGACGCGAACCTCGGGGAACTGGCCGGACATCGCTTCGACGCGGCTATCCCAGTAAGGCATGGTGATGGCGATGCCGTTGGATTTGGTGGCGGAGGTCAGGTGTTTCTTCGGCCGGCTCTGCGCCAGCTGATACGCAAACTTCAGGATGCGATCGACGCCGGTGCGCGTCATCACCGTTTCCTGAATCACCACTTCACGGTCGGTGCCGGGGAACATGGTGCCGCCAACGCTGGAGTATTCACCCTCGGTGTTTTCGCGTACCACATAAAAGTCGATATCGCCGGGCTGACGATTCGCCAGCGGCGCTTTGACGCCTGGCATCAGTCGTACCGGGCGCAGATTAACGTATTGATCAAACTCCCGGCGGAACTGCAGCAGCGAACCCCACAGCGAAACGTGGTCGGGCACCACATCGGGCCAGCCCACCGCGCCAAAATAGATCGCATCAAAGGCTTTCAGCTGCGGGAACCAGTTGTCAGGCAGCATCTTGCCATGCTGCTGCCAGTAGTCGGCGCTGGCGTAATCGAACCACTCCCAGCGCAGCGGGATGTTAAATTTCTCTGCGGCCGCATTCATTACGCGGACGCCTTCCGGCATCACTTCTTTGCCGATGCCGTCGCCAGGGATCACGGCAATATGGTGGATTTTGTCAGTCACAGGGCACCTTTCCGGTTGATGTTCGAATTGTGTACGCAGTATAACTGTCGATTCCGGGGAAATAATGAGCCTGAAAGGCAATCCATTGTTGAATCAAAGTAGAGAATCCCGCACCTCCACCGATGACTTAGCCTTTTTTGTTCGCCTGGCCGCACTGGATAGTCTGACTGCGGCGGCGCGCGAACTGGGACTGTCGCTGGCGGCGGTAAGCAAACGTCTGAGCCAGCTGGAGCAGCGGCTTGGTGTGCAACTGCTGCGCCGCACCACGCGACGGCTGGAGCTGACGCCGGAAGGCCGCCGTTATCTGGCGGGCGCGCGTCCGTTGCTGGATCAGCTGGTGGCGCTGGAAGAGGCGGTCAGCGGTGAAACGGCTCAGTTGCGTGGCACGCTTAACATCAACGCCTCATTTGGTTTTGGCCGTCGCCATATTGCGCCCTGTGTCTCTGCCTTTGCTGCGCTGCATCAGGAACTCTCACTCTCACTGCAGCTCAGCAGCCAGCCGCTTAATTTTCTGGATGCGCACATGGACATTGATATCCGCGTCGGCGAACCGCCGGACTCACGGCTGGTGGCGCGTAAACTGCGCACGAATCCACGCATCCTCTGCTGCTCACCCACCTATGCTGCCCGCCACGGCCTGCCCGTTACGGTGCGCGATCTGGCGCAGCACAACTGTATTCTGCTGCGCCAGCACGACAGCGATTTTACCCTGTGGCGGCTGACCAGCGGCGAACAGAGCATCAGCCAGAAAGTGCGCGGCAGCCTGATCACCAACGATGGTGAAGTGGCGATGCGGCTGGCGATGGATGGGCATGGCATTCTGCTGCGTTCCTGGTGGGACGCGCAGCACAGCCTGGCAACAGGCGAGTTACTGCATGTTTTACCCGACTGGCAGGCACCTGATGGCGATATTTTTGCGGTCTGGCAGGCGCAGCGCCAGCTGCCGGCACGCATCATCGCGTTTGTGGCGTTTCTGCAGAGCAATCTGCAATCGGTTGATTAATCATGTTCTTATACTGACTGACTGACTGACTGGCGTGCGTGAAAAAGCACCTGTGGACAATTAACATACCGTATTAAGCTGATTCGGTGGCTTCAGGCTGCCGCTGCGTTTACAGCCTTTTTTCTGCTGCGTATGATTCTCATTCATTTTCTTCCCTGCCTGCCCTCTGCATTGCGGGCATCCGGGAGAGCAGGTCGATAGGGGAGTTAAGCATGAAAGCGTTGTTCAGCCCGCGTAAAACGGCACTCGCACTGGCGGTAGTCATCACCTTCAGCCTGACGGCATGCCAGACCGCGGTGAAAAAAGTCGATGGCGGCGCCGTAGTGATGCAGCCCTCCAGCCCCGATAACCTGATTGAGCGCGAGCTGGGTGAAGGTTTGTATGAGATGGCTTATCTGCCCGCGAAAAACGCGCTCTATGTCGCCAGTGCGCCGGAAGGTAAGGATATCAGCGGCGGGATGATCTACCGTCTTGATGGCACCACGCTGCAGAGCACCGGGGCGGGGCATTTCGACCTGAAAAACTTTGGGCTGATTAGCGAGCCGGACGGCAGCGCACTCTACGCCACCAACTCACTGGACGGCGGTATCTCGAAGATTGATCCGGAGAACGGAAAGGTGCTGAAGCGCCTGATGTTTGACGACAAAAACGAGAAAGGGTTACCTGTTGGCACGCGTGAAATCTTTCTGCATGACGGGCTTCTCTATGTCGGCGGCACAGGCGATCCGGGTGTGATCTGGGTGGTCGATGCCAAAACACTGACCCTGAAAACCCGGATTAAAAATGCCGGGAAATGGGTCACAGGCATTATCTTCTCGCCGGTCAGCGACCGGATTTACGCGGCGAACGGCAGCGGCGAAATCCTGGTGATCAATCCACGTAATCACAGGATCGAACAGCGTCTGACAGCCGGTGGCGGGCAGAACACTCAGTTCCTGAACATGGCAGAGGATCCGGCGACGGGCCGCCTGTTTGTCACGGATAATTCTAAGGCGAAAAACACTCTGGTGTTTGATGAGCGCAGCGGCAAGCTGATTCAGCGTCTGGATCCGGCTGATTCGATGGGGATTAAGTTTAATGGCAAGCGCAATGAGATTTATATCAGCCAGCGCGACTCGAAGAAGGTGCTGCAACTGGACGGCACGACCTATGAAGTGAAAAACAGCTGGTCATTTGATAGTCACCCGAACAGCCTGCTGGTGTCACCCGACGGGCAGACGCTGTTCGTGACATTGAAGCAGGGCTTTAATAGCGATCACAGCAGTCAGGGGCTGGATGGCGTAGCGCGTATTACGCTGCAATAAAAAAAGGCGGCATTGCTGCCGCCTGTTTAGTTACTTATCCACACCCTGAACCAGCACCACGCGGTATTCCGCACCTTTCAGGCGGTGCTGTTTCGCTTCCTGATATTCCGGGCTGTCATACCAGCCGTGCGCTGCTTCAGCCGTCGGAAACTCCAGCACAACAACGCCGTCCGCTTCCGGTCCTTCCAGCGTCTCAAGCTGTCCATAAAACGCCAGCGGCGTAATGGGATGGTCGCCGCGCGCTTTGCCCGCTTTCTCGCCGTAAATAGCGAATTCCTCAGGATTAGTAATTTTGTCGCGAATAAAGATTACATATGCGCTCATTGTGGGCTCCTTTACGCCTGGCGTTTATCTTCAGTGTTAATGTTAAAATCGGCTGCATCATGACGCTCATGCAGCTGGTCGGCCGGGTCACCCATAACGCGGTTAACCTTGCGGCCACGGATGACGGCAGGACGCTGTGCGATCTCTTTCGCCCAGCGCACCACGTTTTTATAGGACTGCACATCCAGGAATTCGGCTGCGCCATACTGATCGTTGAGCACCATGTTGCCGTACCACGGCCAGGTGGCGATGTCGGCGATAGTGTAGTCATCACCGGCCAGATAGCGGTTATCAGCCAGCTGGCGATCCAGCACGTCAAACTGACGCTTCGCTTCCAGCGTGAAGCGGTTAATGGCGTACTCAATTTTTTCTGGCGCGTAGTGATAGAAATGGCCGAAACCACCACCAAGGTAAGGCGCTGAGCCCTGCAGCCAGAACAGCCAGTTCAGCGTTTCAGTGCGGCCAGCGATATCTTTCGGCAGGAAGTAACCATATTTTTCCGCCAGATAGAGCAGGATATTGCCTGATTCAAATACCCGAATCGGCGGTGTTGCCGAGTGGTCGCTCAGCGCCGGGATTTTTGAGTTCGGGTTCACGTCGACAAAACCACTCGAGAACTGGTCGCCGTCGCCGATACGGATCAGCCAGGCATCATACTCGGCATCTTTGACGTTAAGCGCCAGCAGCTCTTCCAGCAGGATGGTGACTTTCTGGCCGTTAGGCGTGCCGAGCGAATAGAGCTGCAGAGGGTGTTTGCCGACCGGCAACGCTTTCTCATGGGTGGGACCAGCGAACGGACGATTAGTTTTAGCGCCGTTACCTTTGGCTTCAGGGTCCCAGGTCCAGACTTTTGCGGGCTGATATGCATTTTCCGACATAATGAAAGTTCGCCTTATGGTGTGGTATTGGTCTGGAGTGTAGCAGGTGCTGCGAAGGCGGTTTAACTCTGCTGGCTGCGCGAGGCCATACTGCGACGGGCCGAGGTCAGGCGGGGAGCGGCTTAGCGGAAAAGTGCTTACAAGTGTGTCAGACGGGGCGATGTTTGTCCTGCGCGGACATAACCGTGCAGCCAGCAACGGCTGCACGGCAGGCAGGTTTACAGCAGTTCGCGTTCAATCAGTTCGCGGGTTTCAATCGCCTGCACCTTCATCTTTTCCGGGTAGCCAAACAGTGACGCTGCGATAATCGGTTCACCGCCCACTTTATGCGTGCGGGTAGCAAAGCCGGTGTCGCGCAGGGTTTTAAACAGGGTATCGAAGTCGACTTCACCTTCGCCAACGCCGACATGCTGGTGAATGGTGGCATCCACCCCTGGCGGGTTGACGATGTAGCGACAGTGCTTCGTATGGTTCATGGTGTCGGCGATCAGCATGTGCGACAGATCGTCACCCGCATACTCCAGCATCGGTTTCACATCGCCTTTGCCTTTGTCATAGAAGAAGGTGTGCGGCGCGCTGTAGATATACTTCACGTTATCGCTACGGAACGACTTCACGATATCCACCGTTTCATTGTTTTCTTCGCAGAAATCCCACGGATGCGCCTGAATTTCGACGCGGATACCTTCACGTTCGATAATCGGCAACAGCTCTTCCATGGAGCGATAGAACATCTCTTCACAGATTTCCGGCTCGTTAGGCGTGCCGGAGAGTTCGGTGTTAATGACCTGCACACCCATCTCAACCGCAATCTCAATCATCCGCTTCCAGTTCTTTACCGCCGCCTGACGACGCAACTCATCCGGGCCGGACCAGCGATAGACCACGATAAAAGAAGAGATTTCCAGCCCGGTGGCGCTCAATGCATTCTTATACTCGGTGATGATCTCACGGCTGGCTTTGGGATGTTTATAAAACGGGTTGATCTGCGGATGCGGCGACTGTTCGATATATTTGTAGCCCCAGTCGGCCACCTGATGAACCATTCGGGTGATGCCTAAGTCTTTAATCACATCCACATCAAAAGCGATTTTCATCTTTCTGCTCCGGGCACATTAAGGTTGCTGTTCTTCGTTGAAGGTCACGCCGATCTGCTGCCTGACGTTGTCCATTGCGGCCAGGGTGATGATCGCCTGGTCAAGCGAATGGACAGGTGAATCGATCAGGTTCTGGCCGACGCACCAGGCGAAGTGGTTAATTTCATGACAGAGTTGTTCATAGCGGTTAGTGGGTTCCTGCCACTGCAGGCGATGACGCCGATCGCTGGAAGTAAGCGTGAAATTACCGGGTGCATAGAACTGGCCTGCCAGCTCCAGCGTAGCGTCGCGACCGGCAATCACCGCGCAGCCGGGCGTGTTGCTGAACAGGGTAGTATTCAGCACCGACTGCATGCCGTGCTGATGGGTAAACAGCATCGACGTCTGACCGTTGACGCGGCCATCCGGGACGAGCTGACCACGGGCGACGATCGTGTCGGGCGCACCGCCGCCAGCAAACACGCTAAGCGCCACCAGATAACTGCCGAGATCGAGCATCGGACCGCCCGCCAGATCGGCATTGAAGATGCGGTGATCCGGAGTGAAAAACTCACCGTGATCGGCAATCAGGGTGTGGACGTCACCGAGTACGCCATCCGCCAGCAGCTGACGAATGACGTCATACTTCGGCGCAAAGTTGCACCACATCGCCTCCATACAGAGCCGATTGGCGGCAGCCGCAGCCTGTTTAAGCTGAGCCGCCTGCTGCGCATTCATCGCCAGCGGTTTTTCGATCAGCAGATGCTTTCCGGCGGCAATCGCGCGCAGGCCATCGGGAAAATGGTGATTGTGGGGTGTCGCGATATAGACCGCATCCACATCATCCCGCGCCAGCATCGCATTGAGGTCGCCTGTGGCATGGCCGATTGACCATTTGTCAGCAAAGGTCCGTGCTTTTGCCGGGTCGCGCGCAGCCACCGCGGTGATCTGCTGGTGAGTATGCTGGCGCAGCGCATGAGCAAAATGGTCGGCGATCCAGCCTGGCCCGATAATGCCCCAGCGCAGTTGCGGAACCTGACGGGAATCGGTTATGCGTGGAGCCGGAAGCGTTGATGGGAACATTACTTTTCCTTTTTTACGTGCAGGCTGGGGGTGCTCAGGTCTCCACTATAAAAAGCTCACCGTCACCGCTCTAACCTTTTGATGATGTGATCCCATCAACCGGATCGACGCGGGATTTTTACCCGTTTTAGCAAATAGACGTTTTAAAGAGAACACAGAAAGAAATGGATGTTTCATTTTGAGAGGAAGATCAAAATTAGCTCTGATTTTCTATCAAATAAATGAGAGGAAATGGCCCTGTCGCGATACCCTGTCGCGATAAAGTAGTGCTGTTTTAAACAACAGAACATAAAGACGTAGCCGTCAGTTAACGGGAACAGGAAAAGCAGGAGAAGGGTGATGTCAAAAGTGACGATGACGGCCATTGCGCAGGCGGCGGGCGTGGGTGTGGCGACGGTAGACAGGGTGCTGAACCGCCGTGCGCCGGTACGCAGTGTGACCGAACAGAAGGTGCTGGCTGCGGCCCGTGAACTGGGCTATCGCCTGACCCAGGCACACAGCCAGACCACCGCGCCACTGGCTGCAGCCGCACTCCGCGTGAGCTTTATCCTGCTGCCTGCCCGCTACTCGTTTTATCAGCAGCTGGGCGAGGCGCTGAAACAGCAGCTCAGGGCGCAGCAGCCACAGGGCAGCGAACCTGAATTCTGCTGGCATGATATCCACGAGGTTGAAGCCGTCGCGCATTCCTTGCGTCAGCTGGCACAGCGCAGCGATGTGATTGCTCTGGTGGCGCTGGATCACCCGCTGATCCGTCACGCAATCCAGGATGTTTCACGGCTGGGTGTGCGGGTTTACGCACTGTTCTCCGATTTTTCGCCCTGTGACCATGCCGGATTTATTGGCATCGATAATCAGAAAGCAGGACGCACTGCGGCCTGGATGGCACAGCATCTCCTGCATCAGCCGGGATGTGTCGGTGTGCTGCTGGGCGACCACCGTTTCACCTGCCAGGAGAGCAGCGAAATCAGTTTCCGCTCCTATCTGCGCGAGTCGGGCATCAGTCAACGGGTACTGGAACCGTTAAAAACGCATGAGTCGGGTGAAGGAGGCTATCAGGCGACCCGGCAACTGCTGGAAGCCCACGATGATCTGGTCATGATTTATGCGCCCTGTGGCGGCATAGAGGGCGTGATACAGGCGCTGCGTGAGAGCGGTCGCACGCAGATTGATTTGCTGTGCCACGGCCCGCTGCCTGGCGATGAACTGGCGCTGATTGATGGCACCATCACGCTGATGGTGCGGCACCGTATTGATGCGATGGCGGAGGCGGTGATCGCTACCTGTCTCAGCAGCCGGATGGATCAGCCTGACCATTTTGCACAGGTGACCGTACCGTTTGAGATCGTAACGCGTGAAAACCTGTAGAAAGAACAGGTTAGTCAGTATTTGATAGTAATCTATCATTTAATGGGATTTTTAAACGCGATCTCTATCAAAAAATGAAACTTTCATAGTTGTCTGAGGTGAAATTTTTATTTGATACTGCCAGCAGTTTTCACTGCACAGGCAGATATCATGACCTTTCATATTGCAAATGCCCCCTGTAGCTGGGGCGTGGATGATCCCGCTAATCCCTTTCTGCCGCCGTGGCAGAAAGTCCTGACCGAAGCCGCGCAGGCCGGCTATCCCAGTATTGAACTCGGCCCCTGGGGCTATCTGCCAACCGATGCCGCTGAACTGACCCGGCAGCTTAATGCGCATCAGCTTTCGCTGGTGGCAGGCACGATCTTCGATGATTTGGTCAGTGAGGCGCATTTTCCGGCGCTGGTGACGCTGACCCACAATCTGTGTCGCACGCTGTCCAGCGTACCTGTTGCGACTAAAACGCCCGGTGCCAGCGCGCCTTATCTGGTGATCATTGATTTCGGTAATCCGGAGCGGGCGAAATATGCCGGTCAGTCTGAAAAAGCGCCACGGCTTTCCGCTGACGACTGGCAGCGCATGATGCAGCACATCACCATTCTGAGTGAGATCGCCTGGCAGGAGTATGGCGTGCGGCCGGTAATCCATCCGCATGCGGGCGGCTGCATTGAGTTTGCCGATGAGCTGGCACAGTTGGTCAGTGATATTCCGCATCAGGTCGCCGGTTTGTGCCTGGACACTGGTCATCTCTATTACGCCGGCATGGATCCGGTCGCTTCACTGGAACAGTACTGGGACCGTATCGACTATCTCCATTTCAAAGACGTTAATCAGCCGGTCTGGCGTGATGCCCTTTCGCAGGGACTCGACTTTTTCACTGCCTGCGCGCAGGGGGTGATGTGTCCGCTGGGGCAGGGCGCAATCGACTATCCGGCGGTGCGCAGCCTGCTGACTGAACGTCATTATCAGGGCTGGATCACCATCGAGCAGGAGCGCGATCCGCGTCATGCCGACACCAGTCTGCAGGATGTAAAAGCCAGCCTGGACTATCTCCGATCAACAGGATTCTGAGGACAACAGCATGATTAACGGTAAAAAAGCGGCTAATCGCTCATTGCGCTGGGGCATGATCGGCGGCGGCGGCACCAGCCAGATTGGCTATATCCATCGTTCGGCGGCGCAACGTGACGGCAATTTTGCATTGCTGGCGGGGGCGTTTGATATCGACGCGGCGCGCGGCCGCGAGTTTGGTCAGGCGCTGGGTGTGGCACCTGAACGCTGCTATCCCGACTACGCCAGCCTGTTCGCCGGAGAAGCGGCGCGCGAAGATGGCATTGAAGCGGTGTCGATTGCCACGCCAAACAATACCCATTTCGCCATTTGTCGCGCAGCGCTGAATGCCGGGCTGCATGTGGTGTGCGAGAAGCCGCTCTGTTTTACGGTCGAAGAGGCCGATGAGCTGGAGCAGCTTAGCCGGGAGAAGCAGAAGATTGTGGGCGTAACCTACGGCTATGCCGGGCATCAGCTGATTCATCAGGCCAGAGAGATGATCGCTGAAGGCATATTGGGTGAGATCCGCATTGTAAATATGCAGTTTGCTCACGGCTTTCATAATGAGGCGGTGGAGTTGCAGAGTGAAAGCACTCGCTGGCGGGTGGATCCGCGCTTTGTTGGCCCGAGTTACGTGTTAGGCGATCTGGCGACGCATCCGCTTTTTATCGCCGAAACGATGTTGCCCCAGCTGAAGGTGACGCGTCTGCTCTGTTCGCGCCAGAGTTTTGTCGCCTCGCGTGCGCCGCTGGAGGATAACGCCTTTGTGATGATGGAGTATGACAACGGCGCGGTGGGTACGCTCTGGGCCTCGGCGGTGAATGCAGGTTCCATGCATGGGCAGAAAATTCGCGTGGTCGGATCGAAAGCCAGTCTGGAGTGGTGGGATGAGCAGCCAAACCAGTTGCGTTACGAGGTGCAGGGTGAGCCGGTTCGCATTCTGGAGCGCGGCATGGGCTACCTTAACCCGCGCGCGCTGGAAGAGGATCGTATTGGCGGCGGGCACCCGGAAGGGTTATTCGAAGCCTGGTCGAATCTCTATCGCCGCTTTGCGCTGGCGATGGATGCCACCGATCGCCGTGACACCGCTTTCCTGGAGGATTTCTGGTATCCCGATGTGCATGCCGGATTAGCGGGCGTGCGCTGGGTGGCGCAGTGCGTGAAATCAGCGGATGCGGGTGCAGAGTGGGTGATCTGCTGAATCGAGCCTTTATCGTGGGCCAGGGGGCACGCTTGCTCTACCCATAGAAGTGCTATTTATCATGACCGGGATATAAACCGGCTGGCTCTGGTTCAGGAAGTCAGCTCTGGCCGCTCGATCTGCTCACGAGGCGGTTCGGTTACTGATAGGAAAAAGTAATACTCGCCAGTGCATTAGCTGTTCCGGGCACCAGATCGCCCGTACGAATATACTGCGCCTGGAAAGGCAGTGACAATACCTGGTTTGCTGATGAGGTTGTCTGGATAAAGAACTGGTTGAGTGTACCATCAGCCGTGCTGTCCGGGCCCATGCTCAGAGGACCGATACCGTTGTAGAAGAACTGTACGCCTACGCCCGAAGCGGTAGAGTCGCCCGTTAGTGTCACAACCGATGAACTATTTGATGGGGTTGTCTGGTCGGTCATAACCGCATTCACCGCGATGTTCTGATCACAGGTGAGGGTGACGTTGAACGTGCCCGAAGGTGAGGTGCTACCCACGGTTGAAAGTGTGCGGATATCCAGCGTGCCCAGATCGACATTCGCACTTTTCGTATTGACCGTACAGCCGCTGGCGACCACCGTGATGGTGGTGGGGTTGATGATGACCTGCGCTGTTTTGGTTTCATTATTGTAGGCCGTCAGAATGGCAGCAGTGATTGTGGGCGTTGTATAGGTGCCCGACTTCAGTGCTGTTCCCGTTTTAATAAATGTTACTTTTGCTGACCAGCCCAGGTTCTGGGCATAACCTGATGTACCGGAGGCTGGATAGCTCTGAGTGATGCCAGTTTGTAATGGAACATATTCCGACCCATTAAAATCTTTGAGACCCAGGATGTAACCCACGCCGGGTATACCCGTTTCAAAAATGGTGTAATTTACTCCATCAACGGTAACCGTCATGCCGCTGGATATTGCTGAGGGAGAGGGTTCCAGCGTGCCCTTTGAGCAAGTCCATATCAGTCCGCACCAGAACACTTCCGAGACGTCAGCTGTCGCGCTCCAGGTCGAACCAATAATATCTCCGGGCATTACCGAATCCGCTGGCCCGGAATATTCCATTGGCAGGGGCGAGAGCGTGATGTCTGATCGCCACTCCAGAGCCAGCGCGCTGGCAGAGGTGAGAAAGCAGGCAAGCAACAGTAAAATACGCATCATTGATACTCCGTAGTCCAGGTGGCGATGGCTGAAACGCCGCCAGCGGTAACCTCAGGGCCTGTAGCGGTTAACCGGGCATAAAAATTCATCTGTACGCTGTCGTTACCGGCTACGCCATAGGCGGTCGTCTGGGTATCAAGTGGGACAAGCGCGCCCTCCTGATCGAGAATTTGCACTGCCACGCCTGTTGCTCCGCCCTCAGCCACTTTAATCAGTCGCGGATCGAACTCATCCGGCGTGCCACTGAAGCGGATCTTCACGCCCGAAAAGGTGGGGCCGCACGCTTCCAGTGTGAGTGTGAAAGGAGTTTTAATGTTGCTTACCGCACCTGCTTTACTTAGCTGTCTGGTGCCGATATCACCAAGCGGTACATTTTTCTCCAGCGAGTCGGCGGCCACTACACACGTGTTAGCGATCAGATTTCCCGTTACCGAAACCAGCACATCGTAGCCGCGCACCGGTAACGAACCGGCGAAAAAAAGGACGATGCATACCAGACGCTTTGTTACTGACATACTCCCTCCTGTGTATAGAGGCCCGTGCGGGCATTGAAATCCTGCTTATTGAGCTGGAAGCGAACAGAACAGCGTGCCATGTTATCTTTGCCCCAGACCGCGTTAAGTGTGCCTTTCATTGGCAGGCCCGATAAATAGACGCTGCCGCCATCACCCACAATGCTGCTAACCTCGCTGTCTTCCAGTGCGACGACGGTACCAAAAGGCAATACCGTGCCGTTCTGACGTAAGACAATCATCGCTTTTGCACCCTGCTGAGTGGCAATGGTGGCTCGCACCAGTGCGCCGTCGGTAGGCGTTTTGCTGATGATGGCGTTATCGGGTTCAACATCATTACCCGTGGTCGTGGTGTCCAGTCCTACCCGGTTAATGCGATAAGGCGTAGCGTAAGGAATGACCGCATAACCCCGGCTGTCGGTTTTAATACTTCTATGATTCAGAACCGCAACCTCGCTGGCTCCCGGTGCTTTGATCAGAATATTGGTATTGCCCAGAGGCTGGCTCAGCGTCAGACCATCTTCGTGTAAAACAGCACCACCGCTTATGCCGTAGCTGAGATTGCGAGCATCACGCCCGTAGCTGTAACCCAGGTTGTACTGGCCCCGCTGATTTTTGTATTGCAGTGCAGTATCGCCGCCATACGCTTGCCGGGCGCTGTAGCGCTGATTGACGCTGTAATAAAGCTCATCCTGTCCAGGTACATAACCACTGACGCCACCGCTGTAGGTCGTTCCTGCTGATTTCCCCTGAGTGGTGGAGAAACGTGCCCGTGTCGAATTTTTAGGATCGCCGAAGGGTATCGAGAGCGATAACGCCAGAATGTTATCTTTACTGTCATCATACAGACTGGTACTGCGCTGGAAGCTCACCCCCAGCGAGGCCGATCGCAATGTCGTATTCCAGGCAAACTGGATTCCCTGAGTCGTTTTCGAAGTATGCCAGTAGGTTTGCTGATCCCAGGACAGTGACAGTGAGCCATATTTGTCCATCGGCTGCGTGAGCTGCAGCTGGTTTCTGGCTTTGCGTGACATCCGGAGGTCATAGAGATTTTCATAGCGGGTAGTCACAGTTCCATCTGCTTCTACTATTTGTTCCGGCTTGCCGCCACTCATCCTTTTATAAGCCGTATCACTGAGGTTATAGAACCCTTGTGTGGAGTAGCGTAGCGAGTAGAAATTCACGCGCGTTCCGATGTCATTGAGCAGTTTGCTGTAGCGCAGGCGAATGGAATCACCTGTGTAATGTTTGTCATCCGCAAGCTGGCTCTGGGCATGGGTAATATCCAGCGAATAGGCACCAAAACGGCCCAGGTTCTGACCGATGCCTGCTGCAACTCCGCGATAACGCTCGGAAAGCTGAGCGCCACCATAAAAAGTGAGTCCATACCGCCAGCCATAAAAGAGTTCACCCTGGGCAAAAGTGGGTGCATTCTGATTATTAACGGGCTGGAATTTTCCTGCGCTAAGGGCATATTTAGCCTGGCCGCTTCGAACCAGATTAGGAACGCTGGCGAAAGGCACGCTGAACTGGGTTTCGTAGCCATCGTTCTCCCTTATAGTGACAGACAGATCACCACCGGAAGAGGTTGGATAGAGATCGCTAAGCACAAATGGCCCGGGCGACACACTGGTTTGATAAATAACATTGCCGTTCTGCCGAACGGTGACGACAGCATTGCTGCGCGCAATCCCCCTGACTTCGGGCGCGTAACCGTTCAGGCTGGCAGGCAGCATATTGTCATCAGTTTTAAGCGCCAGCCCGCGTACACCTATGGAATCAAATATCTGAGATGACGTGTACGTTTCCCCAGCGTAAAGCTGTGCGCCCAGCGCCGGAACATCGCGCTGTAGCCAGGTCTGTACATGCTTCAGCTCATTGGTGTCTTTAGTCCAGGTGGTATAGTCACGCAGCCGCCATGCGCCAATGTTTATGCCGCTGTTCAGGCTGGCAAACAGCTGCTGCTCGCGAGTTTTATTATTCCCTCGGTAGGTGTTATTTGAGCCGTTAATAACATAGTTCAGCCACCCGGCGTGAATGCCATGTTCCCAGCTTTCCGGACTAACGTAGCCACGTGGCAGATTGCGCATCATGCTCTGCGGTAAAGTGATGTTGAGCGTGAGGGTTCGCGGCTCATAATCCGTGCTGCTGCCGGGAAACAGCGTGTTGAGAAAATAGCACTGCTTTACCAGCGGCAGGCTGACACCCTGTGCCTGTGCCATGTCAACGCCGAGCGCATTAAACTGACTGGCCGTCAGGCACGCTGCGGTTATATCCTGCCCATTTGATTTATCCACAGCAAAAATGACGTTGCCAGTGAAGGCATAGTTCTTATTGATATAGACGTTAATATTATATTCGCCTGGTGGTAAGGCACTGCCTGTATTTACCCAGGATAAATCAGCCATTGACGCGCTCTCGCCATTAAGGAAGGCGGGGTTAAAGTGCAAATCGCTTTCCGCGGCTGCGGTATACCGCATGGCATGGAAAGCCACCACCGCACAAACGATTTTCATTTTCACGCGATCATCCCTCAAAGAGTTTATTTACGGTTCAACGGGGCGCGGGTGACAGGTGTCCATGCACCATAATCATTGATGGTCTGAAAGGTCAGGGATGTGGCCTGGCTGAATTTCTCCGCCAGTGTGATAGTTGATTTTGGTGGCAACATTACAGGCTTAACCGTCTTACCATCAACTTTGAGATTGATTGTGGTAATGAACCAGGGCGTTGGATTGTTCAGCACGATTTTGCCCGAAGTGTATTTACCGCTAATTTTTTTCCAGCCTTCGTTAGCATTATCGGAAAGTGAAGCGGGGCGATAAAATACCTTAATACGATTTGCAGAGGCGAACTGCAGAGAGTTACCTGCACTATTTTTCGTTTGCTGTGGAATCGCTTTTACCGTCATCCAGTACAGGGATTCACGATCCTGTGGCAGAGATTTACCATTAAAGATAATCTTCACTACGCTTTCGGTTGACGGTTTTAAAACATAAAGCGGGGGCGTAATAACAAAATCCTGCGTGCGCTCACCGCTGGCATTCTCCATCCAGGACTGAATCAAAAATGAGGCTGTTGCATGGGTGTTTCTGACCTGAAGAGTGGACTGTTTTGAATCAGCTGAGTAGACCATACGTGTCGCACCTAACCCCACGCCACCCGCGTATACCTCGGATGAACACAGTGCGGCAGCCAGAAAAACCCAGGTTAAAGAACGCATTTTTTTCTCCTGAATGTCTATTTATGCCCGGTCGTTAAACCGGGCATAACGATTACGAGTAGGTTACGGTGTAGGTGGCAACTGCACTGGCATCGCCCGCAGTGGCACCACCGGTCGGGGAATAATATTTAGCGCTAAAGTTCAGCGTGTTAGAGCCTTTACGCAGTGGGGTTGCTGTCGCTGCTTCACCCAGTTTTACGACATTGCCCTGTTCGTCATAAAGACGAATGGCCACATTCTGCGCAGAGGCTGTACCACCGTTTACGCCCGCCGCCAGGCTGTTGGCATCATTAGCATCTGGCGTACCTGAAAAGGTCACCGAGACAGTGGTCGCAGCAACCGGGTTCTCTTCTGTAGAAGCTGAGGTATCAGCAATTGCGCAATCCTCCAGGGCGATAGAGAACGTTTTTGCCACGCTTGCTTCACTGCCTGCAGCGGCCAGCGTTGCAGTACGGACTTCACCCATATCAACATCAATGTTTGCGCTGTTGGCACTGATGGCGCAGGCTGATGTCACGACGCTTCCGTTAAAATTGACAGAACCACCGCTGGCCGTTGCCGCCAGCGCTGAGCCCATCGGAAACAGAGCTGAAGCACCTAATACCAGAAGGTCTTTTTTATTTAATTTCATGTAATCACCTTTATTGTTGAGTTTGCTTTGTTGTGTTTTGTAAATAAGGGCTGACAATAAATATAAAAATTATTTTTACTGTAAATATGCGAAAAAAACAGGTGTTGGATTTTAATATAATTTATTTTTTTCTTTATTGTTTGTTTTTGCTGTTTTGATGTATGTGGGGTGATTCCCTCCTCTTAATAATAAGATGGGGGCATTATAATTTATTTAAGAAGAAAGCACCTGTGGTTTTTTATTGTATGGGCAGGGTGTTGATGAATAACTATTCTATATTGAAAACTTATGTTAATAGGTTATTTATTTTTAATGAAATGGTGAGATTTATGAGTTTAGCCTTTCCCTGAGAGTGAATAATAATTTCATCATCATTTGATATTTATTTTGATTCGTATTTCTATCGTAATAAATGAGAAAGATGTTATCTCTTCTACCCACAGAAAATGCCTTGATGAAGATCATGAAAGATCGTTTATAATGATTTTTTTTAAATGCCATTCTGGACTGTTGGATAAAAGGGGATAGCCCGGGCAAGTAGAGACTAGCTGGATCCCTGTTTGTGACAGCAAGCATGATCGCCGGGTCTTTACCGGGATGGCCATTAATATAGTGAATAGGTTCATTAAAGCGTACAGAGGATAATTGAGGGTCAGTTCAGTCGTCATGCCTGACTCTCGGGGCTGGCGGACAACAGCAGAATAGTGCACATAAACCAGGGATAGTGGGAAACACGGCAGAGGTACGGGGACTGGCGTCCCAAAAGCAAAAAACCCGCCAGAGGCGGGTTTCTTTAAATTTTGGTGCCCGAACCCGGAATCGAACCAGGGACACGGGGATTTTCAATCCCCTGCTCTACCGACTGAGCTATTCGGGCAACGGGGCGCATTAAACCGTAAAGGCCGCGGGTCGTCAACGGCTTTCACTAAAAAACCCCTGGAAACGTGACTGATTGCCTGATTTTCAGTCAAAGCGGGCAAAACCTCAGGCCAGCGCACCATTTTTACGGCACAGTGCGATGCTGTACACATCCTCTGCCAGCCGCTGAGCGGTGGCGACATCCTGCACATTACGCTTCACCAGCAGCTTGCTCAGGCAGCCTTCAAGGATCAGCTCCATCTGATCGGCGACCATACTGGGATTATCCAGCGCCTGCTCTACCAGAATCTCATGGGTGAACTGCCAGGAGCCGCGTTTCTGCTGCTCGGCCAGCTGATGAATGGGCTGATCGGGCTGTGGATAGAAGCTGCAGGCGGCGATAAACAGGCAGCCCGGAAAACGGCCTTTGCTGACCTGCTCACTCAGTACTTCATAGCGCGCCATCAGCTTCTGATCCGGTGACAGCGATTCATCCAGCAGGATCTGGCGGCGCCAGGTTTCGATCTGCTGGCCGTGATAGCGCAGCGCATCATAGAGCAGAGCGTCACGATCGGGCCAGAACAGCTGAAGCTGCTCAAGGGTTAATTCAGTCTGTCCCGCCAGGGTTTCCAATGAGAGGGTGGCGGCGAGGCCGTTTTGTTCAAGCACATTCAATGCATGCTCGAGTATCTGTTCACGCTGCAAGTGACTCTCCTCTGGTATGCAGGCCCGGTCATTCACCGGGCAATGACCTGACTCCAGTGTTGTTTACGGGGTAAGTTTCTGCAAATGCGCTCTGAAGTCGGCGGCATTGAGAAACCCGGTGATGCGCGAACCGGGGACTTCATGGCCCTGCGCATCGAAGAACAAAATCGTCGGTAAGCCCAGCACCTGAAGATGCTGCAACAGCACGTTGTCGCTGGCGCTGTTGGCGGTGACGTTGGCCTGAAGCAGCTGTACCTGACTCAGGCTATCGCGCACGGCGCTATCACTAAAGGTATATTTTTCAAACTCTTTGCAGGCGACGCACCAGTCGGCGTAGAGATCGACCATGGTGATGCGGCCGCGGGCCTGCTGCAGCGCGCTATTGAGCTGCTGCGGTGTCTGAAGCGTCTGGAACGGCAGCGGTGCTACAGCATGCTGCGCGGCCTGACCGCCAAAGGCCCAGTCCTGCAACGGACGCGCGCTGATCAGCGCAGCGGCCAGCATGATAATCTGCATCACGCGCCACTTACCGCTGCTGGCGTGCAGGCTGACGGTGAACGCCCAGCCGAAGAAGGCCACGCCGAGCAGGCTCCAGAGCCGCACGCCCCACGCGTCACCCAGCACCCGCTCCAGCAGGAAGACCGGCAACGCCAGGATGACAAAGCCAAAGCCTTCTTTAACGGTTTGCATCCACGGGCCGCTTTTCGGCAGCAGCCGATTACCAAACAGGGTCACGGCAATCAATGGTAAGCCCATGCCGACCGCATAGAGCCACAGCGTTCCGGCACCGGCCCACAGATTTCCGCTCTGCGCGATGTAAAGCAGAATGGCACTGAGCGGGGCCGTGGTGCAGGGCGAACAGATCAAACCTGCCAGCGCACCCATCAGGAAGACGCCGGGCAGCGATCCTCCCTGCTGGCGATTGCTCCACAGGGTCAGACGGGTTTGCAGGCTGGCGGGCAGTTGCAGCGTAAACAGGCCGAACATCGACAGCGCCAGCACGATGAACAGCAGGGAGAGCGTGAACAGCACGTAGGGGTGCTGCAACGCAGCCTGGAAGCGCAGCCCCGCGGCCGCGACCACCATCCCCAATAACGTATAGGTCAGCGCCATTCCCTGGACATAGACCATTGCCAGCGCAAATAGTCGGCCCAGCGAATAGTGGCGCTTGCCGCCAAGAATGATGCCGGAGATCAGTGGATACATCGGCAGTACGCAGGGGGTAAACGCCACGCCGATGCCGATCAATAACGCCCAGAGCGGAGAAAAGGGCAGCGGACTGGCAGGCGCGGGCTGAGCACTGACCGGCGCTGGCGCGCTGCTGGCTGCAATCTCACTTACCGGCACGCTGCGTGTCTCCGGCGGATAACAGAATCCGGCGGCAGCACAGCCCTGATACGTAACGCTGAGCGTGGCATCAGGGCCTGCCTGTTTCAGCGTCACCGGCAGCGTCAGGTCCTGCGGATAAATCTCACTTTTGCCGAAGAATTCATCTTCATGCGGCTGACCGGCGGGCAGCGTCAGCGGCGCAATGGTCGCGTTCTGCGGCGTGATGTGGATTTGCTGGCGATAAAGGTAGTAACCCGGTTTCACTTTCCAGTGCAGGTTGAGCTGCGTGCCCTGCTGGTCAAAGTCAAACGTAAACGCCTGATCGACCGGCACAAAGCGGCTGGTCGCCGGATTTGAAAAGAGTGATGCGTGCGCCTGCAGACAGAGAAACAGCGTCAGCAGAAGCGTAATTAAGCGAGAGATGCGTGCAGCCATGACAAGTATTCACTGTCTCCATATTGAACCGGTAGCGCCAGCAGTTCAGGCACGTCGTAGGGATGCGCCTGTTTGAGCAGGTCACACAGCGCCTGCTGATGATCGCTGTCGCACTTCAGCAGCATCTGGACTTCGCTGCTCTGCTCCATTTTGCCCTGCCAGAGATACCAGGAGGTCGCGCCCGGCAGCATTGTGACGCAGGCCGCCAGTCGGGCTTCCAGCGCCAGGGCAGCAAGTTTTTCTGCCGTGGCCTGATCGGGCACGGTGCAGAGGATCACGACAGCGTTCATCCTGTGACTCCTGTTGAAAAGAGCGCCGATGATAGCACGCTCCATCCGTAACACGATGACGGCGCTATAACAGCACGCCGCCAAAGACGAAGCCGGAGAGTACCGACAGCGCAATGGCGATCACGCCGGGAATAATAAAGGCATGGTTAAAGACAAACTTGCCAATCCGGGTTGAGCCGGTGTCATCCATCTCCACGGCGGCCAGCAGGGTCGGGTAGGTCGGCAGCACAAACAGCGCCGAAACCGCTGCGAATGACGCGATGGCCGTCAGCGGCGTCACGCCCAGCAGCAGCGCGGCGGGCATCAGTGCTTTAGTGGTAGCGGCCTGTGAGTAGAGCAGCATGGAGGCGAAAAACAGCACCAGCGCCAGCATCCATGGATAGGTTTTCAGCGCGTCGCCCGCCAGCATCTGGATCTCCGCCAGATGCGCTTTGACAAAGGTATCGCCCAGCCAGGCAACGCCCATCACGCAGATACAGGCGCTCATGCCGGATTTAAAGGTGCTGGCACTAAGGATTTCGCTGGTGTCGAGTTTGCAGGTCAGGCTGATCAGCGTGGCGATGGTCAGCATAAACACCACAATCGCTTCGTTACGTGGCAGCGGCGGATTGGCGATCAGGCCGACGCTGGCGCTGGTCGCGGTGGCATAGAGCACCACGGCCACAATCCCTGTCAGAAACAGCAGCACCGACTTTTTCGCGCCCGGTTTTGCCTGGAAGATGCTGGCACCGCGCAGTGTGACTTCGCCTTTGGCGAGACGTGCCTGATAGACCTCATCATCTTTCAGCTCACGGCCCAGGAAGTTGGTCACCAGTGCCGCCAGGAAGAGACCCACCATAGTTGAGGGGATGGCTATCGCCAGCAGCGTGATATAGCTGACGCCGCGCGGTTCAAGCAGGGTGGCGAAGAAGACCACCGCGGCTGAAATGGGTGACGCGGTAATCGCGATCTGCGAAGCCACCACCGCAATCGACAGTGGCCGGGAAGGGCGAACGCCTTGCTCCTTCGCGACTTCGGCAATCACCGGCAGCGTCGAGAACGCGGTGTGCCCGGTTCCGGCCAGCAGCGTCATCAGATAGGTCACCAGCGGAGCCAGTAGAGTGACATGGCGCGGATGACGGCGCAGCAGGCGTTCCGCCAGGCTCACCAGATAATCCATGCCGCCCGCCACCTGCATGGCGGCGATCGCGGCGATCACCGCCATGATGATTTCGATCACATCGAACGGGATAGCACCGGGTGCCATGCCAAATCCCAGCGTCAGCACCAGCACGCCCATGCCGCCGGCGAACCCGATGCCAATGCCGCCAAGACGCGCGCCCAACCAGATCGCCATTAAGACGATAAGCAGCTCAACCACAAACATGAATCACTCCTGTAAAGTAAACCGGTAAAACCTGGGTGTGCTGTGTAACAAAAAAAAAGGCACACCGTGTTGATCGCGGTGTGCCTTTGGTTAACCAGCGTCGGTTAAGCCTTACTGTTCGTTTTCATCGGTATAACGTTTGGCTTTATAAACCGGGTACATCAGGTTCTGCACCGAGAAGATATCGTCCAGCTCACTTTCCGTCAGCAGGCCGCGCTCCAGCACCACCTCACGCACGCTTTTACCGGTTTCCGCACAGATTTTTCCAACGATATCGCCGTTGTGGTGGCCGATATACGGGTTGAGGTAAGTGACGATACCAATCGAGTTGAAGACGTAGGCTTCGCACACCGCGCGGTTAGCAGTAATGCCGTTGACGCACTTCTCCAGCAGGTTGTAGCAGGCATTCGTCAGGATGCTGATTGACTCAAACAGCGCCTGCCCAATTACCGGCTCCATCACGTTAAGCTGCAACTGGCCCGCTTCAGAAGCCATCGTCACGGTAATGTCGTTGCCAATCACTTTGAAGCAGACCTGGTTAACGACCTCTGGCACGACCGGATTGACCTTGGCCGGCATGATAGAGGAACCCGCCTGCAGCTCTGGCAGGTTAATTTCGTTCAGGCCAGCACGCGGACCGGAGGAGAGCAGGCGCAGGTCGTTACAGATTTTAGAGAGCTTCACCGCCAGACGTTTCAGTGATGAATGGACCATCACATAGGCACCACAGTCAGAGGTTGCTTCAATCAGATCTTCCGCTGGCACCACCGGCAGATTGCTGACTTCCGCCAGACGCTGAACCGCCAGATGCTGATAGCCTTCCGGCGTATTGAGGCGGGTGCCGATGGCGGTCGCGCCCAGGTTCACTTCCAGCAGCAGTTCAGCAGTGCGCAGAATGCTTTTGGTCTCTTCATTCAGCAGCACGCTGAAGGCGTGAAACTCCTGACCGAGGGTCATTGGCACGGCATCCTGCAGCTGGGTGCGGCCCATTTTCAGGATGGTCTGGAATTCATCGGCTTTGTGCTGGAAGCCTTCGGCCAGCTGGCTGATGCCATCAAGCAGCTTCAGCAGCGAGCTGTAAACGGCAATGCGAAAACCGGTCGGGTAGGCGTCGTTAGTGGACTGGCATTTGTTCACATGATCGTTGGGGTTAAGGTACTGATATTCCCCTTTCTGGTGGCCCATCAGCTCCAGGCCGATGTTTGCCAGTACCTCATTGGTGTTCATATTGACCGAGGTTCCGGCCCCGCCCTGATAGACATCCACGGGGAACTGGTCCATACAGCGACCGTTGTTCAGCACTTCGTCGCAGGCCTTAATGATGGTATCGGCAATGTTACGCGGGATGGTCTGCAGCTCTTTATTGGCCATCGCTGCCGCTTTTTTTACCATCACCATACCGCGGACAAATTCAGGTATGTCGCTGATTTTACTGTTGCTGATATAAAAATTTTCAATCGCACGCAGAGTATGAACGCCATAATAGGCATCCGCCGGAACTTCGCGCATACCTAACAGGTCTTCTTCGATACGAATGTTGTTCGCCATGATAACCTTCTTGTTGTTGCCGCTAACCATCACAAAGGATGTGTTTATTTTGTTGTGGTGTGCCCGTGCCGACATATTATCCGTCTTCACCGTGGCATGTGCGATCATATTCTGATGCATAAGAAAAGCACGCATGCAGATCACTTAATGCTGCCGTCTGGTTAACGATATGTGAAGTTGGTTACAAAATTAACCCCGCAGGATAAATTTGACAGGATCGGTTGAAAATGGCGGCGTGGGTGCCCATCTCTTTTCTTATCATCCTCAGGATGAACGCTTTCTGCTGACCGGCACGCTGCCGTTCAGCCCTACTTACAGGAGAGTACGGTGCGCTGGATACCGTTATTAGTCTTTTTTGTTCTGGCCTGGATCGAGATTTCGCTCTTCATTCAGGTTGCGCACGTCATGGGCGTGCTGCTGACCATGCTGCTGGTGGTCTTCACCTCGTGCATCGGGGTGTCGCTGGTCAAAAATCAGGGCATGAAGAACTTCATGCTGATGCAGGAGAAGCTGGCGCGTAACGAAAGTCCTGCCAGTGAGATGATCAAAAGCGTATCGCTGATCATCGCCGGTTTCCTGCTGCTGTTGCCGGGCTTCTTTACTGACCTGCTCGGTCTGTTGCTGCTGCTGCCACCGGTGCAGAAGCATCTGACGCTGAAGCTGATGCCCCATCTGCGCGTCTGGCGCGGACCGGGTGCCGGACCGGACAGCGGTTACACCATGGATGGCGAATTCGAACGTAAAAACAGCGATCGCCTTGAGCACCATGACGATCACAAGGATCGTTAATCACAGCGGTTACCTTTGAAAGCGCAGCCTCCGGGCTGCGTTTTTTATTTGTCGCGCCTTCTGTTCAAAAAGCCGCCACTTATCACGTTCGCGTAAAAAATTTGTTGTCCGCCCCCTTGAAAGCAGGTGGGTATGGCCCTATCTCTCTGGTCACGAGGCCGGAAGCCATGCAGCCCGGTGTTCAACCCCAAAACTGAATGATTGGACTTCTCAAAGGAGAGCTATCAAATGAAAATTCGTCCATTGCACGATCGCGTCATCGTCAAGCGTAAAGAAGTTGAAGCTAAATCAGCTGGCGGCATCGTGCTGACCGGTTCCGCAGCAGGTAAATCCACCCGTGGTGAAGTTCTGGCTGTCGGCAATGGCCGCATCCTTGAGAGTGGCGACGTTAAGCCGCTGGACGTGAAGGTTGGTGATGTCGTGATCTTCAATGAAGGTTACGGTGCTAAAACCGAAAAGATCGACAACGAAGAAGTGCTGATCATCTCTGAAAGCGACATTCTGGCGATTGTTGAAGCGTAATTTTTTCGCGTAACTCACTGAACGAAACGAATTTAAGGGACAATTGAAATGGCAGCTAAAGACGTAAAATTCGGTAATGACGCTCGCGTAAAAATGCTGCGTGGCGTGAACGTACTGGCAGATGCAGTAAAAGTTACCCTGGGCCCGAAAGGCCGTAACGTGGTTCTGGATAAATCTTTTGGTGCACCGACCATCACTAAAGATGGTGTTTCTGTGGCACGTGAAATCGAGCTGGAAGACAAGTTCGAGAACATGGGCGCGCAGATGGTGAAAGAAGTGGCCTCTAAAGCGAACGACGCTGCGGGCGACGGTACCACCACGGCAACCGTACTGGCACAGTCAATCATCACCGAAGGCCTGAAAGCGGTCGCAGCGGGTATGAACCCGATGGACCTGAAGCGCGGTATCGACCAGGCCGTTATCGCTGCAGTTGAGAAACTGAAAGCGCTGTCTGTGCCTTGCTCAGATTCTAAAGCGATTGCACAGGTTGGTACTATCTCTGCTAACTCCGATGAAACCGTAGGCCAGCTGATTGCTCAGGCGATGGAAAAAGTCGGTAAAGAAGGCGTGATCACCGTTGAAGAAGGCACCGGCCTGCAGGACGAGCTGGATGTGGTTGAAGGTATGCAGTTCGATCGTGGCTACCTCTCTCCTTACTTCATCAACAAGCCAGAAACTGGCGCGATTGAACTGGAATCTCCGTTCATCCTGCTGGCTGACAAGAAAATTTCTAACATCCGTGAAATGCTGCCAGTGCTGGAAGCCGTTGCGAAAGCAGGCAAACCACTGCTGATCATCGCGGAAGATGTTGAAGGCGAAGCGCTGGCAACGCTGGTGGTTAACACCATGCGCGGCATCGTGAAAGTGGCTGCGGTTAAAGCACCAGGCTTCGGCGACCGTCGTAAAGCTATGCTGCAGGACATCGCTATCCTGACCGGTGGTACCGTGATCTCTGAAGAGATCGGTATGGAACTGGAAAAAGCGGCGCTGGAAGATCTGGGCCAGGCTAAACGCGTTGTGATCAACAAAGACACCACCACCATCATCGACGGTGTGGGTGAAGAGGCGACAATCCAGGGCCGTGTGACCCAGATTCGTCAGCAGATCGAAGAAGCAACCTCTGACTACGACAAAGAAAAACTGCAGGAGCGCGTAGCGAAACTGGCAGGCGGCGTAGCCGTTCTGAAAGTAGGCGCAGCAACTGAAGTTGAAATGAAAGAGAAGAAAGCCCGCGTTGAAGATGCGCTGCACGCAACCCGTGCTGCTGTCGAAGAAGGCGTGGTTGCAGGTGGTGGTGTGGCGCTGGTTCGCGTTGCCGCACAGCTGGCCGATCTGCGTGGTCAGAACGAAGATCAGAACGTCGGTATCAAAGTTGCGCTGCGCGCAATGGAATCTCCACTGCGTCAGATCGTCTCTAACGCCGGTGAAGAGCCATCCGTTGTTGCTAACAACGTGAAAGCGGGCGACGGTAACTACGGTTACAACGCGCAGACTGAAGAGTACGGCAACATGATCGACTTCGGTATCCTGGACCCAACCAAAGTGACCCGTTCTGCTCTGCAGTACGCGGCCTCTGTTGCGGGTCTGATGATCACCACCGAATGTATGGTCACTGACCTGCCAAAAGGCGATGCACCTGATTTAGGCGGCGGCGCTGGCGGTATGGGTGGCATGGGCGGTATGGGCGGCATGATGTAATTGCCGTTGACTGCTTAAGTCATCACAGAACCCCCGATCGGAAACGGTCGGGGGTTTTTCTTTTGGGCAGGAAAATAGTATAAGTAGTGGCGCAATCGTTCGTCTTTCCTCTTGATATCTCCCGCTGTCTGCGCGCTGACTGTTGCCGCCCTGCCGGATTGACTTACTGCTGTAAGTTTATCGGGATGCGCCAATCTGCCAGCCTGAACTCAGTATGAAATATTGAGGTGATATAACGGGATTAAGGCAATGAATGTTCAGAAAAAAGTGATCTTTTTCTGCTACGCTGCCACCCGACTCTGATGATAATAAATGGGGATTACAATGCGGATTAACCTCTTGCTCGGACTGACGGCTGGCGCGTTATTGCTGGCGGGCTGCAGCAGCTCTACGCAACTCTCTTCAGCAGGACAGCGTGTAACGTTTACCGATCAGCAGCCTGGCAATAACTGCCAGCTTCTGGGCAATATCACCGGCTCACAGAGCAACTGGCTGAGCGGTGCAGGCGGCGAAACCAGCGCACTGCGCGGTGCAGCGAATGATCTGCGCAATCGCGCAGCGGAGATGGGCGGCAACGTCATTTACGGTGCAACCAGCCCGACGCAGAATCTGTTGTCCGCGTTCGCGCCACTCGACAGCAAAATGACCGGACAGGTTTATAAGTGCCCATAATGTAAATCGGGCGTCTGCTTTATTTAATCGGCCAGCTTTTTGCTGGCCGTTTTTATTCCTGACGCAGCTGTAAATCCAGTGGTGTTTTACTTGGCTCTCCACCAATTTCACGCGCCAGCTTTGGCACCAGATAACCCGAGACCTGTGACAACAGCGCACGCACCAGTTGACGGGCTTCCTCATCTGACACAAAGAAGTGCGCGGCACCCTGTACCTTATCAAGCACATGCAGATAGTAGGGCAGAATACCGGCATCAAACAGCGCATTGCTCAGGGTGGCCAGCGTCCGGGCATTATCGTTGATGCCGCGCAACAGCACGCTCTGATTCAGCAGGGTGACACCGGCACGCTTCAGGCTGCTCATCGCCTCACGCAATTCATCATCGATCTCCTGCGCATGGTTGATGTGCGTTACCATCAGCACCTGCAGGCGGGTTTCGCTGAGCATCTGACAGAGCTGATCGGTGATGCGCGCCGGGATCACTACCGGTAAGCGGCTGTGGATGCGCAGACGCTTCAGGTGCGGGATCTTTTCCAGCGCCGCGATCAGCCAGGCGAGCTCATGATCTTTCGCCATCAACGGATCGCCGCCGGAAAAAATGATCTCATCCAGCTCGGGATGATCGGCGATATAGTCCAGTGCAGCCTGCCAGCTACGCTTGTTGCCGGGATTGTCCTGATAAGGGAAATGACGACGGAAGCAGTAGCGACAGTTGACGGCGCAGCCGCCTTTTACCAGCAATAACGCCCGGTTTCGGTATTTATGCAGCAATCCAGGTACAACGTTGCTTTGTTCATCGAGTGGATCGGTGCTATAACCTGGCGCATCGATGAATTCCTGGCGGCGGGTCAGTACCTGAAGCAGCAGCGGGTCGTGCGCATCGCCTTTTTTCATCCGGCGGATGAACGCATGCGGGACACGCAGGGCGAAAAGACGCCGCGCATCCGCACCTTCAGCCAGTTCAGTGTGCTGATCAAGGGCTAAAATCCGCAGTAATTCATCAGGTTCGGTGACAACATCCGCAAGTTGCTGCAACCAATCTTCTCTGGAAGGTGTTTTTAGGGTTACAATGTGTGCCATTTTTTTGGCTTAGTACCAGTGTCAATTTTCGTAGAGGGCCTTCATGGCGACTTATTCTAGCAACGATTTCCGTCCCGGTCTTAAAATCATGTTCGAAGGCGAGCCGTATGCCATCGAATCCAGTGAGTTCGTTAAACCGGGTAAAGGTCAGGCATTCGCACGCGTTAAAATGCGTCGCCTGCTGACGGGTTCTCGCGTTGAGAAAACTTTTAAATCTACCGACTCCGCTGAAGGTGCAGACGTTGTAGATACCAACCTGAACTACCTGTACAACGACGGCGAGTTCTACCACTTCATGCACCCGGAAAGCTTTGAGCAGTTCCAGGTTGAAGAGAAGACGGTAAGCGATGCAGCGAAATGGCTGCAGGATAACGCTGAATGTATCGTTACGCTGTGGAATGGTCGTCCAATCGCCGTTCAGCCGCCGAACTTTATCGAAGCTGAAGTTATCGAAACCGATCCAGGTCTGAAAGGTGATACTGCGGGTACTGGCGGCAAGCCAGCCAAGCTGTCTACCGGCGCCGTGGTGAAAGTGCCATTGTTCGTGCAAGAGGGCGAAGTGGTCAAAGTTGACACCCGCTCTGGCGAATACGTGTCACGCGTGAAATAAGATTCGCAGGCGCATCTTCTGGTGCGCCTTTTTCTTGTATGAGAGAAAAAATGATCAAGCTGGCAAAATTAATCGCATTCGCGTTGCTGGTCTCTTCTGCGCTTAGCGCCTGCAACACATTCCACGGTTTTGGCGAAGATGTCTCCCACTTAGGCGGTGCCATTTCGCGTGCGGCAAAATGACCTTAACTGATTGTCCTTTTTAGAGTCCCGCCCGCAGCAACTGCCTGAAATCCGGCTATGCTTAAAGCGCTGTACTTTACATCCATCAAAAAGGACATTGTTATGTTAAAGA
Source organism: Pantoea sp. S62 (assembly GCF_016658625.1). Lineage (NCBI taxonomy): Bacteria > Pseudomonadati > Pseudomonadota > Gammaproteobacteria > Enterobacterales > Erwiniaceae > Pantoea > Pantoea sp. S62. The sequence goes on along the minus strand of NZ_JACVVI010000004.1, from coordinate 173,241 downwards.
AAAGTATTGCCGCAATCTTCTCTGTACTGGTGCTCTCTTCTCTGTTGACGGCGTGTAATACTACGCGCGGTGTCGGTGAAGATGTCGAAGCGGGTGGCCAGGCGATTCAGAACAGCACGAAGTAACCTGTTATTCCAACCGGTACGAAAGGCTTTTCGTACCGGCTTGTCATAATCTGCACTATTTCTGTTTTACCCAGATTAGCTCTTCGACCGGGAAACCATCCCGACGCGCCTGCTCAACCAGTTTCTCTTTTACGCCCGGCTCCAGTTGGGGTGTCCGTGACAGTATCCAGAGATAGTGGCGATTCGGGCCGCACACCAGCGCATAGCGATAGTCGGGATCCAGTGCGATAACGTTATAGCCACCGTAGAAGGGGCCAAAGAAAGAGACTTTCAGCGACGCACGCTGAGATTCACCAGTAAAGTAGGCTTTACCGACGCTCTCCTGCCAGCGCTGCTTTTTGACGTTATAGCCACGATTAATCACCTTCAGGCCGCCATCTTCACGCGGGCTGTAGTTTGCCGTCACCTGCTCAAGGCCACGCTCAAAGGGATGGTTGAGGCGGGCAATCTCATACCACTGACCGAGATAGCGCTGACTGTCAAAGTTATCAATGACCGTGACGTTCTTTGGCGGCGTGGTGCTACAGGCAACTGAGAGAAAAGCACTCAGGCTGGCAACAACTGTTTTCCATGGAGACATAGTGGGATTCCTTTGTGATTTAACCGCTTAAGTATAGAAGCCGAAACGCTGTTTTTGGCAGCGCGGGCACGAGATTGTTTGCCGCAGGCATTGCAGGTAGACTTCCCCCCCTAATTTGTATCAGGAGTCATCACCATGAGCGAAACGGCAAGCTGGCAACCAAGCGCATCCATCGCCAATTTGTTAAAACGCGCCGCTATTTTAGCCGAAGTGCGTCGTTTCTTTGCCGATCGCGGCGTGCTGGAAGTCGATACGCCGGCGATGAGCCAGGCAACGATTACCGATATCCATCTGGTGCCCTTCCAGACGCGCTTTGTCGGGCCTGGTGCGGCGCAGGGGCGCGATCTCTGGCTGATGACCAGCCCGGAATATCATATGAAACGCCTGCTGGCGGCGGGCAGTGGCCCGATCTACCAGATGGCGCGCAGCTTCCGCAATGAAGAGGCGGGACGGCACCATAACCCCGAATTTACCATGCTGGAGTGGTATCGTCCGCATTACGACATGTACCGTCTGATGAACGAAGTCGACGATCTGATGCAGCAGGTGCTGGAGTGTGACAGCGCCGAGTCGCTCTCGTATCAGCAGGCATTTATCCGCCATCTGGATCTGGATCCGCTGTCAGCGGACAAAGCGCAGTTGCGTGAAGCAGCAGAGAAGCTGGGTGAAGGTGAGCTGGCGCGCGCAGAAGAGGATCGCGATACCTTGCTGATGCTGCTGTTTATGCTGGGTGTGGAACCAAAGATTGGTCAGGATAAACCCTGCTTCGTTTATCACTTCCCGGCCAGCCAGGCGGCACTGGCGGAGATCAGTACGGAAGATCATCGTGTGGCCGAGCGTTTCGAGGTCTATTACAAGGGCATTGAGCTGGCGAACGGTTTCCGTGAGCTGACCGACAGCCGTGAGCAGCGTCAGCGCTTTGAGCAGGATAACCGTCGCCGTGCGGCGCGCGGCCTGCCTGTGCATCCGATTGATACCTATCTGCTGGATGCGCTGGCGCATGGCATGCCAGCCTGTTCCGGGGTCGCGCTGGGTATCGATCGCCTGATCATGCTGGCGTTGAAAGCGGAGTCATTGAGTGAAGTGATCGCGTTTCCGGTGGATCGTTGCTAAACGTCCGGGTGAAAAGGGCGGGGATGGCCCATCTGATCGCAAAGGAAACCTGCATCCCTGCAGGTCGGCCTCGCCATCCTGGCTCGGACGCTTTGCTCTTCAGATGGGCCCCCCTGCCCGTCAGGCTAAGGCATTGCTGTTAGTTTAAGGCCCAGGCAATCAGCTGCTGCTATCCGGAAACTCCTGAATCGTCACCGGCAGCGTCAGCTTCTGGTCGTTTCGCAGCACCTGTACATCAATTACTGAACCCGGACGAATTTCGGCCACCTGATCCATGGTCTCCTGCGCGGAGATGGCTGGCTTGCCGTTGACGCTGAGCAATACATCATTGGCCTGAATCCCGGCTTTATCCGCTGGCCCATCTGGCGTGACCACACTGACAATAATCCCCTGAACCCGATCCAGATTGCTGCCCTGTCCGTGCAGCGGCGGCAACTCACGCCCGGTAATGCCGATATAGCCGCGGATGACCCGGCCATCACGAATCAGCTTATCCATGATTTTTGAGGCTAAGACAGTTGGAATGGCGAAGCCGATGCCTTCCGGGGTTTCACCATCATTACTCTTATCAAACGTCAGGGTGTTAATGCCCATCAGTTCGCCAAGCGAGTTAATCAGCGCACCGCCGGAGTTACCCTGGTTGATTGAGGCATCGGTCTGCAGGAAGTTCTGTCGGCCTGACGAACTCAGACCTACGCGGCCTGTGGCGCTGATAATGCCCTGCGTTACCGTCTGACCGAGGTTGTAGGGGTTACCGATTGCCATTACCACATCGCCGATATGCGGCTGCCGGTTGGGATTAATCGGGATAACAGGCAGGCCAGAAGCGGTAATCTTCAGTACGGCCAGATCGGTCATGCCATCGGAACCCACCAGCGTCGCTTCAAAGAAGCGGCCATCCTGCAATGCCACGATAATCTGATCGGCATTGTTGATCACATGCTTGTTGGTAAGGATGTAGCCTTTCGTATTCATGATCACCCCTGAACCCAGGGTAGTGATGCCACGATTGTTGTTGCCATGAGCGCTGCGGTTGTAAACGTTCACAACGGCAGGCACGGCGCGGCGCACCCCCTGATTGAAGCTAAAGGGCGTTTCGTCGGTAATATTTTCGTGGTTATAGAGGGCGTCGCTGCCCATACGCAGTGCAGGCAGTGCTGCGAGCAAAATACCCGCCACAATCAGGCCCAGCACCACGGCACGCAAAAGTTTAAGAAACATGGTGTTAAATCACGCCAGGGGAGATCGCAGGGGAGAATAACATGAGAGCGGCGGACACACACGCGCTTGTGTCCGCCGTAATGCGAGGTTTATCTCAACAACAGATAGATACTTTCATCGCCGCGTACCACATTCAGTGCCAGTACCGGCGGTTTTCCTTCCAGAATTTTACGCATTTCTGCAATGGTCTGAACGCGATTGCGGTTAACGCCGATAATCACATCATCTTTCTGCAGGCCAACCTGTTCAGCCGGCGTGCCTTTTTCGATGGTATCGACCTTCACGCCTTTGTCACCGGTTTTGGTCTGTCCATCACTCAGGGTTGCGCCCTGAAGTGCAGGTGACATCAGCTGAGCGCTGGCGGTACTCTGGGCGCTCTGTTCCAGCGTGACGGTAACGGTTAGCGGCTTACCTTCGCGCAGCAGGCCAAGTTTAACCTGTTCGCCTGGCGGCGTGGTGCCCACTTTGACGCGCAGCTCTGCGAAGCTGGTAATCGGCTTATCGTTAATCGACGTAATGATATCGCCTGACTTCACGCCCGCTTTCTGTGCTGCAGACTGCGGTAAGACTTCTGAGACGAAGGCGCCGCGCTGCGCATCGACATTGAACGCTTTAGCCATATCGGCCGTCATTTCAGTGCCTTTGATGCCGAGCTGACCGCGCTTCACTTCACCAAATTTGATCAGCTGTTGCGCGAGGTTCATCGCCATATCGCTCGGAATCGCAAATCCGATGCCAATGTTGCCGCCGCTGGAGGCCAGAATCGCGGTGTTGATACCGATCAGCTCACCGTTAAGGTTGACCAGCGCACCGCCTGAGTTGCCGCGGTTAATGGCAGCATCGGTCTGAATAAAGTTTTCCAGCCCTTCCAGGTTCAGGCCGCTGCGGCCCAGCGCCGAGATAATCCCGGAGGTGGCGGTCTGTCCCAGGCCAAACGGGTTACCGATCGCCACTGCGAAATCACCCACTTTCAGCTGATCGGAGTCTGCGACTTTCACCTGCGTGAGGTTTTTTGCGCCCTGAATCTGAATCAGCGCGATATCGGTCTGCTCATCATGGCCGATCAGTTTGGCTTCATATTCACTGCCGTCGCCAAGCTGTACGTTGATCTTATCCGCACCGTTGACCACGTGATTGTTGGTCAGCACGTAGCCTTTAGCGGCATCAATAATGACGCCAGAACCTAAGCCTTCAAATGGCTGTGGCTGACTGTTTCCGCCAGGCATCTGGCCGAAAAAACGCTTCAGGGGTTCAGGAATATCCTGAGCCTGCGCACCGGAATCGGTGCCTTCCACGTGAACACTGACCACGGCAGGTAACACTTTTTCCAGCATCGGTGCCAGACTTGGCAGCGGCTGGCCCGCAATTTGTGCTGGCAGAGTTGCCATCGCGTCTGGCGCGGCGGCAAGGCTCATCCCAATACTCAGGGCTAATGCGCTAAACAGGCGTGCTTGTTTTTTCATTGCTACAACGCTCTCGCTGCAAAAGGTGGGAGGAATTAATGAGTGTGACAGTCGTTTGCGGTCAGGGTTCGCAAAAACAGCGGGCGCAGACAGGCTGCGCCCCAAAAAGATTAGTCGCGGGCAGGGCGCTCGCCACGCAGTAAACCGGATGCGCCTTCAGAGTAGTCGCGCGGCATCTGCACCGGCACCTGATCGTTGTCCGCTTCAGCTTCAGTCAGCTGATAGGCAAACGGATTTTTCTGGCCAGGCAGATTTGGCAGCAGGTCATTCGAGCCTTTTGCCATATGCTGATAGAGCTGACGATAGTCACGCGCCATGTTGTCCAGCAGCTCCGCGCTCTGCGCGAAGTGGTTGGTCAGCTCTTCACGATAATCAGCCAGCTCCGCTTTCGATTTTTCCAGCTCATACTGCATGCTGCGCTGCTCACGCAGCTTTTTGTTGCCAAAACGCATGGCGACTGCGCCGACAATAATACCTACCACTAAACCAATTAGCCCGTATTCCCAGGTCATAATGACTCCCGTGTTATTTCCATTGTTCCGTAGGGCGTTACACCATATTCAATAATAGTCACTATACCCGTTAATCTTATGGATGTGGAACTCCGGAGCAGCATGGCTTAGTGTAGAACGGCCTTTTTTTCAGCAACCGTGGTATCAATCAGACACCATTCAGGGACTTTGAAACAATAATGCAAACCTCAACTCCGCTTGCACGCTATGAGCAGGCGCTGTCGCAGGGCGAATTCAGGCCCGATGACGTACAACGTGAAGCGATTACCCGTTTAGACGCGCTGCAGCAGGCGCTGGTTGCCCGGCAACAAGCCGCCGCGCCTTCCTCATCCGGCCTGCTGGGACGCCTCTCTAAATTGATGGGCAAAGAGAAAAACGAGACGGCACAACCGGTACGCGGGCTCTATATGTGGGGCGGTGTCGGTCGCGGTAAGACCTGGGTCATGGATCTCTTTTTTCAGTCTATTCCTGGCGATCGCAAACTGCGTCTGCACTTCCACCGTTTTATGCTGCGGGTACACGAAGAACTTACGCAGCTTCAGGGCCAGAGCGATCCGTTACTGATCGTGGCGGACAAATTCAAAGCCGAAACCGACATCCTCTGTTTTGATGAGTTTTTTGTTTCCGATATCACCGATGCCATGCTGCTGGGCACGCTGATGGAAGCGCTGTTTGAACGTGGCATCGCGCTGGTCGCCACCTCGAACATTCCGCCGGACGATCTCTATCGCAATGGTCTGCAGCGTGCGCGCTTCCTGCCTGCGATTGAGCAGATAAAACGGCACTGTGATGTGATGAACGTGGATGCGGGTATCGACTACCGGTTACGCACGCTGACCTCCGCGCATCTGTGGAACTTCCCGCTCAACGCAGAGACACATGCCGAGATGGGCCGGATGTTCAAAGCATTGTCAGGCAGCCAGCCTGAAGCGGCACCGGTTCTGGAAATTAATCATCGCCAGATGCCGACGCTGGGTGTGAGCGAAGGCGTGCTGGCCATTAATTTCACGACCCTCTGCGGTGAGGGACGCAGTCAGCATGACTACATTGCGCTTTCGCGCCGTTTTCACAGCGTGCTGCTCTATGACGTGCCGGTGATGATCTACAAAACCGAAGATCAGGCGCGCCGTTTCCTGGCGCTGGTCGATGAGTTCTATGAACGTCATGTGAAGCTGGTGGTCGCGGCGGAAACGTCACTGACCGAGATTTATCAGGGCACGCGACTGAAGTTTGAATACCAGCGCTGTTTATCCCGACTCCAGGAGATGCAGAGCGAAGAGTATCTGCGTTTGCCGCACCTGCCGTGAGAATAAACAGGATAAATACCGAAATAGGGTTCGATTTTTGTAACCGACTTCTCTATAATCTTGCGACCCCACGTTACAGCAAAGGATTTTTTTCCCAAATCCTCTGTGTTCCAGTAACTCTTATCCGAAGGGGTGGCTTGCTGGTCAAAATGGTCGTGTGAGCCTCATTCGTTTACTTAAGCGTTTGGGATTTCACCAACGTGTAACTTAATTTGGGTAAGCTTTTCGATGAAAACTTTTACAGCTAAACCAGAAACCGTCCAACGTGACTGGTTTGTAGTTGACGCAACGGGCAAAACTTTGGGTCGCCTGGCGACTGAACTGGCGCGCCGTCTGCGTGGTAAGCATAAAGCGGAATACACTCCGCACGTTGATACGGGTGATTACATCATCGTTCTGAACGCAGAAAAAGTTGCTGTAACCGGCAACAAGCGTACTGACAAGATCTACTATCACCACACCGGCCACATCGGTGGTATCAAACAGGCGACCTTTGAAGAGATGATTGCTCGCCGTCCTGAGCGTGTGATTGAGATCGCGGTTAAAGGCATGCTGCCGAAGGGCCCGCTGGGTCGTGCTATGTACCGTAAACTGAAAGTTTACGCAGGCAACGAGCACACCCATGCGGCACAGCAACCGCAAGTTCTTGACATTTAATCGGGATTAAAGGCAATGGCTGAAACTCAAAACTACGGCACTGGTCGCCGCAAAAGCTCTACCGCTCGCGTATTCATTAAGCCGGGTAGCGGTAACATCGTAATTAACCAACGTTCTCTGGAACAGTACTTCGGTCGCGAAACTGCCCGCATGGTAGTTCGTCAGCCGCTTGAGCTGCTGGACCTGGTTGGTAAATTCGATCTCTATGTCACTGTTAAAGGTGGCGGTATTTCTGGTCAGGCTGGTGCGATCCGTCACGGTATCACCCGCGCTCTGATGGAATACGACGAATCACTGCGTGGCGAACTGCGTAAAGCAGGCTTCGTTACTCGTGATGCGCGTCAGGTTGAACGTAAGAAAGTCGGCCTGCGTAAAGCACGTCGTCGTCCTCAGTTCTCCAAGCGTTAATTGTTTGCAGCTCCGGCTGCGGCAATTGGCTCAAAAAACCCGCTTCGGCGGGTTTTTTATTTTCTGCCTTCCCACGACTTCCCGCGAAAACCGTAACATCGCGCTCAATTTACCTGCAAAGATTCATTACACGCCCACAAGCAGCCTAAAATCTGGTAAACTCTGTGTCACTTTGCGCCCGCAGGCCGGTGCGTTATGCGCCTTCCCTCTGTCGGGGCGTCAGTATCTGTGACGCGGCTAACCAGGTTGCGTGCGAGTTCGATAAGCTGGTGAATCGCCGTGTGGTTGGCTATTCGCAGTATCTTTTTGTGAACAAACTTGGAGGTTTTCATGGCTGTCGCTGCCAACAAACGTTCGGTAATGACGCTGTTTTCTGGTCCTACTGACATTTTCAGCCATCAGGTTCGTATCGTCCTGGCGGAGAAGGGTGTCAGCGTAGAGATCGAGCAGGTCGAAATGGATAACCTGCCGCAGGATCTGATTGACCTCAATCCGTATCGCACGGTACCAACGCTGGTAGATCGTGAGCTGACGCTGTATGAATCACGCATCATCATGGAATATCTGGATGAACGCTTCCCGCATCCGCCACTGATGCCGGTTTATCCGGTTGCCCGTGGTGACAGCCGCCTGATGATGCATCGCATCGAGCAGGACTGGTACAGCCTGATGCGGAAAGTCGAGAACAGCACGGGTCAGGAAGCCGAAGCCGCACGCAAGCAACTGCGTGAAGAGCTGCTGGCTATCGCGCCACTGTTTGGTCGTACGCCTTACTTCATGAGCGAAGAGTTCAGTCTGGTCGATTGCTACCTGGCGCCGCTATTATGGCGTCTGCCTTCCATGGGCATCGATCTGATCGGCTCGGGTTCAAAAGAGCTGAAAGGTTACATGAACCGCGTATTTGAGCGTGATTCTTTCCTTGCTTCATTAACTGAAGCTGAACGTGAAATGCGCCTGCAAGCCCGGGCTTAACGTATGGAAATGTCGCAACTTACTGCACGTCGTCCCTATCTGCTGCGCGCCTTCTATGACTGGTTGCTCGACAACCAGCTGACGCCGCATCTGGTGGTCGACATTAATCTGCCGGGTGTGCAGGTGCCGCTGGAGTATGCGCGTGATGGTCAGATTGTCCTGAACATTGCGCCACGCGCTGTGGGTAACCTCGACCTGGCCAATGATCAGGTGTCGTTCAACGCCCGCTTTGGTGGCGTTCCTCGCCAGGTTAACGTGCCGATGGCGGCGATTCTGGCGATCTATGCACGTGAAAACGGTGCCGGCACGATGTTTGAACCGGAACCGGCTTACGAGCTGGGTATGCAGGAGGCGTCAGAAGGTCAGGAAGAGACCATGATGTCAGTGATTGATGGTGATCGTCCTGACGATGCCAGCGATGACGAGACACCGCCTGATGACGATCCACCGCCACGTGGCGGTCGGCCTTCACTGCGCGTCGTGAAATAGCCGTGACATAACAGCGAATACCCGCCCATCCGGCGGGTATTTTTTTGCCTGTCAGCCATAAAAAAATCCGGCTGCCTGCGCAAGCCGGATTTTTCAGCAGACCTTCGCGATTAGTAGACGTCGCGCAGGTAGCGTTTCTCTTTCTTCAGCTGATCGACATAGTCGGCAGCGCGCTCGGTGGAGAGACCACCAAACTGACGAACCACTTCATACAGCGCATTATCCACATCTTTCGCCATACGCGAAGCATCGCCACAGACGTAGAAGTACGCCCCTTCCTGCAGCCAGGCGTAAAGCTCAGCGCCCTGTTCCAGCATCCGGCTCTGCACGTAGATCTTCTTCTCCTGATCGCGTGAGAAGGCCAGATCCAGACGGGTCAGCAGGCCGTTATCCCGCCAGGCCAGCAGCTCATCCTGATAGATAAAGTCATGTTCCTGATGCTGATCGCCGAAGAACAGCCAGTTTTTGCCCTGCGCGCCGGTTGCCTGGCGTTCCTGCAGGAAGGCGCGGAACGGTGCGATACCGGTGCCCGGTCCCACCATGATCAGTGGTGCGCTGTTATTGGCAGGGACGCGGAACGCTTTATTGGGTGAGATAAAGATGGCGGGCTTCTCACCACGACGCACGCGTTCGGCCAGATAGGTCGAGCAGACGCCACCGCGATTACGGCCGCCACTGTGATAACGCACAGAGGCAACGGTCAGGTGCACCTGATTCGGATGGGCTTTAGAGCTGGATGAAATTGAGTAAGCACGATGCTGCAGCGGGCGCAACAGGGCAACAAACTCCGGCACTGTCAGCGTGCGCGTCAGTTCGAGCTGCAGCAGGTCAAGGGTATCTTTGCCCCACAACCAGACGCCCAGCGCATCTTTATCATCATGCTGTAAGACATGACGCAGTTCCTGATTGGTGGTGTTCTGTCCAACCCACTCGATTAACTTGCGTGAAGGCTCTGAGATCTCAAACTGATAGGTCAGCAGGTCGCCGAGGCTGCGGTCGAAGCCAGGTACTGGCGTCTGGTAGTCAGCATTAAGCTGGGTCAGCAGCAGGCTGACCAGTGAAGGTTCGTTGACCGGAATCACGCCCAGCGCATCGCCCGCTTCATACTTCAGGCCGCTGTCAGACAGGTCGAATTCGAAGTGACGAATATCTTTGGCTGACTGCTCGCCTGACAGGCGCTTATTCGTGATCAGCGCGGCGGCATACGGATTCGATTTGTTGCTGCCTGGAATGACCGGCGCTTCAGGCGCGCTCTCCAGCACGGTGCCGCTGCTGCCTGCGCTGGCGGCAAACTGTGGCATTGAGCTGTTCAGCCACTCGCTGGACGGCTCTTCATAGTCGATATCGCAGTCAATGCGATCTACCACGCGTTTTGCACCCAACTGCTCAAGGCGCATATCGATGAATTTGCCCGCCTGACAGAAGCCATCGTAACCCGTATCGCCAATCGCCAGCACGGCGAAATGCATCTGCTCCAGACGCGGTGCGGTACTGGCAGAGATCGCATCCCAGAACAGCTGGGCATTGTCCGGCATCTCACCTTCACCATAGGTCGAGGTGACAATCAGTACATGGCGCATGGTGGCAAACACGTCGAGATCGACATCGCCCAGCGCCTGAACCACTGGCACCAGCCCTTTCGCTCGGGCAGATTTCGCAGCGGTCTGCGCCAGCGCTTCGGCATTGCCGGTCTGTGAGCCGTACAGAATATGCAGTTGCGTGGTCGCGGCTGCGCCCGTACCTGCAGCAGGTTGCTGCTTGTCTTCTAAAACCAGCAAACGGGAGTGAAGGCCCGCGAGAAAGCCAGCCAGCCAGTACTTCTGATCGCCATTAAAAGGTGCATCTTCTGGAATATAAGGAATTTTCATGGGTACTTTTACTCAATCCCGTTCTCGCCCGATATCAGTGGCGTTCCCCGGTCTGAAAGCGGTTCCGCTTCCCCGCGCCGCAGTGTGTGCAGCAGGGGAAAGCGGTTCTGCCTCTGTCCGGTACAACGATTAATCCGGGCAATGATCAATTAATAATATTCAGTTCAGCCTGATCAGTATCACTGTCAGGAGAGTTTACCCACCGCAGCGGCAATTTCCGGCAATGCCGCACGTGCAAACAGCTCTTCAAAGTCAGGCAGGTGGCCCAGCACTTCCCGGTTACAGGCATCCTGATACATGATCCAGCCGTAGGTCGCCAGACTGTCCATGGAGCGGATGTTACGTTGCGTCAGTGCCGCTTTGTAATCTGACATGCGTTTAGTACCAATCAGACTGGCCAGTTCATCATCGCTGTAACTCTCGATGGCAGAACGGGCATGACGTTGCAGCTTGCTGACCAGTGAAAAGTCTTCCGTCATCAGCAGATTGCGGACCGCTTTTTCCACCGCCGCATCTTCAACCGGCGTGCCTTTCGGCAACTTCGCCAGTGCCAGCTGCTGGGCAAAGCTCAGCACGGTGTAGTTGTTCAGCAGGACAAACATCTCCTGCGTATCGGTCGCGCCATAGGCCGGAACGGCACCGTTGGCAATGGTTTTACCCTGACGCCACGCGGCTTTGAATTTCGCCACCTGATGGCCTGCCAGCGCTGTCGACAGCTCTTCAAGCAAATCTTTGCGGCTCTTGGCTTTCAGGATCTCGCCGCCATCCTGATAGAGCAGCAGTGAGCGCGGCATCACGTAAACAAAGTGGTGGCACTCTGTTTCCCAGTTCTCCAGCAGCCACGCGGCACGCGGTGACTGGGTCGCCTCCAGGTGCCAGTTCAGCATGGTCAGCACGGCCTGCTTGTGCACCTGCGCCATCTCATCCTGATCCGCAATCGATCCGAAGCGTACTGAATCACCTGCAGCGTGGCTGGCCAGCGATCCATACGGGTCGTACTGGTAAGCAAAGCCGCCGCTCATGCCGTTGCCAAATCCTTTACCAAAGGTGCCGAGGTTGAGAATGGCACCGTTAGTCATATATTCGCAGCAGAAGTCACCCACGCCTTCAACCACAGCCGTTGCGCCGGAGTTACGTACTGCGAAGCGGTCGCCAGCCTGGCCCTGCACGAACAGTCGTCCGCCAGTCGCGCCAAACAGGGCAAAGTTACCGATCAGCACGTTGCCATCGCCATCCTGCGCGCCGCCGCCAGGCGACATTACAATCAGCTCACCACCACACTGTCCTTTGCCGACACCGTCGTTACAGGTGCCGTAATGGGACAGCTGCATGCCATCGTTGCAGAAGGCGCCAAATGACTGACCGGCAGATCCGGTGGTAGAAATTTTTACGCTTTCAGGGGCCAGATAGCGGCGACCGCGATCGTCGGTCATTACCGCAGGCATCGCCTGCAACTGCTCTGCGCTGAGCTGATGGTTCAGCATGCGCTCAATGTCGATGGCCAGCTGGCCGCCAACGCTTTTGTTGCGGTTGTTCAGGACGATGCTGTTGCCCAGTGAGACGTCAGGATTTCCCTGCTCCACCAGTGACTGCTTAACCTGCTCAATCCAGCCATCATCCAGCTCAAAATCTTTTTCCAGGTAAACCGCCTTGTCGATTTTCAGCTCTGGCACCACGGTGAGCATGGCGCGTAAGTCGAGTTTGCCGACTTCCAGCGGATGATCCATCAGGTGCAGCAGGTCAGAGCGACCACGCGCCTCACGCAGGGAACGCAGGCCCATACGTGCCAGAATTTCACGTACTTCATGCGCGACGTTGAGGAAATACTGCGCCAGCTGACGCGGATCGCCATCAAAGGCCTCGGCGTTAGTGGTTAAGCCAGCCGGGCACTTCACGTTGCAGTTCTTCGCCATCACGCATTTCAGCATCATCAGCGCGGTGGTACCGAACTCAAAGCTGTCACCGCCCAGCAAGGCAGATTTCACCACGTCGCTGCCGGTCTGCTGTGCGCCAGAGCAGCGCAGCAGCACTTTCTCACGCAGGCCGTTGGCACACAGCGCCTGGTGGACTTCAGCGATGCCGATTTCGGCCACGCGTCCGGTATATTTCAGGCTGGTCACCGACGCCGCGCCGGTACCGCCGGTGTTACCTGCAACGTTAATCACGTCGGCACCGGCTTTAGCCACGCCAACTGCGATGGTGCCGATCCCTTCTGACGACACCAGTTTGACAATGACGCGCACGCGCGCGGCTTTACAATCGTGGATCAGCTGCGCCAGATCTTCGATGGAATAGGTGTCATGATGCGGCGGCGGCGAGACCAGCTCGACGCCAGGCGTACCGCCACGGGCCGCAGCAATCTCTACGGTCACTTTGGCCGCCGGTAACTGACCGCCTTCGCCAGGCTTCGCACCCTGACCAATTTTGATCTCCAGCTCTTCCAGCATCGGATCCGCCAGATAGGCAGCCCAGACACCGAACCGACCCGAAGCCAGCTGTTTGATACGCGAGGCACGGATGGTGCCGTGACGGGAGTAATGCTCGCCGCCTTCACCGCAGTTGCTCATGCCGCCGACCATGTTGGTGCCGTGTGCGACCGCTTCATGAGCCGGCGCGACCAGTGCACCGTGGCTCATTGCCCCGGAAGCAAAGGTACGGGTAATTTCACAGGCTGGCTGTACTTCGCTCAGCGGCAGTGAGGGCAGGGTGGTGAAGATACGTGACAGATAATCTGCCGCTTTACCGTATGCGGTCACTTTCAAAGCGCCAGTGACCACGTCGCTGCTCTCGATATCATCGCCGAAACGGGATTTCAGGGCGCGGGAGAGGTTTTGCAGACGTTCACTCTCAGGCTTCAGCCCCTCAATCGCATCGGTCAGACGCAGCACAAAGTGATTCAGGCTGCCATCCACCGCTTCACACTCCATGCCACGAATAGCAAAGCCGTTGTTGGTCAGCGAGTAGCGTCCCAGCTTGCGACGGAACTCCGCTTCGCTGTCAATGTGGGTCAGATCAGCCGGGAATGTCAGAATGTCACGCAGCGCCGCCGGGCGACGTTTACGCTCTTCATACATCAAACTTGAGAACTGACGGTAATCGGCCGTAATCGCAAAGTTGTTGATCACGTCATCCGGGATGCGCTCAAAGCTGCTGTCTTTGAAGGTCTCTGGCTTGATACCAAACGCGTTATCCAGTTTTGCCAGCGTCATCAGACGAATGAAGTTGTCCTCTTCGCGCGCCTTGTCGGCAAAGCGAATCGGCTCTTCGGTCATGTCGATGAAGGTGCGCACGGCGATAGTGCCGTAGGAGTGACCTGCACCTTCTGCACGCTCTTTAAACAGGCCCAGCAACGGCACTTCAGATTCGCCCTGAATCCTGAGCGCGCTCTGGTGCCAGTCAACGGCCATCGCTGCGATGGCTGCGAAGCCCGCGCCACCCACCGGGGTTTTGATATTCGGGAAATACTTTTTCAGCACCGGATCGTCAGTGTTGAGGAAGTTAGGCTCAAAGAATTCGCCGCTGCTGTAACTTTCAACGGTACAAAGGCCCACTTTGCCCATGGTTTTCATCAGCGCTTTTTCAGCGGCTTTGGCATAGCGCTTAAAGGCTTTGTTGCCTTCTTCACCTTCACCAAATTTTTCCTCTGCACGCATCTGTACGCCCAGCGGATAGATAGCGGAAGCCCCGAAGCCGAGGGTGGCAGCAATGTGGTGCGAAGATATGCTCTGGCCGCTTTCTACGACCAGAGAAACATCCAGACGCAGGCCTTCCTGCACCAGGCGCTGGTTAATGGCAGAAACCACCAGCAGCATCGGGATTGCGGCGTGCGTTGACGAGATGTGACGGTCAGTAAGCACGGCGATGCCACCCTGCGAACGGGCAAAATCCACGACCTGTTGCGCCAGGTCATCAATCGCTTTTTCCAGCGCGTTTGCGTTCGCGGTGGTGCTCAGCAGATCTTTGCCGATTACCGGCTCATAGAGCATCTCAAAGCGGGCATAAGGTGCGATGGTCTGCTCGCGCAAACGCAGCATATCAAGGTGGCTGAGGATTGGGGTCGGCACCACAATCTGACGACCTTTGCTGCGGCCCAGATGCGGTTTCGCACCCAGCGCGACACGCAGCGTCATACCATCCACTTCGCGGATTGAGTCCAGCGGCGGGTTGGTGACCTGAGCAAAGCGCTGAGAGAAGTAGTGCGCCATGCCGCCTTCATGATCGGATAAGCCGTTAATGGCGTTGCCGTAACCCATCGCGGAGATTTTCTCTGCGCCGGTGTTCAGCATCGGGTCCATCATGAACTTGAAGCTTTCCTGGTTGTAGTAGTAAGCCACAAAGCGCTGATAGGTTTTCAGATCGCCGCGATAACGCAGCGGTGAACCCTGCTGTTCTGCCGGGATCTCAGGCAGATCGTCAAGACCGACGCGCGCATCACGCAGCAGCGCTGAATAATCTTTTTCCGCAGCCAGTTTTTCCAGCGCCTGCAGCGTGGTGTAGCTGCGTTTTTCACGGTGATCGAAATAGAGCATGCCGCCCGCTTCGATACGGCCACGACGCAAGACGCTTTCGGGTGGGAAGGCGATCTGACCGGCTTCTGACATCGCACCGATATACTCAGCCGTTTCGACTGAGCGCAGTGGACGCAGGCCAAGACGGTCAAGACGGGCGCCAATCACTTCACCATTGCCAAAGATTAATGCTGCCGGGCCGTCGTTCTTCTCTTCATACAGTGAGAAATATTCCAGCATGTCACGCACTTCTGGCGGCAGTGAACTGTCGTTTTCCCAGGCGGGTGGCATCATTGAAACCACGGCGGTGATGAGATCGAGGTTATCTTCCATCAGACGGCTGTGGATACTCTGGTCCAGACGCGAGCTGTCAGACTGACCTTTGGGCCGCACGATTTTCTTGCCACGGGCCAGTGCCAGCGCGGACTCAGCGATGCGGTTTTTACGGTCCGTATTCAGCTCACCGTTGTGCGCCATCAGGCGGAACGGCTGGGCCATCGTGGTATGCGGATCGGTGTTAGTGGAGAAGCGGGTATGGAAAAACAGCCCGCGCACCTGATGATCGGGATCGGTCAGATCTTTGAAGTAGGGGATCACTTCATTGGAATTCAGGCGGGCTTTAAACACCTGGGTGCGCGACGACAGCGACAGCGGATAGAGGCCGCCAAATTCGCTCTCGGTAAAGGCGCGGGCTTCAATCGTTAACAGGGCGCGGTAGATGCGTTGCTCGAAGTCGTTCTGGTCAACCACGTCCTGTGGCGCAGTGAAAATCCACTGCAGGATCGGTAACTGAAACTGTACGGCGGCCGGACGCGTCACGCTGCTGTCGAGCGGCATGTCACGCTTCATGATCACCGGCAGGCCAAAGCTGTTGAGTGTCTCATCTACCAGACGTTCGGCATTCGCGCGCAGCGCAGCATCTTTCGGCACAAAGAAGTTGCCGACGCCAAAGCGGCCCGCTTCCAGCGGCTGGCCGGTAATCTTGCGGAAGAAATGCAGGGAAAGGTCAACGTTGACCCCGGCGCCGTCGCCGACGCCTTCCGCTGACATACCGCCGCGGTGAGGCACCGTGCACAGGGCGCTGTGCGCCATCTGCAGAATTTCGTGGGTCTGCTCGCCGTCCTTGCGCGTAATGAAACCTACACCACAGCTGTCACTGCCTGCTGTCGGATCATACAAGCCATAGGATTGAGGTTTTTTAGTGGACATTGAGGGTCTCCTTAACTGCTTTGACATTACCTGCACTGTTTCAGGGTCTGAGCGCAACGGGGCGCAACATCATTTTCATCGCCATGCTCTGTCGAGCGCGCGTCATAGCCCTGAGCATTTCTCTCCAGACATCGATAAAACGTCCTTAATTGAGCTGCTCTCTGATTTCCGGTCTCTTAAAGGAGATGACTTAAACCGCGCGGGAGTCTTCTTGTTGCATAGATATGCCGAGACAATGGCCCGTCTGGAAAGCTTTCAGCGGATTTCCAACTTATCGGGAAAGCGTAATCAGGTCAAATAGGGCGGTCAGACAGGGTTAACAGGGGTTTTATCTGCATAAGATATTGAATTTATTGCATTTTAAGGTTTAAAATGTATCACTCTGCTGCCTGCCGATCGGCCCATAAATGTGAACTGACTCACTGTAGTGCAGGCGTCAGATCTCTGCACCATGCTGGTGACGGGGTGTTAGACAGCATTAAATGCTGTTCAGAACCGTTGATGCATAGCATGTATCTGTTTTTCTTATGTCCGTCTATTTGAATGAAACAGCGGTTGGTTATAAGAAAAATTAATCAACACTGTCTTGCTTAAAATATCATTTAAGTTGAATGGGTATGCATGTAAACAGGGTGTGCCTGCGCAACAGGACGTTGCCAGGATATTGAAAACAGGCCATACGAAGAAATCACGGATTCGCTGGCGGCATTACAGATTATTCATTTGGCACAATCAGTCAAGGGTTTTAACCGCTTTGTCCTTAACGTCGCCGATCGGCTATGCGAATGCACCATAAAAGCGCATTTGATCCCGTATCTCCACGCGACGTGCCGGGACGTCAGCAGGCTAACTGCGCTATTATGAGGCTGTTTCTCTTTCAGGGAGTTGTTATGAAACAAATTCGTCTGTTGGCGCAGTACTACGTTGATTTAATGGTCAAGCTTGGACTGGTGAGGTTCTCGCTGCTGCTGGCATCTGCGCTGGTGGTGCTGGCGATGATCGTCCAGATGGCGGTTACGATGGTACTGCGAGGTCATGTCGAGAGCATTGACGTGGTGCGTTCGGTTTTCTTCGGGCTGCTGATTACGCCCTGGGCGGTCTATTTTCTGTCGGTGGTGGTCGATCAGCTGGAGGAATCGCGGCAACGGCTGGCACGGCTGGTGGATAAGCTGGAAGAGATGCGCACCCGCGACCTGGAACTGAACCAGCAGATGAAAGAGACCATCACGCAGCTGAATCAGGAGATCAGTGACCGTAAAAAGGCGGAGATGGCTCGCGAGCAGGTGATGGACAAGCTGCGTGAAGAGGTGACCCGTCGCGAGCAGGCACAGATTGAGCTGGAGCAGCAATCCTCCTTCCTGCGCTCATTCCTGGATGCTTCGCCTGACCTGGTTTTCTATCGCAACATTGATAAGCAGTTCTCCGGCTGTAATCGGGCGATGGAACTGCTGACCGGCAAAAGCGAGAAACAGCTGATTGGCCTGACGCCACGCGATATCTATGATGATGAAGCGGCAACGAAGGTGCTGGAAACGGACGAGAAGGTGTTCCGTCATAACGTCTCGCTGACTTATGAACAGTGGCTGCAATATCCCGACGGGCGCAAAGCCTGTTTCGAGATCCGTAAAGTGCCTTATTACGACCGCGTCGGTAAGCGCAGCGGGCTGATGGGCTTTGGCCGCGATATAACGGAGCGTAAGCGCTATCAGGACGCGTTAGAGAACGCCAGCCGGGAGAAGACCACCTTTATCTCTACGATCAGCCACGAGCTTCGTACGCCGCTTAATGGCATTGTCGGCCTGAGTCGTATTCTGCTGGATACCGACCTTAATCAGGAACAGCTGAAATACCTGAAAACCATTCACGTCTCTGCCATCACGTTGGGCAACATCTTCAATGATGTGATTGAGGTGGACAAAATCGAGCGCCGCAAAGTGCAGCTGGACAATCAGCCGCTCGACTTCACCGGTTTCCTCGCCGATTTAGAAAATCTTTCCGGCCTGCTGGCTCAGCCAAAAGGGCTGAAGTTTGTGCTTGCGCCACAACTGCCGCTGCCGCATATGATTTCGACGGACGGAACGCGTCTGCGTCAGATTCTGTGGAACCTGATTGGTAACGCCGTGAAGTTCACTCAGCAGGGCGAAATCGTGGTGCGGGTAGCCTATGAGCAGGACGAAACGCTGCGCTTTGAGGTGCAGGACTCCGGTATGGGTATTCGGCAGGAGGAGCAGGATAAGATCTTTGCGATGTACTATCAGGTCAAAGATCAGCATGGCGGTAAACCGGCGACTGGCACCGGTATCGGGCTGGCGGTTTCACGTCGTCTGGCGCAGGCGATGGGCGGTGACATCCATGTACATAGCGCACCAGGACAGGGCTCATGCTTCACCGTAGAGATTAAGGCGCCGCGCATTGCTGAAGAGGTGGAGGATGAAGGCCTGGACGACAGCCTGCCACTGCCTGCGCTGCATGTCCTGCTGGTTGAAGATATTGAGCTGAATGTGATTGTGGCGCGCTCGGTGCTTGAGAAGCTGGGCTGCAGCGTCGAGGTCGCCATGACCGGCAGCGAAGCGCTGGCGCTGTTCGACCCGCTGGAGTTTGATCTGGTGCTGCTGGATATTCAGCTGCCCGATATGACCGGGCTGGATGTCTCGCGTGCGATTCGCCAGCAGTATCAGGGAACGCATCTGCCACCGCTGGTGGCACTGACCGCCAACGTCCTTAAAGACAAAAAAGAGTATTTCGACGCGGGCATGGATGATGTTCTGAGCAAACCGCTGGCAGTGCCGGCGCTGACCGCGATGATCAAAAAGTACTGGGATTATCAGGCAGATTCGGAAGAGGAAACCGCAGAGGTCAGCGATGACAAAACCCGGATGCTGCTGGATGTCGCGATGCTCGAACAGTATATCGAGCTGGTTGGCCCGGGCCTGATTACCCAAAGCCTGACGATGTTTGAAAAGATGATGCCGGACTATCTTGCGGTGCTGGAATCGAATCTGATGGCGCGCGATCAAAAAGGCATTGCTGAAGAGGGGCACAAGATCAAAGGGGCGGCAGGTTCGGTCGGGCTGCAGCGCTTGCAGATGCTGGCGAAACAGATCCAGAGTCCTGAATTACCGGCGTGGTGGGACAACGTTGTTGAATGGATTGACGAGCTGAAGCATGAGTGGCGACATGATGTGCAGGTATTGCGCGACTGGGTGGCAGAGCAGGATAAGTCATATCCCGGAAAAAAATGACCCCAGCCGAGGCCGGGGTGCGCGAATACTGCGCCAACACCAGGGAAAATATTGCGGCCGCTATGATTTGAATAATTAATGCAGCCGCAGGGTATTGGTTAACACTGACATCACCTTAGCAAATTCATCTTCTCATGCGACAAGATTCATTAAAATTTGTGATATTGAGCAGCGTTTAAATACAGAAAACATTAATTTGGCAACACAGTCAAGTAAGGAATCATTTTCTCTGCTGCATTGCTGTTATTTTAATCAAATTTGTGGTTTTTGGTATAGTTTTGACGCTGCTCAGCTGCAAAGCAAAGGCTGAGCAGCTGTAAATTAAGCTGGCATTAACCTCTGCCTCTTCAGAGAGGCTAACGCGCTGATATTGCAAGTGACCACCCTGAAATGACACGAATTATCCAAAACGATTTGGAATGATAAAAAAGAATCTAAAACTTTGTCCTGCACTTGCACTGACATCATTGCGCTTAATGAGAGTAAAAAGGGCCACAACAACTCTGAGTAACGCTGTTAAGCGCTGTTTATTTATACGTTATCAGCGTGATTCTGTTTAAGCTTTGGGCGGCTCATCATTCATAAAAAAATAACAGTTAAGAATATCGAATGATTTAAACCGGCGCTTATCACCCATTATTAAGTGTTTATCTGGAAAGATGCTAAGCCGTGGCAATGAATGGAACCGATTCCTTTTTACCGGAAGTCCTTGAACTATTTCGAACTGTTGCAGCATTTTGATGCAAAATGATTGAATAAAGTCTGGAAACCGCCGCAAGGTTTTCAGCGATTTTTGTGAAAAAGCTGCTTTTCTGGCAGTGATTACATGAGTGATTAATTAACGTCTGAAACAGGTATGGGAAGATTGCATGAACAAGCATAAAGGAAGCGTCGGACAGCGTATCAGACGTATTATTGGTCGTGTCATGCTGGTATGGCTGGGCGTATGGCTGGCGGGAATTTTGCTCTTTTCGTTCCTGCCGGTACCGTTTTCAGCGGTGATGGCTGAACGACAGATCGGTGCCTGGTTACGCGGTGACTTTAGCTATGTCGCCCATTCTGACTGGGTCGGACATGATGAGATTTCGCCGTGGATGGGGCTGGCCGTTATCGCCTCAGAAGATCAAAAGTTTCCGGACCACTGGGGTTTCGATGTCGCGGCGATTGAATCTGTACTGGATAACAGCGATAGCCGGATGCGTGGTGCCTCTACGCTGTCACAACAGACAGCAAAGAATCTGTTTCTGTGGGATGGCCGCAGCTGGGTGCGCAAAGGTCTGGAAGCGGGGCTGACAGTAGGTATTGAGACAGTCTGGACGAAACGACGTATTCTGACCGTCTATCTTAATATTGCAGAGTTTGGACCGGGTATCTTTGGCGTTGAAGCAGCTTCACAGCGCTACTTCCACAAGCCAGCCAGCCGGCTTACCGCTGCCGATGCCGCCTTACTGGCGGCCGTTCTGCCTAATCCTATCCGTTATCGTGCGGCTGCGCCTTCAGGCTACGTCAGAGAGCGACAGCAGTGGATAATGCGTCAGATGCGCCAGCTTGGCGGGGAAGGCTTCCTGCAGCGTAATAAGCTCGACTAAGACTTAGTCTTCATCAAAGCCTGCTTCAAACAGCTCAATGACCGCTGCCAGCGCCGGGATCTCCTCCGGACCGCTGGCTTCAATCTCTATGTGTCCGCCTTTAGCCGAGTCGAGCATCAGCAGCGCAATTACGCTGCTGGCTTCGGCTTCTGTGCCCGCTTCGTTGCGCAGCAACACTTCGGCATCGAAGCTCTGCACCAGCTCAAACAACTTCATTGCCGGACGGGCATGCATGCCCAGCTTATTTTTGATTTCTACAGTTTGTCTGACGGTCATGATTTGCGCTTTTCCAGCGTGCGATGGCGTGACTGTACATTCTTACCGCGCGAACGGAAGTAATCCGCCAGCTGTTCTGCAATATAAACTGAGCGGTGTTTGCCACCAGTACAGCCAATCGCCACGGTAAGATAGCTACGGTTGTTGGTCTCCAGCATCGGCAGCCAGAGTTCAAGATAGCTGCGTGTCTGGTAGATAAAGTTGTGCACTTCAGTGTGGCGGTCAAGGAAGGCCGCCACCGGACGATCAAGGCCGGTCATCGGGCGCAGCTTAGGATCCCAGTGGGGATTAGGCAGAAAGCGCACGTCAAAGACATAATCAGCGTCAATCGGGATGCCATGTTTGAAGCCAAAGGATTCAAACACCATGGTCAGTTCGCGTTCACGCTTGCCCAGCAGACGGGTACGCAGCATCTCGGCCAGCTCATGTACCGACATCTCTGAGGTGTCGATGATCAAATCGGCACGCGAACGCAGCGGCTCCAGCAGATCGCTCTCTTCATCGATAGCGCTCTCCAGCGACAGATTTTTGCTGGAGAGGGGATGCAGACGGCGCGTATCGCTGTAACGGCGAATCAGGGTATTGCGATCGGCGTCGAGAAACAGCAGCTGAGGTGAAAATGTGTCAGGCAGATTATTCAGCGCGGTTTCAAAAATTTCCGGGGATTCAGGCATGTTACGCACGTCGATGCTGACCGCCGCCGAAATATTGCGTTCCGCCAGCGAATTGGCCAATTCAGGCAGCAGCACGACCGGCAGGTTATCAACGCAGTAGAATCCCATATCTTCCAGCGCACGGAGCGCCACTGACTTCCCCGAGCCTGAACGACCGCTAACGATCATCAGCACCATGACCTTCTCTCCCGTTTTAAAACCGGCACCGGGCCGGTAAAGACGCGTTACTGCTCTGTCTGGACTTCCGTAATAATGGCATAGAGTTCTTCATCACTCTGCGCAGCACGCAGGCGACGGCAAACCGTTTTATCTGCCAGACGTTTTGCCACCAGTGAAAGGGTGTGCAGGTGTGTTTTGCACTGGTCAGCCGGAACCAGCAATGCAAACAGTAGGTCGACCGGCTGGTTGTCGACGGCATCAAACGCAATCGGCTGCTCGAGGCTGATAAATACCCCAACCGCACGCAGCGTATCCTCTTCCAGCTTGCCGTGAGGAATGGCTATTCCGTTACCAATACCGGTACTGCCCATGCGTTCGCGGGTCAGAATCGCTTCGAAAAGCGTCTGGTGCGGCAGGTTGAGCTGCTTAGCGGCCAGTTCGCTGATGATTTCCAGCGCACGTTTTTTGCTCTGGCAGTGTACGCCGCTGCGGGTGCAGTCTGGCGAAAGCACTGTGCTCAATTCCAGTGTAAGGTCGTTGTTCATTATCGTTTCACTTGCGTGTTCACCAGGCCATTCACCACCAGCGCGCTGATATGTGCGACAAACGGCGCTTGCTCAGATGACAAAACGGGGCGGATTATCCGCCCCATCCTGTCGGCTCTGCGCGGCAGGCGCGCGTAGCTAGCGTGAAGGTTAGTGTTTTTTCAGTTTATCTTTGTGTTTGGTCAGCTGACGGGCCAGTTTATCGATCAGCCCGTCAATTGCCGCATACATATCTTCCGCTTCCGACGTGGCGTGCAGCTCGCCACCGTTCACGTGGAGTGTTGCGTCAGCCACCTGCGTGACTTTCTCAACCTTCAGGACAATATAGACCTGATTGATATGTTCAAAATAGTGTTCCAGTTTGGCAAATTTACCGCTGACGAATTCACGTAAAGGTGGCGTGATTTCAACATGTTGCCCGGTCAGGTTCAGCTGCATAGGTCTTCCTTCTCATTTCTTTCAAACCAGCTGTTTACGCTGGTTCGATGGCGGGATGGATAAAGACTCACGATATTTGGCGACGGTACGCCGTGCCACCATGATCCCCTGATCAGATAACATGGAGGTCAGTTTACTGTCGCTCAAGGGTTTGGCTGGATTTTCCGCCGAAATTAATTTCTTCACCAGAGCACGGATCGCGGTAGAGGAGGCTTCACCGCCACCTTCCGTATTAACGTGGCTGGAGAAAAAGTACTTCAGTTCAAAAATGCCACGCGGGCTGTGCAGATATTTCTGCGTGGTCACACGGGAAATGGTCGATTCGTGCATCTCAACAGCCTGGGCGATATCGGCCAGCACCATCGGACGCATAAATTCTTCACCCTGCTCAAAGAACGCCTGCTGCTGCTCAACGATACAGCGCGTGACTTTAAGCAGCGTGTCATTGCGGCTTTCCAGACTCTTAATCAGCCAGCGCGCTTCCTGCAGATTACTGCGAATGAACTGGCTGTCGCTGTCATTGCGCGTTGCACCGCCCATTGCCGCATAGTGCTGGTTGATTTTCAGACGAGGCACGCTGTCGGCATTGAGCTCAACCGTCCAGCGGTTGCCGACCTTACGCACCAGCACATCGGGGATAACATATTCCGGCTCGCCGGTGTTGATGGACTGACCCGGCCGCGGGTCCAGCGACTGAATCAGCAGCATCGCCTCTTTCAGCACCTCTTCTTTGAGGCGCGTGACGCGCATCAGGCTACGGAAGTCGTGATTGGCCAGCAGGTCGAGATGTTCGCTGACAATCAGGCGTGCTTCAGTCAGCATCGGCGTTTCTGGCGCATACTGGGAGAGCTGAACCAGCAGACAGTCACGCAAATCACGTGCGCCCACACCGATCGGGTCAAAGCGCTGGATGCGTTTCAGCACCGCCTCAACCTCATCCGCTTCAAGCTCATCATTGCCGATGCTGTCGAGGATCTCCTCAAGCGAGACGGTGAGATATCCGGTGTCATCGATAGCATCGACGATAGAGGTCGCAATCGCGCGGTCGGTATCGCTGAAAGGCGTCAATTCGACCTGCCACATCAGGTAATCCTGCAGTGACTGCGTGGTTTCGCCCTGATAGACCGGCAACTCATCATCCTGATAATCGGTACCGGTGCCGGAAGGGGTGCCAGCGGTGTAGATTTCATCCCAGGTGGCATCCAGCGGCAGCTCATCAGGCATCTCTTTCTGCTCAAGCGCTTCACGGGTATCCAGCGCTTCGGCTTCTGACGATTCCCGGGAGTCAATCTCGTCATGCAGATCGGTCTGCTCAAGCAGGGGATTACTTTCCAGTGCAAGCTGTAACTCCTGCTGGAGTTCAAGCGTGGAGAGTTGCAGCAGACGAATCGCCTGCTGCAACTGTGGAGTCATTGCCAGCTGTTGGCTGAACCTGAGTTGTAAACCTTGCTTCATAGACAGGATGGTAGTTCCCAGGTAAACATCGGTATTAACGACACCTTATCAGAGTCTGAACTCTTCACCCAAATAAACCCGCTTAACCTGCTCATCCGCAAGAATTTCATTGGGTGTACCATGCGCAATCAGGTGGCCCTGGCTGACGATATAGGCCCGCTCACAGACCGCTAACGTTTCGCGCACGTTATGGTCGGTAATCAAAACGCCGAGGCCGCTGTCACGCAGATGCTCAATGATCTTCTTGATGTCGATAACGGAAATAGGGTCAACACCGGCAAAAGGTTCATCCAGCAGAATAAACTTAGGATTGGCAGCCAGCGCGCGGGCAATCTCAACACGACGTCGTTCACCACCCGACAGTGCCTGACCCATGCTGTCACGCAGGTGCTCGATGTGGAACTCTTCCATCAGCTCACGGGCGCGATCCTGGCGTTGCTCTTCGGTGAGGTCATCACGGATCTGCAGTACCGCCATCAGGTTATCGTAGACGCTGAGGCGACGGAAGATCGATGCCTCCTGCGGCAGATAACCGATGCCGCGACGCGCACGCGCATGCAGCGGCAGGATACTGATGTCTTCATCATCAATGACAATGCGGCCAGCGTCACGCGGCACAATGCCCACCACCATGTAAAAGGTGGTGGTTTTACCGGCTCCGTTCGGACCCAGCAGGCCGACAATCTCGCCGGATTTTACCTGCAGGCTGACATCTTCTACCACGCGACGGCCTTTATATGCCTTCGCCAGGTTTTCTGCGATTAATGTGGCCATAGCTATCAGTTACTCTTCTTTCCGCTGTTGGACGAACCTTTATCCTGAAGTTGCGACGGCACCAGTACGGTCGTGACGCGCTTGTTCTGGCCCTGGCTGTAAGCCTGCATTTTCTGCTCTTTCACCAGATAGGTAATACGATCGCCTTTGATGTTGCTGTCCTGCTGCTCAATGAACGCATTGCCGGTCAGTTCAACGAAATCGTTGGCCAGTTCGTAGTGCAGTTTAGCGGCATGGCCCTGAACCGGCTTGCCGCTGTCCTGCATCTGATAGAAAGTGGCGGGATTACCGTAGGCGTCAACGATGGTTTTCTTGCTGTCGCCGCCCGGACGGGTCACCACGACTTTATCGGCCGTGATTTTGATAGAGCCCTGCGTCACGATGACATTGCCGGTAAAGGTCGCGACATTGCCCTGCAAATCCAGCGCCTGATTCTGCGAGTCAATATTGACGGGTTTGTCCGAGTCACCGGTCAGGGCCAGCGCCGGAACGCTGGTTGCCAGTAACATGCTGGCCAGTAAAATCTTCAGGCTATTTTTGTTCATTTTGAATTTCATAAGAGGTTTTGACCTTCTCGATTAACTCGGCGTTTTTTGTCCGTAAATTGCCGCGCATTTTCATGCCGGTGGAGTTAAAGCTGCGGCCATACAATGTCACCTGGTCATCAGAGGTAACGTCCTGAGTGACAAGGTTAATCTGTGCATTATCGGTTTTGATCCGCTCAAGCTGGGAATCCTGCGTCAGCGTATTCAGCTCAACATGGCCATACAGATAAAGCATACGATCTTTGGTGAGCTTTGCTTTATCTGCGCGTAACGTCCAGGTAGGAATTTTATTCTCATCAAAGGTGGTCATTACCGGATTGTCGAACCAGCTCAGCTCGTCATCCGAGAAATAGGTCACTTTGTCAGAGACCAGTTTATAGGACAGCGCGCCCTGCGGGTTATACACCACAGTGTGAGAATCATCACTGGTATAGGTCGGCGACTGACTATCCGTCCCGACTGGCGTGCCATCGCCATCCTGGTTGGTAAGATTCCAGCCGATCAAAACCAGTGCAATCAAGGTCAGAATCAGCGTTATCCAACGCCTGCTTTTACTCATACTGATTGCCCTTTGGCATCCTCAAATTTGTTCTGCGCCATTAAGATCAGGTCACATACTTCGCGTACCGCGCCGCGTCCACCCGCAATCCGCGTAACATACTGCGCGCGCGGCAACAGGATCGGATGTGCATCCGCTACCGCCACGCTTAATCCCACTTTCGCCATCACCGGCCAGTCGATCAGGTCGTCACCGATATAGGCGACCTGATCATCAGAGAGAGACAGTTTATCCAGAAGTTCACGATAGGCCAAAAGCTTATCCGATTGTCCCTGATAAAGATGGCGGATGCCGAGCGTTTTGCAGCGATCTTCCATCAGACGGGCATTGCGGCCAGTAATAATAGCCACTTCCACATCGGCGGTCAGCAAACAGCGTACACCGTAACCATCCCGCACGTTGAAGGATTTCAGCTCTTCACCCTTGTTTCCCATGTAGATCACCCCGTCGGACATGACGCCATCGACGTCGCAGATCAGCAGACGAATGTTGCTGGCGCGCGCCATGACGTCAGCACTGATCGGTCCATAGCAGGTGTCAATCGTGGGCGTTACCTGTTGCATTTTTTTTTCCTGTTCAGACTACGCCAGCGCGCAGCATGTCATGCATATGTACCACACCGAGCAGATGGTCGTCATCGGCCACCAGAATCGAGGTAATGTTTTTGGTCTGCATCAGGTTCAGGGCTTCAACCGCCAGCATATTTGGCCGGACGCGGATGCCACCTGGCGTCATCACTTCCCCGATGGTGGCGCGCTGAAAATCGATGCCCATATCAAAGATGCGGCGCAGGTCACCATCGGTAAAGATACCTTCAATTTTCATCAGACCGTCGACGATGACCGTCAGGCCCAGATTTTTGCGGGTAATCTCCAGCAGCGCATCACGCAGTGAGGCGTCACGGGTGACGTGCGGCAGCTCATCGCCGCTGTGCATGATATCCGCTACATGCAGCAGCAGTTTGCGGCCCAGCGCACCGCCAGGGTGGGAGAGGGCGAAATCTTCCGCCGTGAATCCACGTGCTTCCAGCAGCGAAACCGCCAGCGCATCGCCCATCACCAGTGTGGCTGTGGTACTGGTGGTTGGCGCAAGGCCTAACGGGCAGGCTTCCTGCGGAACATGGACACACAGATGCACATCGGCAACCCGGCCCATCGCGCTGTCAGGCCGTCCTGTCATGCAGATCAGCGCAATGTGCTGACGTTTTAACACCGGAATCAGCGCGAGGATTTCATTCGACTCACCGCTGTTAGAGATGGCAATCACCACATCATTTTTGCTCACCATGCCCAGGTCGCCATGGCTGGCTTCGGCCGGATGAACAAAAAAGGCTGGCGTACCGGTACTGGCAAAGGTCGCCGCCATTTTTTTGCCGATATGACCAGACTTACCCATGCCCATCACGACCACTTTACCCTGACAGGCGTAGATCAGGGCGCAGGCGCGGGCGAAATCGTCATTAATATATTGATCGAGCTGTTCCAGTCCTTCACGCTCGATGCGCAGGACGGTTTTCCCCGCCTGCTGAAAATCAAATGCTGTTGGTTGCTGATATGACATAGTGAGTCTGTCCTTGTTAGCCGTCCATGAATGCCGGCTGCATCCACAGCAGCGTCACCCAGACGAAGAAACCACAGAGTAAAATCAGGCCGGCGATGCGGCCAACGCGTCGGCGACGCAGCAGGCAGAGCAGGGCAAACAGCACGCTGACGCCCAGCATCACCCAGTAATCACGGGCAAAGGCGTGATAGTCGATACTGCCGGGGTGAATCAGCGCCGGCAGGCCCAGCACGATGGCAATATTATAAATGTTGGCACCGATCAGATTGCCGATCGCGATATCATCTTCACCTTTCAGCGCCCCGGCAATCACCGTCGCCAGTTCAGGCAGGCTGGTGCCTACGGCGATGAGCGTCAGGCCCATTACCAGTTCGCTGACGCCAAAGTAGTCAGCAAAGGCGGTGGCATTGTCGATCACCATCCGGGTCGACATCGGCAGAATTATCAGCGCGACGGCCAGCCAAAGAAAGGCCACCGTGTTTCCGCTCTCTTCACGGGGCAGCTCGGCCAGCTGCTCGCGGGTCAGGGTGTCGTTGTTGTCCCGTTCTGCTTTACGCGCAATGCGAATCACCACCATCAGATAAATAGCGGCGATGGCAATCAGGCCAATTCCATCCAGTCGACTAAGCTGATTGTCAAACAGCATGAATCCGCTGAGCAGGGTAACCAGCAACATCAACGGCAGTTCACGGCGTATCAGATTAGAATGGACGCTGAGTGGATGCATTAGCGCAGCGGCACCCAAAATGAGTAAAATGTTGGTAATATTCGAGCCGAGCGCGGTGCCAACAGCCAAATCCATCTGGCCATGCTGGGCCGCGGAAAAGGAGAGGATCATTTCTGGCAGCGAGGTGCCGATGCTGACAACGGTCATGCCAATGATCAGCGGCGGAATGCCAAAGGATCGACACAATATAGAGGCGCTAAACACCAGACGATCGGCACCATATGCCAGTAAAAGCAAACCGATGATCAGCAGTGCAGAAGCTACGAACATGAAAAATCCTTGCGTAAAAACCCGGGCCGGCAATGCCTTTACCGACCGGTTTAAGGTTCTGTTTGGCGAGACAGCCGCTGATTTTGACCGTCTGAACGGCAAAAGTAAATTTAATGACCATTTTCGCCAAATCTTAGCGGTAAGTTTCTGTAAAGCTATCGTGAATCAGGACCGAACAGGCTACCATCGTACCCCATGTTTACGCCCGATCCTTACAAGAGGTAATAATGATCCAGCAGCAAACGAATCTGGTTGAGGTTCGTGGCGTGAGTTTTTCGCGCGGAGATCGCACCATCTTCGACGACATTTCGCTGACCGTGCCGAAAGGCAAAGTGACGGCGATAATGGGACCGTCGGGGATAGGGAAAACCACTCTGCTACGCTTGATTGGGGGGCAACTTCAGCCGACTCGCGGTGACATCTTTTTCCGTGGCGAAAACATTCCGTCATTGTCGCGCGCTAAATTGTATGAAGCGCGCAAGAAGATGAGCATGCTGTTCCAGTCTGGCGCGCTATTTACTGACTTAACGGTCTATGAAAATGTCGCCTGGCCGCTGCGTGAACATACCCGTCTTCCCGCACCTATTCTGCACAGCACGGTATTAATGAAGCTGGAAGCCGTGGGGCTGCGTGGCGCAGCTCAACTGAAACCGGCTGAGCTGTCGGGCGGAATGGCGCGTCGTGTGGCGCTGGCGCGCGCGATTGCGCTTGAGCCGGAACTGATCATGTTCGATGAGCCTTTTGTCGGTCAGGATCCCATCACCATGGGTGTGCTGGTCAAACTCATTGATGAACTGAACCATGCTCTGGGCCTGACCTGTATTGTGGTCTCGCACGACGTACCGGAAGTACTGAGTATTGCGGACTATGCCTATATCGTGGCCGGACAAAAAATTATCGCACACGGCACCACGCCGGAACTGCGAGAGAATAACGACCCGCGCGTCCGCCAGTTTATTGATGGCGATGCGGATGGTCCGGTTCCCTTCCGTTTTCCTGCCGGCGACTATCTCGCTGATTTAACCGGCTCAGGGAGTAACTAAACAGATGGTCTTGAAGGCGCTGGCGTCATTCGGTCGTCAGGGAATTGAAACGTGCGCCAGTTTTGGACGCGCAGGATTAATGCTGTTTCACGCGCTGGTAGGAAAACCCGCGTTCCGCAGACACTCGCCGCTACTGATTAAACAGCTCTATAGTGTTGGCGTGTTGTCGTTACTGATTATTGTGGTGTCGGGCCTGTTTATCGGCATGGTACTGGGACTGCAGGGTTATCTGGTACTGACCACTTACGGTGCTGAAACCAGTCTGGGCATGCTGGTGGCGCTGTCGTTGCTGCGTGAGCTGGGGCCGGTCGTGACCGCGCTGCTGTTTGCCGGACGGGCAGGCTCGGCCCTCACGGCTGAAATCGGTCTGATGAAAGCCACTGAACAGCTCTCCAGTATGGAGATGATGGCGGTGGATCCGTTGCGTCGCGTCGTTTCGCCGCGCTTCTGGGCCGGTTTTATCAGTATGCCGCTACTCGCACTGATCTTTACCGCGGTAGGCATTGCTGGCGGTGCCCTGGTTGGCGTGAGCTGGAAGGGAATCGATCCTGGTTTCTTCTGGTCAGCCATGCAGAACGCGGTCGATTTCCGCACCGACGTTGTTAACTGCATCATCAAAAGCGCCGTCTTTGCCGTGACGGTTACCTGGATTGCTCTTTTTAATGGCTATGACGCGATTCCCACTTCTGAAGGGATCAGTCGCGCGACAACGCGTACCGTAGTACATGCTTCACTGGCGGTGCTCGGGTTGGATTTTGTGCTGACAGCACTGATGTTTGGGAATTGATGCAATGCAAAGCAAAAAAAGCGAAATCTGGGTTGGCATTTTTATGATTATGGCGTTGATCGCCGCATTGTTTCTCTGTCTGCGCGTCGCCGATTTAAAGTCGATGGGCACAGAGCCAACATGGAAACTCTACGCCACGTTTGACAATATCGGCGGCCTGAAAGCCAGTTCGCCGGTCAAAATCGGCGGTGTGGTGATTGGCCGGGTAACGGACATTGAGCTTGAACCGAAAACGCTGCTGCCACGTGTCACGATGGAGATCAGCGATCAGTATGCGAATAAAATTTCAGACACCAGCTCGCTGGCGATTCGCACGCAGGGACTGCTGGGTGAGCAGTTCCTGGCGCTCAACTTAGGCTTTGACGATCCTGAACTCGGTTCGGCGATGCTGAAAGATGGCGATACGCTGCGCGATACCAAGTCAGCGATGGTGCTCGAAGACCTGATTGGCCAGTTCCTTTATAAGAGCGGCGATAACAAGCAAAACAGTGACAACAAGGATGCGCAGGAAGGCGACAGTGCTGCGCCTGCGGCACCGGCTCAACCTTAAAGAAGAGGGTATACCATGTTTAAACGTTTACTGATGATTGCCATGCTGGTGGTTGCCGTACCACTGACGGCGACAGCAGCCGATCAGAGCAATCCCTACAAGCTGATGAACGAAGCGGCGGAAAAGACGTTTACCCGTCTTAAAAATGAGCAGCCGAAAATCAAGCAGGACCCAAACTACCTGCGTCAGATTGTGCGTCAGGAGCTGCTGCCCTATGTACAGATCAAATACGCGGGCGCGTTAGTGCTGGGCCGCTACTATCGTGATTCGACCCCGGCGCAGCGTGAAGCCTACTTCAGCGCCTTTGGTGACTATCTGGCACAGGCCTATGGTCAGGCACTGGCACTCTATAACGGTCAGAGCTACCAGATTCAGCCTGAGCAGCCGTTGGGCGATGCCCAGATTGTCGCTATTCGGGTCTCCATCATCGATCCTAATGGCCGCCCACCAGTTCGTCTCGACTTCCAGTGGCGTAAAAACAGCCAGACTGGTAACTGGCAGGCTTATGATATGATTGCCGAAGGCGTGAGCATGATCACCACCAAACAAAATGAGTGGAGCGATCTGTTACGTACTAAAGGTATCGACGGTCTGACAGCGCAACTGAAATCCTCTGCGGCACAGCCAATTACGCTGGATAAACAAAAATAATGCACGAATCGTTACGCTGGGAGCGGGAAGCCAGCACGCTATTGCTGAAAGGCGAGCTGGATCGTGACACGTTAATGAGCCTGTGGCAGCAACGTGAAACGCTGATTAAAGATGTCGATACCATCGACGTTGCAGCGCTGGAGCGTGTTGATTCTTCCGGTCTCGCTTTGCTGGTGCACCTGCGGGAAATCGCCCGGGCACAGGGCATTACGCCACGCTTTACGGGTATCAGTGACAAACTGCACTCGCTGATTACACTTTACAATCTGCAACAGATTATTGTTTCTGCGGATAAAAGCGCCTGATTTCCGGTTGTTATCGTAAGCCCCTGTTTTCAACAGGGGCTTTTGCGTATTTAAGAGTCAGCCGCTTTCCTCTACTATGTCAGCCTTATTATTATTAAGTGAAGTTAAGCCCAATGGAAAACAGTGAAATTCAGGCCGTGCTGATGGCCGCATTGCCTTTAGACGAAGTTCATGTGATGAGCAACGATGGCAGCCATTTTCAGGTGATCGCCGTAGGCGAACTGTTTGGCGAACTGAGCCGCGTGAAAAAACAGCAGGCTGTCTA
Source organism: Pantoea sp. S62 (assembly GCF_016658625.1). Taxonomy (NCBI): domain Bacteria; kingdom Pseudomonadati; phylum Pseudomonadota; class Gammaproteobacteria; order Enterobacterales; family Erwiniaceae; genus Pantoea; species Pantoea sp. S62. The sequence goes on along the minus strand of NZ_JACVVI010000004.1, from coordinate 140,395 downwards.
CGCGCCGCTGATGGAATTCATCGCGGATAACCGCATGCATGCTGTCTCTATCAAAACCTATACTCCCGCTGAATGGGCGCGTGACCGTAAACTCAACGGTTTCTGATCCCGCAGCGTAGTGAACTCGCCGTGGGCGAGTCCAATTTTTAGCTAGTTAATTGAGAGCCGTGTTAATGGAAAAATTTCGTGTGCAAGGCCCCACCCGCTTAAGTGGTGAAGTCACCATTTCCGGGGCGAAGAACGCCGCACTTCCTATTCTGTTTGCTGCCCTGCTGGCCGAAGAGCCGGTAGAGATCCAGAATGTGCCAAAGCTGCGCGACATTGATACCACCATGAAGCTGCTGAGCCAGCTGGGTGCGAAGGTGGAACGCAACGGTTCTGTGCATGTCGATGCCAGCGCGGTAGATGTCTTTTGTGCGCCTTACGATCTGGTTAAAACCATGCGTGCCTCAATCTGGGCGCTGGGCCCGCTGGTGGCACGTTTTGGTCAGGGTCAGGTTTCCCTGCCGGGTGGCTGTGCGATTGGCGCGCGTCCGGTTGACCTGCACATCACCGGTCTGGAACAGCTGGGTGCCGAGATCAAGCTGGAAGAGGGCTATGTCAAAGCGTCAGTCAATGGCCGTCTGAAAGGCGCGCTGATTGTCATGGACAAAATCAGCGTTGGCGCAACCGTGACCATCATGAGTGCTGCGACGCTGGCGACCGGTACTACCGTGATTGAAAATGCGGCCCGCGAGCCGGAAATTGTGGATACCGCCAACTTCCTTAACACCCTGGGCGCTAAAATTAGTGGCGCAGGCAGCGATAAAATCACCATCGAAGGCGTAGAGCGCCTGGGTGGCGGTGTTTATACCGTCCTGCCCGATCGTATCGAAACCGGTACCTTCCTGGTGGCTGCCGCGATTTCGGGCGGCAAAGTGATGTGTCACAAAACTCAGCCCGATACGCTGGATGCAGTGCTGGCGAAGCTGCGTGATGCGGGTGCCGATATCGAAACCGGTGAAGACTGGATCAGTCTGGATATGCACGGCAAGCGACCAAAAGCGGTCAACGTGCGCACCGCACCGCATCCGGGGTTCCCGACCGATATGCAGGCGCAGTTCACTCTGTTAAACATGGTTGCGGAAGGCACGGGCGTGATTACCGAAACCATCTTTGAAAACCGTTTCATGCATATCCCGGAACTGATTCGTATGGGTGGACATGCTGAGATTGAGAGCAACACGGCGATCTGTCACGGGGTTGAAACCCTGTCAGGTGCGCAGGTGATGGCGACCGATTTGCGTGCGTCTGCCAGTCTGGTTCTGGCAGGTTGCATTGCAGAAGGAACGACGTTCGTTGATCGCATTTATCACATCGATCGTGGCTATGAGCACATCGAAGATAAGCTGAAAGCGATGGGCGCGAACATCGAGCGCGTCAGCGAAGAGTAATCCTGCAGATGCGCTGAAATAGCCAGCCCCCGCGGGGGCTGGTTTTTTTTCGCCTGAGGATCGCCAGATATCTCAGGTGTTATCCGTCTGGCCGGCAGGCGGCCGGATACGTTTTCTGCGATCCAGCAGGCAGTTTGTATCGGGATCGTAATAGCGGCTGGGCCAGATCTCACTGGGATGAACTTTGATCGCGTCGGCGATCAGCCATTCACCTTTGGGCCATGGACGCGTCAGTGCATTCGCCAGCGTGGATGAACTCAGGCCTGCTGCGCGTGACAGCGCTGCCAGCGTCATACCACGCTTATGCAGTGCCGCGATAATGTCAGCCGGGTGCCAGTCTTCCTTTATTTTTTGCATAACCTGTTCTCCTTTTCCTTGTCATTGCATCATCCAGCGAGACGCTGGCTTTCCTTTTACCATTATCTGGAAATAGTCAGAATTTTATAGCAAATATTTCCTGTTAATTTCCAGTAATATTTGGATCCCGCGTCTGGTCTGTGTGGTGGCACGCAACAGGAGTGCAATAGCTAAGAGGGAACAAAAAGAAGTGAGAGCAGGGTCGTAAAAACGGAGCCCGGCAGGCTCCGTGAGGGATCAGAAGTCGCGCTGAACAGACATGTGTGCCAGCGACTCCAGCGCGCTGCGCCAGGGGGATTCAGGCAGAATCCGCAAGGCTTCAATCGCTTTATCCGCTTCCTGTTCCGCGCGACTGCGCGTCCATTCCAGCGAACCACACTGATTCATCGCTTCCAGCACTGGCTCCAGCAGATGGCGGCCATTTCCCTGCTCGATGGCTTCACGGATCATCTTCGCCTGTTCAGGCGAGCCGTGCTGCATGGCATGCAGCAGCGGCAGCGTCGGTTTGCCTTCGCTCAGGTCATCGCCGGTATTTTTACCCAGCGTCTCGCCGTCAGCACTGTAATCCAGCAAATCGTCAATTAACTGGAAAGCGGTACCCAGATAGCGCCCATAATCCTGCAGCGCTTTTTCCTCTTCAGGCGTCGCTTCAGCCAGTATCGCCGAGGCCTGTGAGGCCGCTTCAAACAGGCGCGCGGTCTTACTGTAAATCACGCGCATGTAGCTCTCTTCGGTGATGTCCGGGTCGTTGACGTTCATTAGCTGCAGGACTTCGCCTTCAGCAATCACGTTTACCGCCTCTGACATCAGCGCCAGGATACGCAGCGACCCCATGCTGGTCATCATCTGGAAGGCGCGGGTGTAAATAAAATCACCGACCAGCACGCTTGCCGCATTGCCAAACGCCGCGTTCGCGGTCGCTTTGCCACGACGCATATCGGATTCATCCACGACATCGTCATGCAGCAGCGTGGCGGTGTGGATAAATTCGATCAGCGCCGCATTGGTCACGTGCAGGTCGCCCTTGTAGCCCATGGCACGTGCAGATAGCACGGCAATCATGGGACGGATACGCTTGCCCCCGCCACTGATGATGTAGTAGCCCAACTGGTTGATGAGCGAGACATCCGAATTCAGCTGGTCGAGGATGGTCTGGTTAACGGCAGCCATATCCTGTGCGGTTAATTCATTAATCTGTTCTAAGTTCATTCGTCTTTTCAGCTATGACTCGTTATCTCTGCCATGGTAAGTGGTTTACCCAGCCAGCGTTCAGGTAATCTGTTACTGATTGTACTTGAATTTTGTGCCTGAGAAACGGTTGCATTCAGCCTGTGTTTTTTTTCTGCAAGAGTGTGCAAAGTGCTCTTGTCTTCTTCTGGAGTTTTGCGTAGAATTCGCGCCCTATTGTGAATATTTAGCGCGCCGCCTGATGAACTAAAAGGCAAGCGCAGAAGCGGAGTTTTATATGTACGCGGTTTTCCAAAGTGGTGGTAAACAACACCGAGTAAGCGAAGGTCAGACCGTTCGCCTGGAAAAGCTGGACATCGCAACCGGTGAAACGATTGAGTTTGACCAGGTTCTGATGATTGCTAATGGCGAAGACGTGAAAATCGGCGCGCCACTGGTTTCAGGCGGAATGATCAAGGCAGAAGTTGTTGCTCACGGTCGTGGCGAGAAAATTAAGATTGTTAAGTTTCGTCGCCGTAAGCACTACCGTAAGCAAGCAGGCCATCGCCAGTGGTTCACTGATGTGAAAATCACTGGTATCACGGCGTAAGAGGAGATCTGACAAATGGCACATAAAAAGGCTGGTGGTTCGACTCGAAATGGTCGTGACTCCAATGCAAAACGTCTGGGTGTAAAACGTTTCGGTGGCGAATCTGTTCTGGCAGGTAGCATCATCGTTCGTCAGCGTGGCACCAAATTCCACGCCGGTACCAATGTAGGTTGTGGTCGTGACCACACCCTGTTTGCTACCGCAGACGGTAAAGTACAGTTCGAAGTTAAAGGTCCGAACAACCGTAAATACATCAGCATCGTTGCTGAGTAAGGTTGTCGTGACGCAGACGTCTGACGTCTGAACGCACGAATTGAAGGCCCCGCAGCTCCTGCGGGGCTTTTTACATTCTGCGGTCTGTCGCGGTAAAAGCGACGCATCACAAAAGTTTGCTGTACACTTTGTGTACGCACTGGCGAAAGCCAATCCTGATTTATCCGCCGCTGGTCAGCGCAGAAGACCCTGGCGGACCCGTCTGCAGAGTGCTGCAGGCGATTGTGTGACGGAGATTTAAAAATGAAGTTTGTTGATGAAGCGACAATTCTGGTCGTCGCCGGTGATGGCGGTAATGGTTGCGTCAGCTTCCGCCGCGAAAAATATATCCCGAGAGGCGGCCCTGATGGGGGTGATGGTGGTGACGGCGGTGACGTTTATCTGATCGCTGATGAAAACCTCAATACCCTTATCGATTATCGTTTCGAAAAATCTTTCCGCGCCGAACGTGGGCAGAACGGCCAGAGCCGCGACTGTACCGGTAAACGCGGTAAGGATATCGAAGTTAAAGTGCCGGTCGGCACCCGGGTTATCGACCAGGGTACCGGTGAGACACTTGGCGACATGACGCGCCACGGCCAGAAACTGATGGTCGGTAAAGGCGGCTGGCATGGCCTGGGCAACACCCGTTTCAAATCGTCAGTGAACCGCAGTCCGCGCCAGAAAACCATGGGTACCCCAGGTGAAAAGCGTGACCTGCAGCTGGAGCTGATGCTGCTGGCGGACGTCGGGATGCTGGGCTTACCGAATGCCGGTAAATCGACCTTTATTCGTGCCGTCTCGGCAGCCAAACCTAAAGTAGCGGACTATCCGTTTACCACCCTGGTGCCAAGCCTGGGCGTGGTGCGTATGGACAGCGAGCAGAGCTTCGTCGTGGCCGATATTCCGGGTCTGATTGAAGGCGCAGCAGAGGGCGCAGGCCTCGGCATTCGCTTCCTGAAGCATCTGGAACGCTGCCGCGTACTGCTTCACCTGATCGATATCGACCCCATTGATGAAAGCGATCCGGTTGAAAATGCCCGTATCATCCTCGGCGAGCTGGAAAAATACAGCGAGAAGCTGTTCAACAAACCACGCTGGCTGGTCTTCAACAAAATTGATCTGATCAGTGAAGAAGAAGCGCAGTCACGGGCGAAAGCGGTTGCTGAAGCGCTGGGCTGGGAAGATAAGTATTACCTGATCTCTGCCGCAAGCCAGACCGGCGTCAAAGAACTCTGCTGGGACGTGATGAGCTTCATCAACGCTAACCCGAAAGAAGCGGAGCTTGAAGAGAAGCAGCCGGAGAAAGTGGAATTCATGTGGGATGATTACCACAAAGAAACCATTGAAAACACGGTCGAAGTGGAAGACGAAGAGTGGGATGACGACTGGGATGATGAAGACGACGAAGGCGTTGAAATTATCTATCAGCGTTAACAGAACGCCTGCTACAGCGTAATATGTGATGCCCTCTTTCAGTATGAAAGGGGGCATCGTTCTTTCTGCCGCTAGCTCATGACCGCTACGCTCAGCCGCGCACTGCAGCACAGCTGATCCCGACTGTTCCGAATCTCAATCTGCCAACTCTGACTGCGTTTACCCAGATGCAATGGACGGCAGGTCCCTCGCACCCGCCCCGCTGACACCGCGCGATGATGGCTGGCGTTAACTTCAACACCGACCACGCTGCTGCCTTCTTCAACCGCCATATACCCGGCAATTGAACCCATCGACTCCGCCAGTACCACGGAGGCGCCACCATGCAACAACCCGAACGGCTGCTGCGTCCGGGCATCGACCGGCATCGTCGCTTCCAGATAATCATCACCTATCGCAGTAAAAACGATCCCCAGATGCGCCACCAGTGAGTGCTCACCCAGCGCGTTCAGTGCAGGAAGATCAAGGGATCGTTTCCAGATCGCAGTCATCATCAGGCTCCCAGGGTTGCGCCGCCATCGACCACAATATCCTGCAGCGTCACATGGCTGGCAAGATCCGACGCGAGAAACAGAACGGTGGCCGCAATTTCCTGCGGCTGCGCGATCTTGCCCAGCGGAATACCCAGCTTAAACTGATCCGGGAAGCCCGCAATCATCTCCTGCTCGCCGGTCGGTGTGTGCCACAGGCTGCGCTGCATATCGGTGTCAGTGGAGCCAGGCGAAACAATATTACAGCGCACACTGTAAGGCGCCATTTCCAGACCCACGGTCAGACAGAGGCTGCGCAGCGCGGCTTTTGACGCACCATAAGCGGACATACCAATACGCGGTGCATGCGCTGAATTCGATGCGACAGTAACGATGGCACCGGCGCGCTGTTCGCGAAAACGCGGCAGCGTCTGCTGAAATAGGTTAAACGCACCGCCCGCATTGACGTTAAGACAGGCCTGCCAGTCAGCAAATGAGAGCGCATCGGTGGCACCAGTACGCAGAATACCGGCTGCGTTGACCAGCACATCGATGCGCGGCTGGGCGGCCAGCACCCGCTGACACACGGATTTTACCTGCGCCGGATCGGCTACATCCATAATGTGACAGGAAAACGGATAGTCATGACCCTGGAACCGCAGATCAAAGGCCTCTACCTGCGCGCCCGCCTGGTGAAAGGCCAGCGCTGTGTGGTAGCCAATGCCCTGACCGGCACCGGTCACCCAGACGATTTTACCGCTGAAATCGGATAGATGGCTCATTCAGCAGGCTCCCGCGACAGCAGCGCCCACCAGCCGTCGATGCTAGGATTTCTGGCCAGGCTGACAAAATCAATGTCACGATGTACCTGACGCCAGCGTGCCGCCAGCGCCATCACACGTACCGAATCCAGCCCGTAGTCGATCAGGTTTTCATCATCGTCCGGCACCTCATCATCTTCCAGCAGCGGCAGGATCAGCATGCGCAGTTCGTCTTTGCTGAGCGGTACAGGCATCAGATCGGCGGTCATCACCACTTTTCCGCTGCGACCCGCGGTGTAGGTCAGCGCCATCATATGTTCCTCACGGCTGAAGTCAGCCAGCGCATCGGCCACCATAAACGGCTGGATATTACGCATAAACGCATCCGTGGCGGTGGTCAGGCAGCCGATATGGGCATAGACGCCGGTAATAATCAGCTGATCGCGGCCCATCTCCTGCAGGATCGCCTCCAGCGGCGATCGATGAAACGCACTGTAGCGCCACTTGGTCAGGACCTGATCGTGCTCATCCGGTGCCAGCGCCTCCACGATCTTCTGCTGATCGGGATGTTTATTCAGGCCGGGTCCCCACATATCGTTGAGCAGCGCACGATCTTCATCGCTCTGCGCGTTAGGCTGAGCGGTGTAAAACACCGGAATGCCCTGCGCTTTGCAGTAGCGTCGCAGGCGGACAATATTGTCAACGACCTGCTCAACCAGCGGGCTGTTATCGCCCCAGAAGTTAAGGAAATAGCGCTGCATATCGTGGATCAGCAGGGCAGCACGGCCCGGCTCCAGCGTCCATTTCACCTTGTTGTTCGGCAGCTCAGTGGCGTCAGGTAGCGGATAAGAGGTCAGTTGTGGAATAGCCATTAAAATTCTCCGGACAGATCAGGCTTGCGCACGCTGATCGGCAAGTTGTTGGCGCAGACGTTTTTTGTCCACCTTGCCGACCGCGGTCAGCGGCAGGGCATCTACGCAGGTAATACGGTCGGGCAGCTTAAATTCGGCGACGCCCAGTTCACGCAGGTGACGACGCAGCGCCACCGGTTTCACCGGCTGACGGGTGACAATAAACGCACAGCTCTTTTCACCCATCAGTTCGTCGCTCATAGAGACCAGCGCCGCGTGGATCACATCCGCATGGCGCTGCAGCAGGTTTTCAATCTCTTCAGCTGCGATCTTTTCGCCGCCCCGGTTGATCTGATCTTTCTCACGACCCTGCACAATGATGTTGCCAGCGGGGGTGATCTCAACCAGATCGCCAGAGCAGTAAAAGCCCTGGTCATCAAAGCTGGCGGCGTTATGTTCCGGGCTGTTGTAGTAGCCACGGAACGTATAAGGACCGCGTGTCATCAGGCGCCCAATGGCACCGACCGGCAGCGGATGCCCCTGTTCGTCTGCGACCCACACCTCGTCATCCGGTGAGATCGGACGGCCCTGCGTGGTGAGAATGGTCTGTTCATCGTCATCCAGCCGGGTGTAGTTCACCAGACCCTCCGCCATCCCAAACACCTGCTGAAGGTTACAGCCCATCTCGTTCTGGATGCGCGCAGCCAGCGTTTCACCCAGCTTTGCGCCACCGACCTGAATACGTTGCACTGAGGCCAGCGCGGCATTGCTGCCCCATTCCTGAATCGCCTGCAGCCAGAGACTGGCCGCGGGTGGAACCAGGCCGGTATCAGTAACCTGATGTTTTTCAATCAGCGGGAAACAGAGGGTCGCGCTGGGATCGGCCGCTAAGATCACCTGGCCGCCCGCGTAAAAGACGCCCAGCGCGCCCGGAGAACTCATCGGGAAATTATGTGCAGCGGGCAGAGCAATCAGGTAACGGGTATCTGCGTTGACCCCGCAGATCACGTCACTTTCCCGGATGCTGTAGTAGTAATCATTGTGGGTACGCGGGATCAGCTTCGGAGTGCCGGTACTGCCGCCCGACAGCTGGAAAAAAGCGACGTCATCGCCTGCGGTCGGGGTTGCCCTGAAGTCACCTGCGGGTTCTGCCAGCAGGGCGTCGAGACTGTTTTCCGCATGAGCGTCATTACGCAGGATCACCTGCTGCAGTGAATGCTGTTCCCGGCGAAGCTGCGTGATAAAGGCGTCATCGGCGAACAGGGGATGGCTGCGATCGGCAATCAACAGGCACGGCGCGATCTGACTGGCATAGGCGACCAGTTCGGTACGTTGATGGCTGAAAAGAGCGTTAACCGGGGCGACGCCGATTTTGAACAGCGCAAACAGCGTCAGATAAAATTCCGCCACGTTGCCAAGCTGCACCAGCGCCGTATCACCGGGTTTCAGGCCACGATGCTGCAGGGCCGCTGCCAGATTGTCACTCAGTGAGGCCATCTGGCGATAGGTAAATTGCCGGTCGCCATCAATCACCGCCACGCATTCGCTGTCGCGGTGACGTTCCAGGATGTCGGTCATCGGCAGATCCAGCCAGTACCCTTTTTCACGGTAACGTGCAGCCAGATCGTCCGGCCAGCGGCTGTAAGCAATCGTCATACAGGTTCCTTTAGTGCAATCCAAAAGCGCGAAGCATGGTGTCGAGTTTGACGCCGGTTTCGCGCCACTCGGATTCAGGTTGTGAGTCCGCCACGATGCCCGCGCCAGCAAACAGCCGGACCCGCGGACCATTCACCGTGCCGCAGCGGATGGTGACGACCCATTCGCCGTTGCCCTGATCGTCACACCAGCCGACGATGCCGCCAAACAGCTGACGCTCAAACGGTTCAAGTTGCTGAATCAGCGCCTGAGCACGCTGATGCGGAAAGCCGCTGAGCGCCGGTGTCGGATGCAGCAGGCTGGCCAGTGACAGCGCATTTTCGCGGTCGTCCAGCACTTCGCCCCGAATCTGCGTAGCGAGGTGCCACAGTGTCGGGGTGGTCAGCAGGGAAGGGATTTCCGGGACTGACAGCAGGCGACTGCGCGGCTGCAGCGTCATGCGCATCGCGTCCGTCACCAGTTTATGTTCATGCCGGTCTTTAGCTGACCGCATCAGGCTGTCACCTGAGGCCTGGTCACGCTGTGGATCGCTGTTGCGCGGCGCTGAACCGGCCAGCGGACAGGAGCTGAACTGACGGCCCTGCTTACGGATCATCAGTTCAGGGCTGGCACCCACCAGCGCGCCGCCATCAGGCAGCGGCAGATGAAAATGATAGCTGTCAGGGTTCTGCGCCAGGATGCGCTGCATCAGGGCGGCCGTATCGACCGGCTGTTCCGCCACGATCTCCATCAGCCGCGACAGCACCACTTTATGCGGATCGCCGCGCTGCGTGGCCGTTACGGCCTGCGCAACCATGTCAGTGAAGGTGGCGTGATCCGGCAGCGCCGTACGGCGACGAACTTTTGGCAGATTGCTTTCAGCCAATGAGGCGTGGGCTTTCAGATCGTCACGTTGAAAGGTCTGATACGACTCAGGGATAAACAGTGCAGCGGGCTGATCCACATCGAACGGGATCGCACCCACCAGAATGGGATGGGCTATGCCCTGTTTTCTGGCCGAGGCAAAATGATGCTGCAGTTGTTGCTGAAACTCTCCGGTCAGCTGCTCACCCTGGTTTACCGGAGCAGTGAGTGTCGTAAAACAGCCCTGAGTCGTCAGGCTTCGCCAGGGAGAAGTAAACAGGAAGCCACGGCAGAGTGCCGGAAAATCCTGCAGCAGGGGATGTTCAAATGCCAGTGATTCCACCATAATTTCACCTATAAATGATAAGATAACTAATAATGATTATCATTTGTATTATGGTGCAGTAACCTACGTCGAATAGCCGAAGGTGTCAATAAATACGCGGTGATTCAGCTGGTTTTGTTGGTTAAATCAGCACAAGTTGTCGCCCGGATTACCAGAGAGAAATAGGATGAAAACAAATGACTAAACAGGGAGTAACGTCGGCATTAGCGCTGTTTTTGCTGAGTATCACTCTGTTCAGCGTGACCGCTGTTGCACAGACCGGCTGGCCGCGCACCTTCGCGGGGGCAAAAGGTCAGGTCACCCTGGCTCAGGCACCGACCCGCATTGTCTCGACCAGTGTCACCCTGACTGGCTCGCTGCTGGCGATTGATGCGCCAGTAGTTGCCAGTGGCGCAACCGCACCCGGCAGCCGGCTGGCTGATGAACAGGGATTCTTCCGGCAGTGGGGGCGTGTGGCGAAACAGCGTGGCGTAAAGCGGCTCTATATTGGTGAACCCAATGCGGAAGCGATCGCTGCGGAAGCGCCAGACCTGATTGTGGTCAGCGCCACCGGTAATGATTCAGCGATCAAACTGGCCGATCAGCTCTCGGCGATTGCACCGGTACTGGTCGTTAACTATGACGATAAAAGCTGGCAGCAGCTGGTGACGCTGCTGGGTGAGGCGACCGGGCATGAGGCGGATGCCGCTGCCCGGATAAGCGAGTTCGACGCGCGTGAAAAGGCGCTGAAGGCAAAGCTGACCCTGCCTCCGCAGCCGGTTTCTGCAATGGTGTGGAACGGAGATGGCCGGGCTGTGAATCTCTGGACGGAGGCATCGGCACAGGGGAAGTTACTGCAGGAGCTGGGCTTCACGCTGGCAACGCCACCGGCGACGCTTCAGTCTGCTCACAGCATGGGACAACGTAAAGATATTCTTCAGCTGTCAGGCGAAAATCTGGCGGAAGGCCTGAATGGACAGACTTATCTGCTGTTTGCCGCCGAAGATAACACGGCTGCGCAGGTAATGAGCAATGCTTTTCTGGCGCAGACCCCAGCGGTGCGCGCTAAAGCGGTCTATGCGCTGGGGCTGGATAGCTTTCGTCTCGACTACTACAGCGCCAGTCATTTACTGACGCGGCTGGAAGCGCTGTTCGTGAAATCATGATGTGGCATCGTCGGAGGCAGGCCGTTGATAGCGTCGCAGGCGGGCCATCAGCAGCCACATGATGAGACCCAGCACGGTGGCTGCCAGGCCAGAGAGGGCGGCGGCCTGCTGCGGCAACAGCAGTGAACCCATCGCGCCAATTATTGCTGCACCTATCGCATCGCCGGTGACATTCTGCGCTGTCCAGAGGCTGTTGATCCTGCCAAGCAGCGCATCGGGCGTCAGCGTCTGAATCATCGCGTACTGCACCAGGCTGCTGATGGCACTGAAATAACCAAAGGCTACGAGGCAGATCAGACTCAGGCTGAACCACGGCATCAGGCTGAACAGAGCCAGTGCGACGAATGCCGCGATGGCACTGACCAGAATCAGGCGGCCCGGCTGTGGCGACTGTGCCAGCCGTCCGCTGGTCAGCGCGCCTGTCGCAGCACCCAACGGCACGGCGGCGTACATCAGTCCCAGCGCCGTCAGACCGACCTGCCAGTGAGGGGCCAGCGCCGGATAGAGCACACGCACCGCGCTGGCTAGCGTTACCAGCGCGCCAGTCAGCGCCGCCATACCTACAATTGGCGTATCGAACAGGAAGCGGACGCCGCTGCTTAGTGCCTTTATGGGATGTTCACGCGGCTGCGGCGGTGGCGCAAGCGGCGGCAATCGCAACAGGGTTAACACCGTCAGCAGCGTGCCGAACGCGGCCAGCCCGTAGTTCCACGCCACACCGCCCTGAGCAATCACCATACCCGCAATCGCGGGTGACAGAATCGCGCCAAAGCGCACCGTCAGCATAGTAATGGCACCCGCCTTCATCAGATTCTCACGCCCGACCAGCGCCGGCGTGGCCGCCAGCAGCGCCGTGACGCCTATCGCGCCGAAAAAACCATCCCAGAGTCCCAGCACGAAGACGGCGATGACCGACGGTGAAGGGAGCAGGGCATTAATGCACAACGCGGCAAAGCCCAGGCCACAGGTGGATCGGGCAAACAGGATCAGGCGACGACGCTCATAGCGATCGGCCAGCACGCCGCCGGTCAGCAGACCGATAAACATACCGGCTCCGGCCAGCGTCACCGCCAGTCCTACCAGCAATGGTGATTGCGTCAGTTGCTGAATCTGAACCGGGACCGCCACCGCCAGCATGCCGAGAGCGACAATCGAGATAAAGCGGGCGATAAACAGGGCGCGAAAGGCGGGATGGGTTCTCAGCAGAGTGAGATCGATAAAATGGGAGGGTTTGTTCATAGCGTCGCTTTTTAGCACCCATTTTCCTCATTATTGAATCTGAGAGTCATGGTAACATACAAAAAATAGTTAATAACGATAACAAGTATCATTATCATAAACACTCGCAATTGCGAGCCATGTTGAATTCGTGAAGGTTTAAACGTTATGCGTCAACTCCGTGCAATAGCCGGTTCAGGGATGCTGCTATTGTTGCTTATTGCGCTCAGCCTGATGCTGGGAGCCAGACCTGTACCCTTTCATGATGTCACACATGCCTTACTCTCCGACTGCAGCCGCATCGATTGCGTGATCGTGCGCGATGCCCGGCTGCCGCGAACCCTTGCGGGACTGCTGGCCGGGATCAGTTTAGGTCTGGCGGGCGCACTGATGCAGAGCCTGACGCGCAATCCCCTGGCCGATCCAGGCATTCTTGGTGTGAATGCCGGAGCGGGTTTTGCGGTGGTGCTTGGCATCGCCCTCTCTGGCGCCGATTCTCCTGCGGAATGGCTGGGTTTTGCTTTTACGGGTGCACTGCTGGCGTCGCTGCTGGTGGCCATGACGGGTGCGATCGGCGGCGGCCGCGTGAATCCGCTGCGTCTGACGCTGGCAGGCGTGGCGCTGGGTGCGGTGCTGGAGGGTTTAACATCTGGCCTGTCGCTGCTTAATCCCGATATTTACGATCATCTGCGTTTCTGGCACAGCGGCTCGCTGGATATCCGCAATTTCGCCATTCTGCGCACTGTCTTTCCGGCGGTCGTAGCCGGGAGCCTGCTGGCGTTGCTGCTGGCACGTTCGCTCAACAGCCTGAGTATGGGCGGAGATATGGCAACCGCGCTGGGCACCCGTGTGATGCGTACTCAACTGGTGGGATTGCTGGCGATTGCACTGCTGAGCGGTGCGGCGACGGCGGCAGTCGGCCCCATCGCCTTTGTCGGGTTAATGACACCGCATCTGGCCCGCTGGCTGCTGGGCAACGATCATCGCTGGATGCTGCCGGGAACCCTGGTGATCACTCCCTGTCTGCTGCTGGCGGCCGATATTCTGGGACGGCTGCTGGTGCCGGGTGAACTGCGCGTGTCAATTGTCACGGCCATTCTCGGTGCGCCGATGCTGATTGTGCTGGTGCGCCGTAAGCTGGGAAGAGGGCAGATATGACACGGACGATGATCAATGCGCTGCTGCTGATGGCCTGCGGGGCGCTGGCTTTTCTGGGCGTCACGCGCGGCACCTTACCGATCTCCGCCAGCCAGTTATGGGCACTTCTCAACGGCGAGGCAGCGCGCAATGTTCAGCTGATTGTACTGGAGTGGCGTCTGCCGCGCGTCATGATGGCGCTGCTGATTGGTGCGGCGCTGGGCGTCAGCGGGGCGATTTTCCAGTCGCTGCTGCGCAACCCGCTGGGCAGTCCCGATATTCTGGGTTTCAACACTGGCGCTTACAGCGGTGTGCTGGTGGCGCTGGTGCTGTTCCAGCAAAACATGGAAGGGATGACGCTGGCGGCGCTGGCAGGCGGGCTGCTCACTGCAGGTGTGGTCTGGCTGTTCAGCTGGCGCAACGGCGTGGAGACCTTCCGGCTGATTATTGTGGGCATCAGCGTGCGGGCACTGCTGATGGCGCTGAACAACTGGCTGATTATCAGTGCTTCACTGGAGGCGGCACTGAGTGCCGGGCTCTGGAGCGCCGGTTCACTTAACGGCATTACCTGGGCAAAAACCATGCCGGTGATCACCGTGCTGCTGCTGGCGCTGCTGGCAACAGGCATGCTGGCCCGCCGCATGCGACTGCTGGAGATGGGTGACGACACGGCCTGCGCGCTGGGCGTTCCGGTTGAGCGCAGCCGCATCATGCTGATGCTGACGGGCGTTATCCTCACCGCCGCCTCGACGGCGCTGGCCGGTCCGATCTCTTTTATTGCGTTGCTGGCACCGCAGATTGCGCGGCGGCTCAGTGGTGGTACTAAAGGCGCGCTGCCGCTGGCTGCCTTGTGTGGCGCGCTGCTGTTAATCGCCGCGGATTACGCCGCGCAGCACTTTTTCCTGCCTTATCAGCTGCCGGTTGGCGTGATCACGGTCAGTCTGGGCGGACTCTATCTGATTGCGCTACTGGTGCGGGAGGCACGACGTCAATGAAAGTGACAACACGTTTGCAGGGTGACGCGCTGACGCTGGGCTATGACAAAAAAATCGTGGCGGAGAATCTCTCTGTCGCGATCCCTGACGGTGAGCTGACCGTGATCATCGGTCCCAACGCCTGCGGAAAATCGACGCTGCTGCGTACCTTAAGCCGCCTGGTCTCGCCGCTACAGGGCGAGGTGCTGCTGGATGGCAATACGATTGCTCACTACGCTACCAAAGAGGTGGCACGCCGGCTGGGGCTGCTGCCGCAAAGCTCGAACGCGCCTGCGGGTATCAGCGTCAGCGAACTGGTGGCGCGCGGGCGTTATCCGCACCAGTCGCTGTTCGGGCGCTGGCGACAGGAAGATGAGGCAGCGGTGCAGCAGGCCATGCAGGCCACCGGCGTGGCCGGTTTAGCGCAGCAGCAGGTTGATACGCTCTCTGGCGGTCAGCGGCAGCGGGTGTGGATTGCGATGGTGCTGGCTCAGCAGACACCGCTATTGCTGCTGGATGAACCGACCACCTGGCTGGATATCGCCCATCAGATTGAACTGCTGGAATTAATGCAGGATCTCAATCAGCAGCATGGCCGAACGCTGGTGGTGGTGCTGCACGATCTTAATCAGGCGTGCCGCTACGCCAGCCACCTGATAGCGATGCGCGACGGGAAAATCGTTGCCGAAGGGAAACCGGCGGAGATTGTGACGCCGGAACTGATAGAAGCGATCTACGGCCTGCGCTGCATCATCATTAACGATCCCGTGGCCGGTACGCCGATGATTGTGCCGCTGGGCAGAGGCTGACCCGCGCTTTCTCTGGTGAAGAAAGCGCGAGGTCAGGACGGCTCAGGAAATCAGCGCCGCCAGACACTGCTGCAGTCGTGGGCCAATCTGCTCGAACATGCGTGGTGAGATGATCTCGACGTGCGCACAGTCCAGCGGCCAGACGGTCAGCCCGCCAATCCAGGGCGCCCAGGCGCGACGCACATCCTGACCGGGCTGCTGCGTCTGTTGCGCCAGGAACAGCGTGGCGTGTCCCCCGAAGCGGGCGCTGCGTGCCGTCGCCAGCAGGCGCACCGAACTGGCGTAGTTGGCTTCAATGGTGGTGAACAGCGCCGCCATCCCTTCACCTGCCTGCTCGCGCTGTGCCGCGATAAACTGCTCGCGCTCCCGATTCACTTCTTCCAGCACCGCCGGGTCCAGCACGTTTTCGCCGCGCCGTTCATCCCAGTTCTGCGTCTCTGGCGGCCAGGTATCCAGCAGCCCGAGGAAGGCGACCGTTTCACCTTCGGCCTCCAGCCGCGCAGCGATACCCTGTGCCAGCGTGCCGCCCAGTGAGTAGCCAAGGAAATAGTAGGGCCCCTCTGGCTGCTGCTGGCGCACCGTCACCAGATGTGCGTCACACACCGCATCAAGGTGCTGCGCCTGATTCAGCGGGCTGGTAATGTCGGGTGACTGAATACCGAGCAGCGACCAGCGGGCATCCAGATAGCGCTGCAACACGCTGAACTGCCAGGCAAAACCGGAGGCGGGATGGAAGCAGAACAGCGTCGGGCCGGTAGTGCGCCGCAGCGGCAAGACCGCCTCAAATCCGGCGCGGGCTGTCTCCGCGGATTCGCTACTGAGCAGGGCGGCCAGCTTTTCTGCCGTAGCTGCCACCATAATCTGGCCCACTGACACCGGCTGATTCAGCGTCCGCCGCAGATGCGCCGCCAGCCGCATCGCCAGCAGCGAATGGCCACCCAGCGCAAAAAAATCATCCTGTGCGCTGACGGACTCACGTTCCAGCAGCGTGGCGAACGCCTGCGCCAGCGTGGTTTCCAGACCAGGGTGCGGCGCACGACCGGCAGCCGCTGTCCGGGTCTGTGGCAGCGGCAGCGCTTTACGATCCAGCTTGCCGTTGCTGCTGAGCGGTAATGCCGCCAGCTGAACAATCGCCACCGGCACCATATGCGCGGGCAACTGTGTCGCCAGCGTCTGGCGCATGACGTCGGCATCAATCGGGCCATCTGCCACTACATAGCCGACCAGCTGGCGGGCATCACCCTGCTGGTCGCTGCTGCTGCCCAGTACCACCGCATGCGTCACGGCCTGCACAATGCCAGGCAGCGCAGCCATGGCATGGTCGATCTCATTCAGCTCGATGCGCTGTCCGCGGATTTTAAGCTGATCGTCGCTGCGGCCCAGATACTCCACCGCACCATCCGGCAGCCAGCGCGCCACATCGCCGGTGCGGTACATGCGGGAGCCGTGACCCCACGGATCTGCCACAAACCGGCTGGCCGTGAGGTCGGGGCGATCCAGATAACCCTGTGCCAGCTGCACGCCGGTCAGCCAGAGATCGCCCGCCACGCCTGGCGGCACCGGCTGCAGACGCGCATCCAGAATCCGTAAGCCGGTGTTCCAGACCGGGAAGCCAATCGGCACGCTGGCACCGTCGACGGCTGCCAGCGCGGGTCCGAACGCCGGGTAGAAGCTGACATCCACTGCCGCTTCGGTCGGGCCATACAGGTTATGCAAGGGTACCCGGGTCAGCGTCTGCCACTGGCGCGACAGCTCAGCGGGCAGCGCTTCGCCACTGCAGAACACCTGCCGCAGGGTGGTGCACCTTTCTATCGCATTGTCATCCTGCAGCGAGGCAACAAAGGCCGCCAGCATCGAGGGAACAAAATGGGTGGTGGTCACGCGGTAGCGGGCAAACAGCTGCTGCAGGGCTTCCGGGTCGCGGTGGGCATCAGGCGGTGCCATCACCAGCTGTGCGCCAGCAATCAAGGGCCAGAAGAACTCCCACACCGAGACATCAAAGCTGCTCGGCGTTTTCTGCAGCACGACATCATCACCGCCGAGCGGATAACAATCCTGCATCCACAGCAGCCGGTTGACGATTGCCTCATGACTGACCAGCACGCCTTTTGGCCGACCGGTCGAACCAGAGGTATAGATGAGGTAAGCGCCATCATGCGGACGCGGAGCCTGTGTCAGCACGCGATCAACCGGTGTTAACAGCGCGTCGTAAAACAGCGGCGCAACCGGTGAGAGAGCCGCCAGCCGGTCTGCCAGTTCGCGGCAGGTGATCAGCGTTTTCGGCGCGGCATCTTCCAGCATCATCTTCAGCCGATCGTCCGGGTAGCCGGTATCAAGCGGCAGCCAGGTTGCGCCTGTGCTGACAATCGCCTGCAGTGCCAGCGATAAAAAGACCGAGCGCGGCAGCGCCACGGCGACGATGTCGCCCCGTGTCACTCCCTGCGCAATCAGCTGTTGTCCCAGCGCGGCGACCTGCTGCTGCATCTGCTGATAATTAAGCTGATGCGCCTCATCCGCCAGCGCCACGGCGTGCGGCGTACGCTGCGCCTGCTGCTGCAGCAGGCTGCTTAGCGTCTCTGCAGGCAGCATCACGGCGGTCTGATTGATCGCTGCCAACTGCTGATGTTCTTCCGGTATCAGCATATCCAGCTCGCCACAGGCGCACGCTGGCCGGACGGCAAGCTGCTGAAGCAGCAGACCAAAGCGGCTGGCATGTTGCTTCAGCACGGTTTCGCTGTAGCGCGCTGCATTAGCCAGTAATTCCAGCGTCAGGTCGCCCTGTTCGCTGAGGTAGATAGCAATCTCCAGATCGCGAACCGGGCCTGATGCCAGCTGATGAGTGATGCCTTCAATGCCAGCGAAATCGAGCTGATAGTCGAACATCTTCAGGTTAATTACCGGCCCATAGAGCGGAGCACTGTCACCCAAGCGCCCCAGATCGCGCTGCACCTGCTCAGCGTCGTAACGCTGATGACGGCGCATTTTTCTGACCTCACCCGCCAGCCGCGCGGCCAGTGCCGTCAGCGGCTGTGCCGGATCGTAATGGATCGCCATAGGCAATACGTTGATCACCGGACCAGTGGCGCAGAGCGCGGCCGAGCCGATGCGGCGCATAAAGATGAAACCGGCGGCAAAGTCGTTCTGACCGGTGAGGCGCGCCAGCCACAGCGCCACCAGCGCAAAGGCGGTGTCCGCCGCGCTGAGATTCTGCTGCTGAGTATGCGCCAGCAACGCCTTAAAGGTGTGTCGCTCCACGGCAAATGTGTGTCGCAGCAGGTCGGTGCTGGCACTCTGACCCGCCAGCGGCAGCGAGGATAACGAGGCGGGCGCAGGTAAATGCGCCCCTTTTTCCAGCCAGAACTGACGATCGCGCTGCCAGGTCGAAGAGTGCTGATAGCGCTGATACTCGTCGACGACCTCGCTGAACGGGACAAAGGAGCTCGGCTCCGGCGTGTCGCCGTGCCGCCAGGCGCTGTAGAGATGGGCGATACGGCGGGTCAGGGCGGTAAAGCTGAAACCATCGACCACCAGATGATGGTAGCGCTGATACCAGTACCAGTGATCCTCGCCCAGCCGAAGCAGGCTGTGATGATAGAGCGGCGCACCGCTCAGCACCCGCAGATCGCCGGACATATCATGCTGCATCAGCGCCCGTGCGGCCGCCGCCGGATCGGCGGCATCGCGTAGATCGATTATTTCAGGCTCGCGAAAATGCTGGGGGGCAGGCCACTGCAGCGGTTCACCCTCCTGCTCGCCAAAGGCCATATTCAGTGTGTCCGCTTCCTGCATGCCGGCAATGATGGCGCGAGACAGCAGCGCGCTGTTCAGCGCACCACGCAGTTCAACGAAATGTGCCACGGCGTAGGCATTGGAATAGGGGGATAACTGCTCAGCGATCCAGATACCGGGCTGAGCGGCCACCAGCGGCAATGTTTTTTGCTCTGTCAGCGGGTTCAGAATGGTCTCAGACATCGCGGCTCCCACTATCCTGCGTCATAACCGGACGGATATCGTGCCAGTTTTTATTCAGCCAGCTCAGGCAGCGAACCTGTGGTTCGGGCCCATAAACAGGCTGCCATCCTGGCGGAACCGCACAAAAGGCGGGCCATAAGCTGTATTGCTGCTGATCGTTTTTCAGCACCTGACAATCCTGCTGGGGATCGTCGAAAGGATTGCGTTGTTGCATGTTGGTCTCCTGTCCGAAGTCGTCGGGCGCGTTAACGCCGCTCTCCTGCGTATCCTTTTTCTTTCTTTTAATGGCGCACAGGCGGCGGGAGTTCAGCGGGTTATGACGATTGCCACATAGCTTTGAGGCCCGCCAGCAGCCCGCCGCGCCAGCACAGCGCATCGTGACCACCTTCAACCGAGTGATAGCTGACCTGATGTCCTGCCACAGTCAGATCGCGCTGAAACTGCTCGTTTGCCGCCAGAATCAGTCGTTCGCGCCGTCCCGCCTCCAGATAAAAGCGCCGGGAGGGCGCCTGCAGCAAACCCTGCTGTAACTGCTGCGGCAGCCAGCCATTCGGGTCGCCGCGCGCGGGCCACCAGAACGAACCGGAAAGACTGACGGCACCCGCAAAGGTTTCCGGCCAGGTCAGGGTGGCGTAAGCGGCAGAAAGGCCGCCAAAACTCTGTCCGGCCACCAGCGTACTGTCGGCCCGGAACGGTGCCCACTGCTGAATTTGTGGTAACAGCTCATGCTGAATCGCCAGCCAGAAATCGGGATTACAGGTCAGTTCACGCGTGCGGTGTTCGCGGTCAATGATGTCGATCATGACATAGACCGCAGGAGGCAGTTCGCCTGCCTCAGTGAGTTCCTGAAGCGGACCGGCAACCGGCATGCTGTGCGCCCAGAACTGACCATCCAGCAGCAGTGCCAGCGGACGATCGGCAGCGTCTGCCTCGCCGGTGACATAAAGCCAGACCTGACGTTGATTGCCTAGCCGCTGGCTGCGCCACAGATGCTGCTGCAGCGGAAGAGTGGCGGCGCGACCTTCATCAACTGCACGCCAGACCTGCTGCTCAGGCGCAAGCGGCAGATGCAGCGGTGAGACGCTCATGCCGCGCCCGGCCGACCAGCTCCGCAGCGGATTGAGCGGATCGCTTTGTGCGTGCCGGAATTTCTGACCCCACCACTGGCGCAGCGCCTGCATATCAGCCTGCCCGGTAAACGTCTCTGTCTGGTTATCAGGGATCAGGCAGTAGCTGCCGCGCCAGTCAGCGGGCAGGATGGTTTGCCACCACCAGACATCGGTATCAGGAACAGGTGTTAAGGAGGAAGGTGAGGCTGTGTGATGATGATCGGTTACACCGGTAATGTTGATCCAGACGCGCCGGGTATCAGAGTGCAGCGGATCACCCTGCGGATCACGCCAGAAAAAAGTGACCTGACAGGTCCCCTTTTCAGCGGGTTCAATCAGGGGAATGCCCTGTTGCTGCTGATGATGCCACCAGCGTTCGCTGCCGGTCTCTTCGTTTAACCACGCCATTCGCGCCATGATTTAATCGCACTTGCTTAGGGTCATGCATGTTACAGATAATAGTATTGATAATTATTTGCATTTGCAATAGGGTGTTTCCGCTCGACAGGGAGCGCGCGCATTCTCTCTGTCGCATCGGATTTCAGACGGACGTAACGCGGTTCTGAAGCAGGTGTGGCGGGAGGGTTAATGCGTTGCAGGCAAGGTTATGACCTTTTTACCGGTAAGCCGGCAGTGGCATGCTCGCTGGCACTCCAGGAACAGAAAAATGAAAAAGTTATCCCGGCTTTCGTTAGCCATTATGATTGAACTGGGTTTTACTGCCTCTCTCATTTCTGCTGGCGCAGTGGCTGCCCAAGCCCACAGCGACCCGGCGATCAACAACACGTCAGATACGATCCACGACGGCACCATGACGGTCACCGCCGCTGAGCAGACGCTGCAGGCACCTGGCGTATCGACGATTACCGCCGACGAAATAAAAAAACATCCCCCTGCGCGCGACGTTGCCGAAATTATCCGCACCATGCCGGGTGTCAACCTGACCGGTAACTCCACCAGCGGCCAGCGCGGAAACAACCGTCAGATCGATATCCGTGGCATGGGGCCGGAAAACACCCTGATTCTGATCGATGGGCTGCCGGTAACCAGCCGTAATTCCGTGCGGCTTGGCTGGCGTGGCGAGCGCGACACACGCGGCGACACGAACTGGGTACCGCCAGAGATCATTGACCGCATTGACGTCATCCGCGGTCCGGCAGCGGCCCGTTACGGCAATGGTGCGGCGGGTGGCGTGGTCAATATCATCACCAAAAAAGAGATGGATAATCAGTGGCACGGCTCGTGGAGCGCCTATTACAACGTGCCGCAACACAAGGAGGAGGGCGCGACGCGGCGTACCAACTTCAGTCTTGAAGGACCGCTGGGCGATGATGTCAGTTTCCGGCTCTATGGCGGTCTGGCAAAAACGCAGGCCGACGCTTACGACATCAATGAAGGTCACGCCGCTGACCGCACCGGCAGTTATGCAGGATCCTATCCGGCTGGCCGGGAAGGTTCAGTCAATAAAGATGTTCATGGCCTGCTGCGCTGGGCGTTTGCACCAATGCAGGCGCTGGAAGTGGGGGCCGGTTACAGCCGTCAGGGCAACCTCTATGCTGGCGACACCCAGAACACCAATACCAACGCGCTTGTGAAAAGCAAATATGGTGACGAGGCCAACCGGCTCTATCGGCAGAACTTTTCGGTTAAGTGGACCGGCGCCTGGGATAATGGCATCAGCACCAATACCTATGCGCAGTATGAAAACACCCGCAACTCGCGCCTGAATGAAGGGCTGGCGGGCGGCACTGAAGGTATCTTTTCCAACAGCAACTTCAACACCATCCAGCTGGATGATGTGTTGCTGCACAGCGAGATCAGCGTGCCGTTTGAGTGGCTGGTGAATCAGACCGCAACCTTTGGCACGGAATGGAATCAGCAGCGGATGAAGGATCCGTCCTCGACGACGCAGGCCGCCAGCTACGGTTCGATTCCCGGTATCGCCTCCACCGGACGCTCTCCCTATTCGCAGGCGGAGATCTTCTCACTGTTTGCGGAAGACAATATTGAGCTGACCGACAGCACCATGCTGACGCCAGGCCTGCGCTTCGATCACCATTCGATTGTCGGCGATAACTGGAGCCCGTCGCTCAACCTCTCACAGGGATTAGGCGATGAGGTCACCCTGAAAATGGGCATTGCGCGCGCTTATAAAGCGCCGAGCCTCTACCAGACCAACCCGAACTATCTGCTTTACAGCAATGGTCAGGGCTGCGCGGCCAGTATCGGTGCCTGTTATCTGATGGGTAATGATGACCTGAAAGCGGAAAACAGCATCAACAAAGAGATTGGACTGGAATGGAAGCGCGACGGCTATCAGGCGGGTCTGACCTGGTTCCGCAACGACTATCGCAACAAGATTGAGGCAGGCACGGCTCCCACCGGCACCGCGTCTAACGGCAAAACCGACATCTACAAATGGGAAAATGTGCCCAAAGCGGTGGTTGAGGGGCTGGAAGGTACGGTTAACGTCCCGTTCTCCGACAGCGTAACGTGGAACAACAACTTCACGTATATGCTGCAAAGCAAAAATAAAGAGACTGGCGATCGTCTGTCAATTATTCCGGCGTATACGCTCAATTCGACGCTGAGCTGGCAGGCGACGCAGGATCTCTCCCTCCAGACAACCCTGACCTGGTACGGTAAACAGGTGCCGAAGAAGTATGACTATAAGGGTAACGCCGTAACCGGCAGCGCGACCGATCAGGTCAGCCCCTATTCGGTGGTGGGGATGAGCGGCACCTATGATGTTAATCAGTATGCCAGCCTCACGGTCGGTATCGACAACCTGTTCGACAAGCGTCATTTCCGTCAGGGCAATGCGCAGACTACCGGCAATGCCACCACCGGCGCTTACCTCTACGGCGCGGGAGCCAATACCTTTAACGAATCGGGCCGCACATTTTATATGAGCGTGAACACCCGCTTCTGATCGGTTCAGCCATAAAAAAACGCAGCAGGGTGATCGCCCGCTGCGTTTTTTATCTCTGCTTTATCAGTTGTTCTGATTGATATCGCGGTAGAGTCGGCTCTCAAAACGTACCAGTGGAATACGGCGGGTACGTTGATCTTCCGGCGGCACTGCATAACCGGAAAGGAACTGAACAAAGGCGACACGGGCACCACTGGAGGTGGTAATAAAGCCCGCCAGATTATAGACGCCCTGCAGTGAACCGGTTTTCGCCGAGACCTTGCCATCCAGTCCCGCTTCATGCAGTCCGCCGCGATACTGTAGCGTGCCGTCATAACCCGCCAGCGGCAGCATCGAAATATAATCCAGCGTGTTGTCATTCTTCGCAATGAACTGCAACACCTGCATCATGGTTTGCGGCGAAATCAGATCGTGGCGCGACAGACCGGAACCATCGACCTGAATGCTGTTGCCCATATCCACATTGGCTTTGGCTTTCAGGATCCGGCGGACAGCATCCTGCCCGGCGCGGAAGGTACCGGGCACGTTGAAGTAGTGATGACCAATGGTGCGGAAGACCGTGTCGGCTATCATGTTGTCTGACTTCTTCAGCATGGTGTGCAGCAGCGTATGCAGCGGGGCAGACTGGGTCGATGCCAGTACGGTACCTGGCTCCGTAACCTGCGTCTGGCGTACCAGATGGCCACTGTAGTCGATCTCTGACGACCGCAGCTCTGCCTTCAGGATTTCACCCGCCCAGGCCGCGCCATCCTGCACCGCAAAGGCCAGCGGCAGCGGTTCGGCACGCTGGCGCATACAGCCTGTCAGGGTGTAGCGGTTCAGCTCACCCGGAACCACATCCAGTTCACAATATTGCCCTTCACCACTGTTACGGCCGATGGTGCGGACCTGGCTGTACATATGCGCCGGATAATAGGAAGCGATGCGCACAAACGCATTTTCACCCGGCGTATTAGCGCTGTAGAGCGACACCGAGAAGCAGTTTTTATCTACAATCGCGGCACCCGGCGGGGCGCTGAAGCACTGGGTCATATCGTTCCACGGCCAGCCCGGTGCCATGTCATGACTGGCAAAAACCGAGGTGTCGATAACAAGATTGCCTTTTATATGGTTAATGCCCTGCTTCTTTATCGCCGCGATCATGTTGCGCAGATCCTGACGGCTTAATGTCGGATCACCGCCGAAACGTGCGACTAAATCGCCGTTCAGGGTGCCATCTATAATGGCACCCCGGGTCTCAAACGTGGTCTGAAAACGGAAATCGCCACCCAGTTCCAGTAGTGCCGCCAGCGCCGTCACCACTTTCATGGTACTGGCGGGCAGGGCCATCTGTTTGCCGTGGTAATCAATGATCGGTGTTGATGCACCCACTTTCTGAACCATCAGCGCCAGATTGGCGCCATCTGGCAGGTACTGCATGTATTCATCAACTGGCGCTGCGTGTGCCTGCAGCATAAATGCGCAGCTTAATCCGGTAACAAGTCGTGAAAATCGCATAATCTCGCGGTAACTGGCAGGTGAGGGCGTCAATACTACGTCGCTGGGCGGTGCAAAGTAAACGATGACCCGCAGGGAACTCTGGGGTAAAATACGTATCAAATTGCAAAACTCTTTTCTGGCCTGGAGGCATCTCCGGGTCAGGATTCTTTTATTTGCAAAAACGGGCTAATGCGCCGCAGAGCGCTTTTTTCTGCGGTCACCGGTCAGGATGACATCGTTAAACAGGAAAGAGGGCGAGGAGCTTAAATGAATCAGATTCCGATGACGTTAAGAGGCGCTGAAAGATTGCGCGAAGAGCTGAACGAGCTGAAAACCGTGAAGCGCCCGCGCATTATCGCCTCTATCGCTGATGCACGCGAACATGGCGATTTAAAAGAGAACGCGGAATATCACGCTGCGCGTGAAGAGCAGGGCTTTTGTGAAGGCCGTATTCAGGAGATTGAAGCCAAACTCTCCAATGCGCAGGTTATCGATGTCACGCAGATGCCGAAAACCGGCCGCGTGATCTTCGGTGCCACGGTGACCGTGCTGAACGTCGAGACCGACGAAGAAGCCACGTATCGCATCGTGGGCGATGACGAAGCGGACTTTAAGCAAAATCTGATTTCGGTCAATTCGCCAATGGCGCGTGGCCTGGTGGGCAAAGAGGCCGATGATGTGGCTATCGTAAAAACCCCGGGCGGCGACGTTGAGTATGAGATCCTGAAGGTGGAATACCTTTAAGATGTTGCTACGCTTTGAAAAGCGTTTAAGCACAATGTAAAGAAAGGAAAAAGGCCGCATTGCGGCCTTTTATCTGAGGTAAGAGCATGTCACTTTCTTTGCCCACTTAGCGTGGCAGAGAAATTTTGCTCTCTTTAGAGGGGCGATACAGCACCAGCGTTTTGCCGATCACCTGTACGTTGCTGGCACCGGTCTCACGCACGATAGCCTCGACGATCAGCTGTTTCGTTTCACGATCTTCAGAGGCGATTTTTACCTTAATCAGTTCGTGATGCGACAGAGCCTGCTCGATTTCGGCCAGCACGCCTTCAGTCAGGCCATTGCCACCCAGCATAACCACTGGCTTGAGCGGATGGGCGAGGCCCTTGAGGTGCTGTTTTTGTTTGGTACTTAGATTCATCGTAGTTTTTTACTTACTCAGGGATTGAAAACGGTTCATTCTACCGCCATCTCGGGTATATCACCAAATCGACGCAACCCATTGCGTGCAGGTTTATCGCTACGATGACGATTTAACTGGAATTATTATGACGGGTAAAAAGCGTTCGGCCAGCTCCAGCCGCTGGCTTCAGGAACACTTTAGCGATAAATATGTGCTTCAGGCGCAGAAAAAAGGGTTGCGCTCGCGCGCCTGGTTTAAACTTGATGAAATACAACAGGGTGACAAGCTTTTCAAACCCGGCATGACCGTGGTAGATCTGGGTGCTGCACCTGGTGGCTGGTCGCAGTATGTGGTTCAGCAAATCGGGAATAAAGGCCGCATCATTGCCTGTGATATCCTGCCAATGGATCCGATAGTCGGTGTCGATTTCCTTCAGGGCGATTTTCGTGAAGAATCGGTAATCAATGCGCTGCTTGAGCGCGTTGGCGATCAGAAAGTTCAGGTTGTCATGTCCGATATGGCGCCGAATATGAGTGGTACACCTGCCGTAGATATTCCCCGGTCGATGTATTTAGTGGAACTGGCGCTGGAGATGTGTCGGGATATCCTGGCACCTGGCGGCAGTTTTGTAGTGAAAGTGTTTCAGGGAGATGGCTTCGATGAATACCTGCGGGAAATTCGCTCCCTGTTTACGAAAGTAAAAATTCGTAAGCCGGACGCTTCACGGTCTCGTTCACGTGAAGTGTACATTGTGGCGACTGGGCGCAAACTATAACCAAATTGCTGGAGATGTCCGCAGCTTTGCTGCGATTCCATGTATGCAGGAACTATAGTACCCTACGCTATCTGTTAACACCGATGTAATATGAGGTTAATCCCTTGAGTGACATGGCGAAAAACCTGATTCTCTGGTTAGTCATCGCGGTCGTGCTGATGTCAGTATTCCAGAGCTTTGGGCCCAGCGAGTCGAATGGCCGTCGGGTTGATTATTCAACCTTCCTGTCGGAAGTGAACCAGGATCAGGTCCGCGAGGCACGTATTAACGGGCGTGAAATTAACGTTGTCAAAAAAGACAGCAATAAATATACCACCTACATTCCTGTCAATGATCCTAAGTTGCTCGATAACCTCTTGACCAAAAACGTCAAAGTGGTTGGCGAACCGCCGGAAGAACCGAGCCTGCTGGCTTCCATCTTCATTTCGTGGTTCCCGATGCTGCTGCTGATCGGTGTGTGGATCTTCTTTATGCGTCAGATGCAGGGCGGCGGCGGTAAGGGCGCGATGTCCTTCGGCAAAAGCAAAGCCCGCATGTTGACAGAAGACCAGATTAAAACCACTTTCGCCGACGTTGCGGGTTGTGACGAAGCGAAAGATGAAGTGGCTGAGCTGGTGGAATATCTGCGTGAGCCGAGCCGTTTCCAGAAGCTGGGCGGTAAAATTCCAAAAGGCGTTCTGATGGTGGGGCCGCCGGGTACCGGTAAAACCCTGCTGGCAAAAGCGATTGCCGGTGAAGCCAAAGTGCCTTTCTTCACTATTTCTGGTTCTGACTTTGTGGAAATGTTTGTCGGTGTCGGTGCATCACGTGTGCGCGACATGTTCGAACAGGCCAAGAAAGCCGCACCGTGCATCATCTTCATCGATGAGATCGATGCCGTCGGTCGTCAGCGTGGCGCCGGTTTAGGCGGTGGTCATGATGAACGTGAGCAGACGCTGAACCAGATGCTGGTTGAGATGGATGGTTTCGAAGGTAACGAAGGAATTATCGTTATCGCCGCGACTAACCGTCCTGACGTACTGGACCCTGCGCTGCTGCGTCCAGGCCGCTTTGACCGTCAGGTTGTGGTCGGTCTGCCAGACGTACGTGGTCGTGAGCAGATCCTGAAAGTGCATATGCGTCGTGTGCCACTGGCAACCGACATTGATGCCGCAATCATTGCACGTGGCACGCCAGGCTTCTCAGGTGCCGATCTGGCTAACCTGGTGAACGAAGCAGCGCTGTTCGCCGCTCGTTCGAACAAGCGTGTGGTGTCGATGGTTGAGTTCGAGAAAGCGAAAGACAAAATTATGATGGGTGCGGAACGTCGCTCCATGGTGATGACGGAATCGCAGAAAGAATCCACTGCCTATCATGAAGCGGGCCACGCCATTATTGGCCGCCTGGTGCCAGAGCATGATCCGGTGCATAAAGTTACGATTATCCCGCGCGGCCGTGCGCTGGGTGTGACCTTCTTCCTGCCTGAAGGCGACGCGATTAGCGCCAGCCGTCAGAAACTGGAAAGCCAGATCTCAACGCTGTATGGCGGTCGCCTGGCAGAAGAGATCATCTACGGTGTTGAACATGTTTCTACCGGCGCGTCCAACGACATTAAAGTCGCGACGAATCTGGCACGTAACATGGTGACGCAGTGGGGCTTCTCTGAAAAACTGGGTCCGTTGCTCTATGCAGAAGAAGAGGGTGAAGTGTTCCTTGGACGTTCTGTCGCGAAAGCGAAACATATGTCTGATGAAACAGCCCGCATCATCGACCAGGAAGTTAAACACCTGATCGACAGCAACTACCAACGTGCTCGCCGCATTCTGGGTGAGAACATGGACATTCTTCACGCGATGAAAGACGCGCTGATGAAGTATGAAACCATTGATGCACCACAGATCGACGACCTGATGGCACGCCGCGAAGTGCGTCCGCCAGCGGGCTGGGAAGATCCAGGCAGCAACTCAGACAGCAACGGTACGCCAAAAGCGCCACGTCCGGTTGATGAACCGCGTACGCCGAACCCAGGCAATACCATGTCAGAGCAGTACAACAAATAAGACGCATCATCGTCAGACAAAACCCCGGCTGGTCCGGGGTTTTTTACATCCAGATATTGATCAGCAAGGAGTTTTCACCATGAAGTTGTTTGCCCGTGATTCCCATCTCGATTTATCGTTTCCTCATGTGATGGGCATTCTGAATGTCACGCCGGACTCCTTTTCAGATGGTGGTAAACATAACGCGCTGGTCGATGCGCTGACGCATACCAATGAGATGGTCAACGCCGGCGCAACCATTATCGATGTAGGCGGCGAATCAACCCGTCCTGGCGCTGATGAGGTCAGTGTGGAGGAGGAGCTGGAGCGGGTCATTCCGGTGATCGATGCCATTGCCCAGCGTTTCGAAGTCTGGATTTCAGTAGACACCTCTAAAGCGGACGTGATCCGGGAAGCCGCGCGAGTGGGTGCTCACATCATTAACGATGTCCGCTCACTCTCCGAACCGGGGGCGCTGGAAGCCGCCGCCGCAACCGGACTGCCTGTCTGTTTAATGCATATGCAGGGCGAACCGCGCACCATGCAGCAGGCACCGGTTTACGAAAACATCTTAAGCGAAGTGGACACTTACTTCGCTCAGCAGATTGCGCGTTGCGAAGCGGCGGGAATGAAAAAAGAGCAGCTGATACTCGACCCGGGCTTCGGTTTCGGTAAAAATCTCAGCCACAATTATGAACTGCTGGCTCATCTCAGCGATTTTCACCACTTTGGTCTGCCACTGCTGGTGGGGATGTCGCGTAAATCGATGATTGGCCAGTTGTTAAATGTCGGCCCGTCACAGCGTTTAACCGGCAGCCTGAGCTGCGCGGTGATTGCTGCCATGCAGGGCGCGCAGATTATTCGCGCCCATGACGTAAAAGAGACGGCCGAAGCGATGCGCGTGGTCGAAGCGACCCGAAGAGCAAAAGGAACATCATGAGTAATCGTAAATATTTCGGTACAGACGGCATTCGCGGCAAAGTCGGTGAAACACCTATCACGCCAGATTTCGTCCTGAAGCTGGGCTGGGCCGCGGGTAAAGTACTGGCGCGCCACGGTTCCAAAAAGATCATCATCGGCAAAGATACCCGTATCTCTGGCTATATGCTGGAGTCTGCGCTGGAAGCGGGTCTCGCCGCCGCGGGCCTGACCGCTGCGTTTACCGGTCCGATGCCGACCCCCGCCATCGCCTATCTGACCCGAACCTTCCGCGCTGAGGCGGGCATCGTTATTTCAGCGTCGCACAATCCATTTGACGATAACGGCATTAAATTCTTCTCGTCCGAAGGCACCAAATTGCCTGATGACGTGGAAGAAGCGATTGAGCTGGAGATGGAAAAGCCGATTACCTGCGTGGAGTCCGCGCAGTTAGGGCGCGCCAGCCGCATCGTCGATGCAGCAGGGCGTTACATTGAGTTCTGTAAGGGGACTTTCCCCAGCGAGCTCAATCTGAATGGCCTGAAAATTGTGGTCGACTGTGCCAATGGTGCGACTTACCACATTGCGCCGAATGTCCTGCGCGAGCTGGGCGCAACCGTCATCGCAATCGGTGTGCAGCCAGACGGCATGAACATCAACAAAGAGTGCGGTGCGACCGATCTTAAACTGCTGCAGCAACGCGTACTGGCAGAGAAGGCGGATATTGGCCTGGCCTATGACGGCGACGGCGACCGCATCATGATGATTGACCATCTGGGTGACAAAGTTGACGGTGACCAGATCCTTTACATCATTGCACGTGAAGCGCTGCGTCAGGGGCAGTTACGTGGCGGTGTAGTGGGTACGCTGATGAGCAACATGGGCCTGGAATTAGCGCTGAAACAGCTCGGCATTCCGTTTACCCGTGCCAAAGTCGGTGACCGTTATGTGCTGGAGAAGATGCAGGAGAAGGGCTGGCGTCTCGGCGCGGAGAACTCCGGTCATGTGATCCTGCTGGATAAAACCACCACAGGCGACGGTATCGTGGCAAGTTTGCAAGTGCTCACTGCGATGGTGCGTAACCACATGAGCCTGCACGATCTCTGCAGTGGTATGAAGATGCTGCCGCAGGTGCTGGTCAACGTACGCTTCGCGGGCGAGCATGACCCGCTGCAAAGCGACGCCGTCAAAACGGTCACCGCCGATGTTGAAAAAGCGCTGGCGGGTCGCGGACGCGTTCTGTTGCGTAAGTCAGGCACTGAGCCGCTGATTCGTGTGATGGTCGAAGGCGAAAATGAGGCGCAGGTCACCGAACTGGCTAATCGTATTGCCGATCAGGTCAAAGCGGTTTAAACCTCTTAAAGGCGGTTATCAGAATGCGGATCCGCCTGTAAAATCACCGGGATGGCGCTTTTTTCTGCAATCAGTTTGCGTAAGAGAAATTGCACTTGCAGAGATATGCGCCTTTGGTTAGTATTCACACCCGCTTCTGATGGGTGATGACGAGACGCCCCATCAATACTGGTTGAAGCTTTAACTGTACGATTATCGTGCAAGGAACAGGTTGAATATGTACGAAGCTCTTTTAGTTGTTTTCCTTATTGTAGCTATCGCCCTCGTGGGTATGATCATGCTGCAGCAAGGCAAAGGCGCTGATATGGGAGCCTCATTCGGTGCAGGCGCATCCGGTACGGTGTTTGGTTCTTCGGGTTCAGGTAATTTCATGACCCGTACCACTGGCATCTTAGCGGCACTGTTCTTCATCATCAGCCTGGTTCTGGGTAATCTGAACAGCAATAAAGCCTCGAAAGGAAGCGAGTGGGAAAATCTTTCTGCGCCGGCGCAGTCTTCTCAACAGACTGAAAAGCCAGCTCAACCGGTTACACCGGGCAGCGATATTCCTAAGTAAGGTCGTCAGCACAACGAATCGTTGTGGTCAGTGCAGTGCCGTGGTGGTGGAATTGGTAGACACGCTACCTTGAGGTGGTAGTGCCCGATTGGGCTTACGGGTTCAAGTCCCGTCCTCGGTACCAAATAGCAGTATCTCTTGCATTTTATGCAGGTCTGGCGTATTATTCGCCACGTTTTCGGACGCGGGGTGGAGCAGCCTGGTAGCTCGTCGGGCTCATAACCCGAAGGTCGTCGGTTCAAATCCGGCCCCCGCAACCAATTTTCCCTTTGAGTTCTTTTTCAAATATACTGTATGCATCGACGGACGCATTCACGGCTATTTTTTGAAAGAAAATTCTTTGGATGGAGTCCGGGCCGCATTGCGGCATACAGGGTCCAGTGACTAAAAGCCCCGAATATTCGGGGTTTTTTGTTATTAGCGAATCGTAATACTGGGCTATAGGCCCTTTTTTTATGTCTTGGGGGTGGGCTTGTCCACATTAGAGCAAAAATTGACAGAGTTGGTATCGGCTCCCGTAGAAGCGCTGGGTTACGAACTGGTTGGAATTGAATTCGTTCGTAGTCGCACATCTATCCTGCGCATCTATATTGATAGTGAAGATGGCATCAATGTCGATGATTGCGCCGATGTCAGCCACCAGGTAAGTGCGGTAATGGATGTTGAAGATCCGATTACGGTACCTTACAACCTTGAAGTCTCTTCACCGGGACTCGATCGTCCTCTGTTCACCGCAGAACACTACACCCGTTTTATGGGTGAAGAAGTGAGTCTGGTGTTGCGTATGGCCGTTCAGAACCGCCGTAAATGGCAGGGAACCATCAAGTCAGTTGATGGCGAGATGATCACGGTGCACGTTGAGGGTAGCGATGAAGTGTTCGCGCTGAGTAATATTCAGAAAGCGAACCTGGTCCCCCACTTTTAAAAGTCCGGATTGAGGCTAACCAGGATGAACAAAGAGATCTTAGCTGTTGTAGAAGCCGTTTCTAACGAAAAAGCCCTGCCGCGTGAGAAAATCTTCGAAGCGCTGGAGAGCGCGCTGGCGACTGCGACCAAGAAAAAGTACGAGCAGGAAATTGAAGTACGCGTCAGCATTGATCGCCGCAGTGGCGATTTCGATACTTTCCGCCGCTGGGAAATCGTAGAAGAGGTGACACAGCCGACGCGCGAGATCACGCTGGATGCGGCCCGCTTCGAAGATGAAGCATTCAATCTGGGCGAATATGTCGAAGATCAGATTGAATCGGTCACCTTTGACCGTATCACTACCCAGACCGCTAAGCAGGTTATCGTGCAAAAAGTGCGCGAAGCTGAGCGCGCGATGGTGGTTGATCAGTTCCGTGAGCAGGAAGGCGAAATCATCACTGGTGTGGTGAAAAAAGTTAACCGCGACAACATTTCCCTCGACCTTGGCAGTAATGCCGAAGCGGTCATTCTGCGCGAAGATATGCTGCCGCGTGAAAACTTCCGTCCAGGCGACCGTATTCGTGGCGTACTCTACTCTGTACGTCCGGAAGCGCGTGGCGCGCAGCTGTTCGTGACGCGTTCCAAACCGGAAATGCTGATTGAACTGTTCCGCATTGAGGTGCCAGAAATTGGCGAAGAACTGATTGAAATTAAAGCTGCTGCCCGTGATCCGGGTTCGCGCGCTAAAATTGCAGTCAAAACTAACGACAAACGTATCGATCCGGTGGGTGCCTGTGTGGGCATGCGCGGCGCGCGCGTTCAGGCTGTTTCCAGTGAACTGGGCGGCGAGCGTATCGATATCGTGCTGTGGGACGATAACCCGGCGCAGTTTGTTATTAACGCCATGGCTCCGGCCGATGTGGCGTCAATCGTGGTTGATGAAGATAATCACACCATGGATATCGCCGTAGAAGCTGGCAATCTGGCTCAGGCGATCGGCCGTAACGGCCAAAACGTGCGTCTCGCTTCGCAGCTGAGTGGCTGGGAGCTGAACGTGATGACCGTCGATGATCTGCAGGCTAAGCATCAGGCTGAAGCGCATGCAGCGATCGATATGTTCACTAAACATCTCGACATCGACGAAGAGTTCGCCACCGTACTGGTGGAAGAGGGCTTCTCCTCGCTGGAAGAGCTGGCATACGTGCCAATCAACGAGCTGCTGGAAGTCGACGGCCTCGACGAAGAGACCATTGAAGCCCTGCGTGAACGAGCAAAAAATGCGTTAACCACCCTGGCACTGGCGAAAGAAGAGAGTCTTGGAAATCAGGAGCCCGCTGAGGACCTTCTGAATCTTGAAGGCCTCGATCGTGCGCTGGCGTTCCGCCTGGCGTCAAAAGGCGTTTGCACGCTGGAAGATCTCGCTGAGCAAGGTGTTGACGATCTGACGGATATTGAAGGCATGTCTGATGAACAGGCCGGCGCGCTGATTATGGCCGCACGTAATATCTGCTGGTTCGGCGATGACGCGTAATAACAGGAAGGAACAGCATGACAGATGTAACCGTAAAATCGCTGGCCGCAGAAATTCAGACTCCGGTCGATCGCCTGGTACAGCAATTTGCTGATGCGGGGATCCCTAAGTCTGAAAATGACGCGGTGACCCAGCAAGAGAAAGAAACCTTACTATCTCATCTGAACCGTGAACACGGTCAGGTCGGTTCAGCTAAGCTGACGCTGCAGCGTAAAACGCGCAGCACCTTGAATATTCCAGGCACCGGGGGTAAAAGT
This sequence comes from Pantoea sp. S62, assembly GCF_016658625.1. Classification (NCBI taxonomy): domain Bacteria; kingdom Pseudomonadati; phylum Pseudomonadota; class Gammaproteobacteria; order Enterobacterales; family Erwiniaceae; genus Pantoea; species Pantoea sp. S62. The sequence continues at coordinate 105,997 of NZ_JACVVI010000004.1, read as the reverse complement.
AAGTCGGTGCAAATTGAAGTCCGCAAAAAGCGTACCTATGTGAAAGGTGATGCAGAGTCTGAGCAAGCTCAGGCAGAAGCTGAAGCCCAGGCGCAGCGTGAAGCGGAAGAGCAGGCGCAACGCGAGGCTGAAGAAAAAGCCCGTCGCGAAGCTGAACAGAAAGCGCAACGTGAAGCCGAAGATAAAGCAAGGCGCGAAGCCGCTGATAAGGCCAAACGTGCAGCAGCGGAAAATGACAAAGTGACAAATCAACCTACCGATGAAGTGACCAGGGCTGCGCAATCAGACAAAGCCCGTCGCGAAGCTGAAGCTGCTGAACTGAAGCGTAAAGCTGAAGAAGAAGCCCGCCGTAAGCTTGAAGAGGCTGCCCGCCTCGTAGCCGAAGAAGCCCGCCGTCTGGCTGAAGAGAAATCAGCTGAATGGGAAAAACCGGAAGAAGAGGATAAAGGCGACTATCACGTCACCACTTCGACCCACGCCCGCCAGGCAGAAGACGAAAACGACCGTCAGGTTGAAGCAGGCCGTGCGCGTGCGCGTACGACTGCTAAAGCTGCGCGTCCGGCGAAAAAAGGCAACAAACATTCCGAAGCCAAAACTGACCGTGAAGAAGCGCGTGCGCAGGTTCGTGGCGGTAAAGGCGGTAAGCATCGCAAACCTAGCGCACTGCAGCAGGGCTTCAACAAGCCAGCGCAGGCCGTTAACCGCGATGTTGTGATTGGCGAAACCATCACCGTAGCCGAACTGGCGAACAAAATGGCGGTGAAAGGTTCTCTGGTCATTAAAGCGATGATGAAGATGGGCGCCATGGCGACTATCAACCAGGTCATCGATCAGGAAACTGCACAGCTCGTAGCCGAAGAGATGGGCCACAAAGTGACCCTGCGTCGTGAGAACGAGCTGGAAGAAGCGGTAATGGACGATCGTGATACCGATGCGGCACAGGAATCTCGTGCGCCGGTTGTGACCATCATGGGCCACGTCGACCACGGTAAAACCTCTCTGCTGGACTATATCCGCTCCACTAAAATCGCCTCTGGCGAAGCGGGCGGTATTACACAGCACATCGGTGCTTACCACGTTGAAACCGACAACGGTATGGTCACCTTCCTGGATACCCCGGGCCACGCCGCGTTTACCGCGATGCGTGCACGTGGTGCACAGGCGACAGATATCGTTATCCTGGTCGTTGCCGCAGACGATGGCGTGATGCCACAGACTGTCGAAGCTATTCAGCACGCCAAAGCCGCTAAAGTGCCGGTTGTGGTTGCCGTGAACAAGTGCGATAAGCCAGAAGCGGATCCGGATCGTGTTAAAAACGAACTGACTCAGTACGGAATTATTCCGGAAGAGTGGGGCGGCGAAAACATGTTCGTGAATGTCTCTGCGAAAGCGGGTACCGGCATTGATGACCTGTTAAATGCTATCCTGCTGCAGGCGGAAGTGCTGGAACTGACGGCTATCCGTGAAGGTATGGCGAGCGGCGTAGTGATTGAATCGTTCCTCGACAAAGGTCGTGGTCCGGTTGCTACCGTGCTGGTTCGTGAAGGTACGCTCAACAAAGGCGACATCGTTCTTTGTGGTTTCGAATATGGCCGTGTTCGTGCAATGCGTGACGAACTGGGTCGCGAAGTTCTGGAGGCGGGTCCTTCTATCCCGGTTGAGATTCTGGGTCTGTCCGGCGTGCCGGCTGCAGGTGATGAAGCGACCGTGGTTCGTGACGAGAAGAAAGCACGTGAAGTTGCGCTCTATCGTCAGGGCAAATTCCGCGAAGTTAAACTGGCTCGCCAGCAGAAATCTAAGCTCGAGAACATGTTTGCTAACATGACCGAAGGCGAAGTGTCTGAACTGAACATCGTTCTGAAAGCTGACGTTCAGGGTTCTGTGGAAGCCATCTCTGATTCCCTGCAGAAACTCTCCACCGACGAAGTGAAGGTGAAGATTGTGGGTTCAGGCGTAGGCGGGATTACCGAAACCGATGCAACCCTGGCGGCTGCTTCTAACGCCATCCTCCTTGGCTTCAACGTTCGTGCCGATGCCTCTGCGCGTCGCATCATTGACGCAGAAAGCCTGGATCTGCGCTACTACTCTGTCATCTATAACCTGATTGACGAAGTTAAAGCGGCGATGAGCGGCATGTTGGCACCAGAGTACAAACAGCAGATCATTGGTCTGGCTGCAGTGCGCGACGTGTTCAAATCACCGAAGTTTGGCGCGATTGCCGGTTGTATGGTGACGGAAGGTAACATCAAACGTCACAATCCAATCCGTGTCCTGCGTGACAACGTGGTGATTTACGAAGGCGAGCTGGAATCTCTGCGTCGCTTTAAAGATGACGTCAACGAAGTGCGTAATGGCATGGAGTGCGGTATCGGCGTGAAGAACTACAACGACGTTCGCGTTGGCGATATGATCGAAGTGTTTGAAATCATCGAAATTAAACGCACCATCGAGTAATAGACTGCTGATGTGTTGCAATTTGGGAGGCCTCTGGCCTCCCGAATTATTTGGGAGAAATAATGATGGCGAAAGAATTTGGTCGCCCGCAGCGCGTGTCACAAGAGCTGCAAAAAGAGATTGCGATGATCCTGCAGCGTGAGATTAAAGATCCGCGCCTTGGCATGATGGTCACCGTATCCGGCGTTGAAGTGTCACGCGATCTTGCTTACGCAAAAGTGTTCGTGACGTTCCTCAACGACAAAGATGAAGATGCGATTAAGCATGGCCTGAAAGCGCTGAAAGAAGCCTCAGGTTACATTCGCATTCTGCTCGGCAAAGCGATGCGCCTGCGTATCGTGCCTGAGCTGACGTTCTTCTACGACAACTCGTTAGTCGAAGGGATGCGCATGTCTAACCTCGTCACCAGCGTCGTGAAGAACGATGCAGAGCGCCGTGGTCCGGATGCCACCGGCGATGACGAGGAGGCGTAATGAGTCGTCCGCGTCGTCGCGGTCGCGACGTCCATGGCGTGTTGTTGCTGGATAAGCCACAAGGCGTTTCGTCGAATGATGTCCTGCAGAAAGTGAAGCGTATCTTCAACGCCAATCGCGCAGGCCATACCGGCGCGCTTGATCCACTGGCCACCGGCATGTTGCCAATCTGCCTGGGTGAAGCGACCAAGTTTTCGCAGTATCTGCTCGATTCCGACAAACGCTACCGTGTGATTGCCCGACTGGGCGAGCGCACTGACACGTCAGACGCCGATGGCAACATCGTGCAGACGCGTCCGGTCAGCTTCAGTCAGGCCGATCTGGATAGCGCCCTTGAGAGCTTCCGCGGTGACACGCTGCAGGTGCCATCAATGTTTTCGGCGCTGAAGCATCAGGGTCGTCCGCTGTATGAATATGCACGTCAGGGCATTGTGATTGAGCGTGAACCGCGTCCGATTACGGTCTATGAGCTGCAATTTATTCGCTGGCAGGATAATGAGCTGGAGCTGGAAATTCACTGCTCCAAAGGCACCTATATCCGTACCATCATCGATGATCTGGGCGAAAAGCTGGGATGCGGTGCGCATGTCATCATGCTGCGTCGTGTACAGGTTGCCCGTTACCCGTATGAACGGATGGTGACGCTGGAACAGCTCAATACCCTGCTGGCGGAAGCCACAGAAGCGGGCATCCCACTGGAAACGCAGCTCGATCCGCTGTTGTTGCCGATGGACAGTCCCGCTTCTGATTTCCCTGAAGTAAATATCCCGCCCGCCGTGGCAGATTTTTTCCGCCAGGGACAGCCGGTGCAGGCCAGCAATGCGCCTGCTCACGGGCTGGTCAGGGTATCGGAAGGCGAAGCGCGTAAGTTTATCGGTATGGCAGAAATTGCCGATGATGGTCGTCTTGCGCCACGTCGTTTAGTGGTTGAGTATCAGGATTAAGCCAGGCGTTCACTTTTCGCTGATGGGGCATTTGCGTTGCTATCGGGCGCAGAGTAGAATAGCGCGGCTTTAAAGCGGGATGCTGAATTAGAGATTGGCACCCATACATTCATTTATTACTGGAGTTTATTATGTCTCTAAGCGTAGAAGCTAAAGCAGAGATCGTTGCTAAATATGGCCGTGGTGCTAACGACAGCGGTTCAACTGAAGTTCAGGTTGCCCTGTTGACCGCGCAGATTACCCATCTGCAGGGTCACTTCTCTGAGCACAAAAAAGACCACCACAGCCGCCGCGGTCTGCTGCGCATGGTATCTCAGCGTCGTAAGCTGCTGGACTACCTGAAGCGTAAAGACGTTGCACGCTACAGCAGCCTGATCGAAAGTCTCGGTCTGCGTCGCTAAGTCTGAAGAATCTGATCGTCGGGGCATTATGCGAGCTTTTGCACTGTGTGCAGCTTACGATCAGATTTGTGCGAGTTTCGTGAAGAGGGGGCCTTTATGGCCCCTTTTTTCGAGCAATCGGCAGCAATCCGGACCAAACTGATGTATTGTTGCTTAGTGTGATCTTTAGTTTGCAGAATTTCGCGCGGCTAATGAGAGGCTTTACCGCAGGGGCGGTCGAGGGTTGTCATTAGTCGCGAGGATGCAGCTGAAGATTGGTAATCAATGGCGGGCTACAGATAGCCCAGCCCCGAAGTTAAGGACTTTGATTTTGCTGAATCCGATCGTACGCAAATTCCAATATGGTCAACATACCGTCACGCTGGAAACCGGCATGATGGCTCGCCAGGCGACAGCCGCTGTGATGGTGAGCATGGACGATACTGCAGTGTTCGTCACTGTCGTAGGTCAGAAAAAATCTAAACCAGGTCAGGACTTCTTCCCACTGACCGTGAACTATCAGGAGCGTACTTACGCTGCTGGTCGTATCCCAGGCAGCTTCTTCCGTCGTGAAGGCCGTCCAAGCGAAGGCGAAACCCTGATTTCGCGTCTGATTGACCGCCCGATTCGCCCGCTGTTCCCGGAAGGCTTTGTTAACGAAGTTCAGGTTATTGCGACCGTGGTGTCTGTTAACCCACAGGTTCATCCGGACATCGTTGCAATGATTGGTGCCTCTGCTGCACTGGCGCTTTCTGGTCTGCCGTTTAATGGCCCGATTGGTGCTGCGCGTGTCGGTTACATCAACGATCAATATGTTCTGAACCCAACCGCAGATGAGCTGAAACAGTCTCGTCTGGATCTGGTCGTTGCCGGTACGCAGAATGCCGTACTGATGGTTGAATCTGAAGCTGAGATCCTGTCAGAAGAGCAGATGCTGGGTGCCGTGGTCTTTGGCCATGACCAGCAGCAGATCGTTATCGAAAACATCAATGCTCTGGTGGCTGAAGCCGGCAAACCACGCTGGGACTGGCAACCAGAAGCGGCTAACACCCCGCTGATTTCTCGTGTTGCTGCCCTGGCAGAAGCGCGCATCAGCGATGCTTACCGCATCACTGACAAGCAGGAGCGTTACGCGCAGGTTGGCGTCATCAAAGACGAAACCATTGCTGCGCTGCTGGCTGAAGATGAAACGCTGGATGGTTCAGAAATCGGCGACATCGTGCATAGCCTCGAAAAAACCGTCGTTCGTACCCGCATCCTGAATGGCGAGCCACGTATCGATGGCCGTGAAAAAGATATGATCCGCGGTCTGGACGTGCGTACTGGCGTATTGCCACGTACTCACGGTTCATCACTGTTTACCCGTGGTGAGACACAGGCACTGGTTACGGCAACGCTGGGTACTACCCGTGATGCGCAGAACCTGGATGAGCTGATGGGCGAACGTACCGACAGCTTCCTGTTCCATTACAACTTCCCTCCATACTCTGTCGGTGAAACCGGCATGGTCGGTTCGCCGAAGCGTCGTGAGATTGGTCACGGTCGTCTGGCGAAGCGCGGTGTGTTAGCGGTAATGCCTAAAGCGGAAGATTTCCCTTACACCGTGCGTGTGGTGTCTGAAATCACTGAATCTAATGGCTCCTCTTCAATGGCCTCTGTCTGCGGTGCCTCACTGGCGCTGATGGATGCAGGTGTGCCAATCAAAGCCGCCGTTGCCGGTATCGCAATGGGTCTGGTAAAAGAAGATGAGAAGTTTGTCGTTCTGTCAGACATTCTGGGCGACGAAGATCACCTGGGCGACATGGACTTCAAAGTAGCCGGTAGCCGTGAAGGTATCACCGCGCTGCAGATGGACATCAAAATCGAAGGCATCACGCGTGAAATCATGCAGGAAGCCCTGAACCAGGCCAAGGGTGCGCGTCTGCACATTCTGGGCGTCATGGAACAGGCTATCAGCACACCGCGTACCGAGATTTCTGAATTCGCTCCACGCATTTACACCATCAAAATCAGCTCTGACAAGATCAAAGATGTGATCGGTAAAGGCGGCTCAGTGATTCGTGCACTGACCGAAGAGACCGGCACGACGATTGAAATCGAAGATGACGGCACCGTGAAAATCGCTGCGACCGATGGTCTGAAAGCGAAAGAAGCGATTCGTCGTATCGAAGAGATCACTGCAGAAATCGAAGTGGGCCGCATTTACAGTGGTAAAGTGACCCGTATCGTTGACTTCGGTGCCTTCGTTGCTATCGGCGGCGGTAAAGAAGGTCTGGTTCACATTTCACAAATCGCTGACAAGCGCGTTGAGAAAGTGACTGACTATCTGCAGATGGGTCAGGAAGTGCCGGTTAAGGTGATGGAAGTTGATCGCCAGGGTCGCGTACGTCTGAGCATCAAAGAAGCGACAGAATCTAAGCCGCAGACTGAAGAAGCTGCAGCGGTGACCACGCCTGACGCTGAATAAGTCGTTGCTGATTTGCCCCTCTTTGCCTGGCAGAGAGGGGCGTTTGTATCATCGCGAGGGCGGGAATCCTTGTGCACAGCAGGCGGATGACAGGATGGTTATCCCAATGTTTGTATTCGGGAGTGGGAAATGAAGCCTTTTCTGCGCTGGTGTTTTGTTGCGACAGCTTTGACGCTGGCAGGATGCAGCAACTCCAATTGGCGTAAGAACGAAGTTCTTGCAGTGCCTTTACAGCCCACACTGCAGCAGGAAGTGATACTGGCGCGCATGGAACAAATTCTTGCCAGTCGCGCTCTCACCGATGATGAACGCGCACAGCTGTTATATGAGCGCGGAGTGTTGTATGATAGTTTAGGTCTGCGGGCATTAGCGCGGAACGATTTTTCGCAAGCGCTGTCTATAAGACCAGATATGCCCGAAGTGTTTAACTACTTAGGCATATATTTAACGCAGGCGGGCAACTTTGATGCCGCCTATGAAGCGTTCGATTCTGTACTTGAGCTTGATCCAACTTACAACTATGCGCATTTAAACCGTGGTATCGCCCTCTATTACGGCGGTCGATACAAGTTAGCGCAAGATGATCTGCTGGCGTTTTATCAAGACGATCCTAACGATCCTTTCCGCAGTCTGTGGCTCTATCTCGTTGAACGTGAGATGGATGTCGACAAGGCAAAAGTCGCGCTTCAACAGCGTCACGACAAAGCGGTCAGAGACCAATGGGGATGGAATATTGTCGAGTTCTACCTTGGAGATATCAACGAGAAAACGTTGATGGAAAGTCTCAAGGCGGACGCAACGGATAACACCTCGCTCGCTGAACATCTCAGTGAAACCAACTTCTATTTAGGTAAGTACTACCTAAGTCTGGGGGAGAAGGACGACGCGAAAGCGTTGTTCAAACTGGCGGTCGCCAACAACGTTAACAACTTTGTTGAACACCGATACGCATTGTTGGAACTGGCGCAACTCGGCCAGGCACAAGACGATTTATCAGAATCTGACCAGCAATAGCTGACGAACTTAATTTGCCTGTAAAACCTGTTAAGTCATCATCTTAAGGGATGAAGGCTTTTCTGTTCGTCAAAACTTCTAATTTGAGCCGGTTCACACTTTTTGATGAAAATGACTGAAAGTTTTCACGACGAGTTATGTAGACTGGCCGCCGCAATCTAAGAGGCACGTGTACTACATGACTGATATTCAAACCACTTTTGCTGACCTTGGCCTGAACGCCGACATCCTTGAATCACTGAATGGCATGGGCTACGTAAAGCCATCCCCAATCCAGGCTGAGTGTATTCCTCACCTGCTGGCGGGCCGTGACGTGTTAGGCATGGCGCAGACCGGGAGTGGTAAAACTGCGGCGTTCTCTCTGCCGCTGTTAAACAACATCGACCCGACTGTTAAAGCACCACAGATCCTGGTGCTGGCACCGACCCGCGAACTGGCGGTACAGGTTGCTGAAGCAATCACTGAATTCTCTAAGCACATGCGTGGCCTGAACGTGGTTGCCCTTTACGGCGGCCAGCGTTATGACGTGCAGCTGCGCGCTCTGCGTCAGGGACCACAGGTTGTTGTGGGTACCCCTGGTCGTCTGCTTGACCACCTGAAACGCGGCACGTTAGAACTCTCTAACCTGCGCGGTCTGGTGCTGGATGAAGCTGATGAAATGCTGCGTATGGGCTTCATCGAAGACGTTGAAACCATCATGGCTCAGATTCCAGCCGGTCATCAGACTGCGCTGTTCTCTGCAACCATGCCGGAAGCGATTCGTCGCATCACCAAACGCTTCATGAAAGATCCACAGGAAGTGCGTATTCAGTCAAGCATGACAACGCGTCCTGACATCAGCCAGAGTTACTGGACCGCTTACGGTCGTAAAACAGACGCACTGGTTCGCTTCCTGGAAGCAGAAGACTTTGATGCTGCTATCATCTTCGTGCGTACTAAAAACGCAACGCTGGAAGTGGCAGAAGCGCTGGAGCGTAGTGGCTATAACAGCGCCGCGCTGAACGGTGATATGAACCAGGCACTGCGTGAGCAGACGCTGGAGCGCCTGAAAGATGGTCGTCTGGACATCCTGATTGCAACCGACGTTGCGGCCCGTGGCCTGGACGTTGAGCGTATCAGCCTGGTTGTAAACTACGACATCCCAATGGATGCAGAATCATACGTTCACCGTATCGGCCGTACCGGTCGTGCCGGTCGTGCTGGCCGTGCGCTGCTGTTCGTTGAGAACCGCGAGCGTCGTCTGCTGCGCAACATCGAACGTACCATGAAGCTGACAATTCCTGAAGTCGAGCTGCCTAACGCAGAACTGCTGGGTGAGCGTCGTCTGGCCAAGTTTGCCGCTAAAGTTCAGCAGCAGCTGGAAAGCAGCGATCTGGATCAGTACCGTGCTCTGCTGACTAAAATGCAGCCGGAAGATGAACTGGATCTGGAAACTCTGGCAGCCGCACTGCTGAAGATGGCACAGGGCGAACGTCCTCTGATTCTGCCACCAGAAGCACCACGTCCTGCACGTCGCGAATACCGCGATCGTGACGAGCGTGATGGTCGTCGTGACAGCCGTGAAGCGCGTAGCGATCGTGGCCCACGTGAAAGCCGTGACAGCCGTGATGGCGATCGTCCACGTCGCGAACGTCGTGACGTTGGCGAAATGCAGCTGTACCGCATCGAAGTGGGCCGTGATGATGGTGTTGAAGTTCGTCACATCGTTGGCGCTATCGCTAACGAAGGCGACATCAGCAGCCGTTACATCGGTAACATCAAGCTGTTCGGTAACCACTCGACTATCGAGCTGCCGAAAGGCATGCCAGGCGATGTGCTGCAGCACTTCACCCGTACGCGTATTCTGAACAAACCGATGAATATGCAGCTGCTGGGTGATGCACAGCCAAACGAAGGCCGTGGCGATCGTCGTCCAGCCGGTGCTGGCGGTGAGCGTCGCAGCGGTCCTGGCGCAGCCAACCGTGAAGGTGGTCGTCGCTTCTCTTCAGAGCGCCGTGAAGGTGGTCGTGAAGGCGGTGGACGCACTTTCAACCGTGAAGGTAGCCGTGGTCCACGTCGTGAAGAAGGCGCAGCTGCCGCTCCACGTCGTCGTGATGCATAACGATTTAACGTCGTAACGAAAAGGGAAGCCGCTGGCTTCCCTTTTTTTATGCCTGTCAGGCACCGCCGCTGATCATGACGCGCTCGCCGCTGACATAAGCGGACTCTTCAGACGCCAGAAACAATGCAACCTGCGCCACATCCTCCGGCAGACCAAAACGCCCCAGCGGGGTAGCCGCCAGCAGCTGTGCCTTGAGCTGCGGGCTCATCCTCTTCGCGGCCAGCAATCCTTCGGTCAGAATCATGCCCGGTGCCAGCGCGTTAACCCGGATATTTTTTGCGCCCAGCTCGCGCGCCAGCCCCTGAGTCAGCGTATCCACTGCACCTTTGGTGGCCGCCCAGAGCACGGAACCTGGCGTACTGTTTTTACTGTTCAGGGCGCTGAGGTTAATAATGCTGCCGCCGTGCGCGGGAAAGTGACGAATTGCTTGCTGACAGACCAGCAGCGTGCCGAGCAGGTTAACGTTAATCTGCTGCTGCATCTCCTCTGGCGTCAGCGCCGCAAACTCGCCATGATGAAAACTGCCCGCATTATTCACCACAATATCGGGTGCGCCGAAACACTCTGCGGTGGTGGCAAACAGCCGTTCCACGTCCCGCAGATGAGAAATATCAGCCTGTACCGCCACGGCTTCACTGCCCAGCGTGACGATATCGCTCACCACGTCTGCCGCTCCCACCTCGTCCTGACGATAGTTGACCACGACCCTGGCGCCCGCTGCGGCGAACGCGATGGCAATCGCTGCACCAATCCCTTTTGAGGCGCCTGTCACCAGTGCGATTTTGTTCTGCAGTGCTTTCATTATGTCATTCTCCGCCGTAATGATTGCGTCGAAAGACTATGCGCGCTGGTGACGAAAAGCGGGTAGCGCAATCCTGCAAGCTTTTTGCACGATCCTGCAAAAGTGCGGCAGCAGGACAGGCATTTCGCCTGACGTCAGGTAATATCGGCACAGAGAGCGGAAGGGGAGAACGCAGTGACAGAGAGTGACAAGTGGCAGGCGCTGGCACAGTTAATTGCCCGTCATGCGCCGGAGGATGGCCGGCATTCCAGTGCCATCGATTGCCTGTTTTTTGGCCGGGTTTCAGCACCCACAGAGCCGATGCACTTTGCTCAATGGGCCAGTTTTGCGCTGGTGGCGCAGGGCAGCAAAGCACTACATATGGGTGATGAGGTGCTGCACTATGGACCGGGGGATCTGTTGCTGGTGACGCTGGATATGCCAGTGCGCGCCTGCGTCACTGTCGCCACGCCGGAAAAGCCGAATCTCGGGATAGGTATCGCGATTAATGAATCCCGGCTTATGCGCTACCTTGAACAGTTTCCGCCAGCGCTGCCGCTGTCAACCGCAGGCAATGAACGTGGTGTCACCGTGCATAAGGTTTCACCTTTGCTGGTGGATGCGGTCATCCGGCTGGTGCGTCTGCTTGACCATCCGGAAGATATTGAGGCGCTGGCCCCGCTGATTGAGCAGGAAATTTTCTACCGGCTGCTGACCGGGCCGGAGGGATCGCGCATCCTGAACATGGCGCTGGCTGAGCGGCCGGGTAACCGGGTGGCGCAGGCAGCTCGCTGGCTGCGTGAGAATTTTCATCAGCCGCTGAAGATAGACCAGCTCGCCAGCAGTGTCGGCATGAGTATCTCTTCGCTGCATCATCACTTCAAAGCCGTCACGGCCATGACGCCGATGCAATATCAGAAACAACTGCGGCTCAACGAGGCGCGACGTCTGATGATGGTGGAAAAGCTGGATGCCGGTACCGCAGGCTATCGGGTGGGCTACCAGAGCGCATCACAGTTCAGCCGCGAGTATCGCCGCCTGTATGGGCAATCTCCGGCCAGGGACAGTCGTCAGCTGGCGGTGAGCCCGGATACCCTGCGCCCACCGCAAAACTGATTACAGGCTGTTTGCCGCTTCCATCGCAATGGCAAAGGAGCGCAGGCGTGCCTCGCTGTCAAAAATCTGACCATTAACCATAATTTCATCCGCCTGCGTTTCACGCATCAGCGAGGCCAGGCCATGACGCACCTTGTCGGTATCGCCTACCAGCGACATGCTCAGCGCCTGCTGCACGCCATACTGTTCTGACGGCGACCAGAGGTTATTCATGTTCTCAACCGGTGCCGGTAACGGGCCAGGTTTGCCGCGGCGCAGGTTAATAAACTGCTGCTGCTGCGAGGTAAACAGGAAGCGCGCATCACGTTCATTATCAGCGGCAACCACGTTAATACAGACGGTGGCATACGGCTTGTCGAGACGCGCTGAAGGCTGGAAGTTCTCACGATACACGTGCAGCGCCTGGAACAGCTGGTCAGGCGCGAAATGGGAGGCAAAGGCAAATGGCAGGCCCATTTTCGCTGACAGCTGGGCGCTGTAAAGGCTGGAACCGAGCAGCCAGACCGGGATCTTCAGGCCCAGACCCGGCACTGGCTGAACCGGTAGTTGCGCATCCGGGTCAGCATCAAACCAGTGAATCAGCTCAGCCACATCTTCGGGAAAGGTGTCAGCGTGCATGCTGGCCTGGTGACGGCGCAGCGCCATCATGGTGCGCTGGTCAGAACCGGGCGCACGGCCTAAGCCGAGGTCGATACGGCCAGGATAGAGAGAGGCCAGGGTGCCAAACTGCTCGGCGATGACCAGTGGCGCATGGTTAGGCAGCATAATGCCGCCGGAACCCAGCTTCAGGGTCTCGGTGTTCGCCGCCAGATAGCCGATCAATACCGACGTCGCAGCGCTGGCAATCCCTGTCATGTTGTGATGTTCAGCCAGCCAGTAGCGTTCGAAGCCCAGTTTTTCAGCCTGACGCGCCAGCGCCAGTGAATTATGGAACGCATCCCGTGCGGTCGCGCCCTGTGGAATCGGCGCAAGATCCAGCACGGACAGGCGAAGAGGTTTTTTATCAGACATGACTACTCCCGTTGTATGGCGCAGGCGTAAAAACCTGCACCATTTAGTATTACGCATCATTCCTTATATTAAAACTGCTAACCTCAGCAGGAATATAGCCGGTATGTGCTTTTACTCAGGATGCCAGCGTCATACCTGCCAGTTTGCGCCAGTAACCGTTACAATCGCAGCCTTTCGCGACCATAAGCGGGGCCTGACCGTTTTCATTAGCGCGGAAACGGTCAATCTCCGCCAGCGTCGACGTATCCTGCGGCGAGAGTCTCACGCAATCGACCTGGCCACGCATTCCCGCCAGATCGTTACCCAGGTTATAGCAGTAGCCGCTCATGGTCTGAATGCCATTGAGGACGAACACCTGCTGTCCCTCCTGAGAGTTGACGCGGCGGCCTGTCGGATAGTTGATGCAGCAGGTTTCACAGTCATCTTTCGCGCGGTTTTCAGAGCGGGCGGTGAAGCAGCGCGCTGACAGCGCCAGCGGCAGATGACCGTAGCCCATCACCTCTACTTCAAACTGCTGCCGGATACCCCGTGTTTCGCACTGCGCCAGCAGCTGTAGCAGCCAGTCACGCGACATCTCCACCGGCATACACCAGCGCGTCATGCCCTCTTTGACCAGCAGCTGCAGCGTGTCGGCGTTATAGACATTCAGCGTCGGACCGGCGACAAACGGCAGATGGCGCTCAGCGGCCATATTGACCGTGCCGATATCATTGGCTTCAATCAGGAACTCGCCGTTTTCTACATAGCGCTGCAGCTCTTTCAGCTCAGAAGGGGATTGCAGCAGCGCCAGTGTGCTGAGTACGACCTGTTTGCCGCTGGACGCCACGTCACGCGCCAGCGCCATCCAGCGGGCATAGGGCGTGGCGCGGCGTTTACTGCACACCGCCTCGCCGAGATAAATAATATCCGCACTACTGCGGGCAGCCTGCTGGTAGAAATCTTCCAGCGTATCGGTCGGCCAGTACCAGAGCACCGGCCCAAGGGCATATTGCATCATGACTCCTTATTGCCATTCACGGTGATAAGCACCCAGCGTGGTTTGCGTGCCTTCGGAGAGATCGCCCAGCGTCTGCATCCACTGTGGCGCGACGTCAAACTGTTCCGGCTGCGCCTTGCAGCGATCGATCGCCTGACGCCAGACGCGCGCCACATCAGCGACGTAGGCGGGACTGCGCTGGCGGCCTTCGATTTTCACCGAGGCAATGCCTGCCCGCAGCAGCTCCGGCAGCAGTTCCAGTGTGTTCAGACTGGCAGGCTCCTCCAGCACGTGATAACGCTGATTGTTAACCTCATAGCGTCCTTTGCAGAGCGTCGGGTAACCGGCGCTCTCATCGGGCGCGTAGCGATCGATTAGCACCTCATTCAGGCGTGACTCCATGCCCTGCGGCGTCTGCTGCCAGCGCACAAATTTAGCCGGGGAGCAGGCACCTGCGCTGTTAGGCGATTCGCCGGTCATCCAGGAGGAGAGATAGCAGCGGCCTTCCGCCATAATGCACAGGCTGCCAAAGGCGAACACCTCCAGCGGCACCGGCGTGCTGCGCGCCAGTTGTTTAACCTGATGAATCGACAACACCCGCGGCAGCACCACGCGCTGCAGATTGAAGTGGCGATGATAAAAGCGAATCGCCTCAAGATTGGTTGCCGAAGCCTGCACAGAGAGATGACGTTCAACCTGTGGATAATGCTTCGCGGCATACTCCAGCGTGGCAATATCGGCCAGAATCAGCGCGTCGGCTCCGTTTTGCGCCGCCACATCAATCGCCCGCTGCCAGCGTCCCATGCCATCCGGGTGGGCAAACGTGTTGATCGCCACATGCAGTTTGCACCGATGCTGATGAAGATAGCGCGCCGCTTCAGCCAGCTTTTTATCGGTGAAGTTCAGGCCCGCAAAGTGTCGGGCATTGGTGTCATCTTTCAGTCCCACATAGACCGCATCTGCGCCATTCTCTGTGGCGGTGCGCACTGCGGGTAAGTTTCCTGCCGGGCAGAGCAGTTCCATAGGTGTTCCTCTCAACATGCGATGGGCGTCGAGTCTAGGCATCTGGTGTGGTCTGCGTGTTGATTTGGGGCAGTGAAATTCCAGTTCATCCGGCCTGGCGGCGCTTTTTTTCCCTCTATAGCCGCGTTTTTTATTGATCCCGGATGAGGCGCGCAGAAAAGGATATGGCAATATACGTAAAATTTTCTGAAGGGAGTGACGAAAGTGTTAGAGCGGATACATGCCCATTGTGTGAAAAATGGTCCAAAAATCTTAGGGTTACCCGAAGCGCTTACCCCATTCCCGGTCAAAAAGTTGCTGCTGCAACAACTCTTAAACTGGCAATTTCGCCATGCTTTGGCTGAAGGTGAGTTAGACTTTCTGAACGGTCGCCTGCTGGGTATCGGGATTGCCGATCTCAATCTGCAATGGATAACCACGCTGCAGGATGGCCGACTGGCGGTATTGCAACAGTCCGAAGCGGATGTCTGGTTTCGGGGCAATGCCAATGATCTGTTGCTGGTGGCAGCACGTAAAGCAGATCCCGACATGCTGTTCTTTCAACGCCGTCTGGTGATTGAAGGCGACACAGAACTGGGACTTGAGGTGAAGAACGTAATGGATGCTATTGAACCCGAGGCTATGCCCACCGCGTTACGCACGGCTATTGAGCAGATGGCGGCATTTGTCGACGCCGGCATGAAACAGGACGCGAAGGCCGCACAGGCACGCGCGGGTGCCGCATGTTGATCCGTAGCGAAATTGGTGTTGATGCCGCAGGCATCGACGTACTGCTCAGACGCTGCTTCAGTACCTCCGCCGAGGCGGAACTGACTCAGGCGCTGCGTGAAGATGGCCTGCTGACCCTGGGCGTGGTCGCCACGGATGATGAGGGACAGGTGCTGGGTTATGCCGCATTCAGTCCGGTCAGCGTTCAGGGCGACGATCGCGGCTGGGTGGCGCTGGCACCGCTGGCCGTTGATGAGACGCTGCGCGGTCAGGGCATTGCCAGCAAGCTGATTTATGAGGGGCTGGATACGCTTAATGAATTTGGCTACAGCGCGGTCGTGGTGCTGGGCGATCCGGCGCTGTTCAGCCGGTTTGGTTTTGAATCGGCTGCACGCCATGGCCTGCGCACTCGCTGGCCGGGAACAGAGACAACGTTCCAGGTCTACCGTCTGGCGGACAATGCTTTTGACGGCGCGGAAGGGCAGATCGACTACGCCGAACCTTTTAATCGCCAGCCGTAATACCCAGCCAGCTCTCCAGACTGATCGGCTGACCCGCCACCAGCAGTAACTTCTGCTGACGGGTCAGTTGTTTAACCTGATACTCCAGTCTGGAGGCGCTGGCGCGATCGCCCGCCTCACAGTGAAACACCAGGTCCAGCGGACCTTTGCCCCGTAGCGCGCGGGCGCCGCGTCCGCTCTGGTGCTGAGCAACCCGGCGCACCACATCCGTGGTAATGCCGGTGTACAGGCTCCCTTTCGCCGTCCGGACGATGTAGAGTTGCCACTGCTGAGCCATACGTAATCTATTCCCAAAAAAAGGTGCCGGGCAGTGTAGCGCGCTTCACGCTCCGGTGCACCGCCAGGAGTTTATCTTGTCCGATCACGCCCATCTTGTTCGCTACCTCCGAAAGCAGCATGTGCTTTCACTCTGCTGTACCGCCGACGATCAACTCTGGTGCGCTAACTGCTACTACGTCTTTGATGAGACGCGCATGGCCTTCTGGATCATGACCGAACCTGATACCCGCCACGGTGAACTCATGGTGCTGAATCCGCAGGTTGCAGGCACCGTCAATGGCCAGCCCAGAACTGTCCTGCTGATTAAAGGGGTGCAGTATCGTGGCCGGGTCACACGGCTGGATGAAGCATCAGAGCAGATCGCCAGAGCGGCTTACCAGAAACGTTTTCCGGTCTCACGCAAAGTGTCGGCCCCGCTGTGGGAGATTGAGCTGGATGAGGTGAAGATGACGGATAATGCGCTGGGATTCGGCAAGAAAATTGCCTGGCAGCGGGAGAAATAGATACGCCCCTTTCAGCAGAAAAGGGCGTGGCGGATTTACAGCGCTTCGAGGATCCGCAGGGATTCACGGTTAAAGGCCGGTAAATCGTCCGGCGTACGGCTGGTGACCAGCTTATCGCCATCCACGACCACTTCCTTATCATGGAAGTCAGCACCGGCATTGATCAGGTCAATGGCAACGGCTTTAACGGTAGTCATCTTGCGACCGCGCACGCCGTTCGCGCTAATCAGCAGCTGTGGACCGTGGCAGATGGCAAAGATCGGTTTGCCGCTGGCGACAAACTCTTTGGTAAAGGCAACAAAACGATCGTCGCCGCGCAGCGCGTCAGGCGAGTGGCCGCCTGGCAGCAGCAGGGCATCAAATTCCGCCGGGCTGACGTCATCAATGCTGCGGTCGATGGTCACTTCCGCTTCGCCTTTCTTGCCTTTAACGACATTACCGGCCTGTTTCTCAATGGTCACCACCTCAAAACCCGCGCCTTTGTAGGCTTCCGCAGGTGAGGTAAATTCTGAGTCTTCAAATTCATCGGTAATCAAAACCGCAACTTTCTTGCTCATCTTTTTTCCTCCTTAAATTTGTGGAGCGCGAGGCGCGCTATCCGGATAACGTTGTAAGCCTGGTCGCTGAGCGTGAGAACGCAAGCCAGCCCGTTAAGATCAGCTATCTTTTAAGCTGTCAGCAGTGAAATAAGGACGAATCTGAGATGAATCGCGTATTACTGACCGGTGCCACCGGCTTAGTCGGGTCGCATCTGCTGCGCTTACTGATTGAGGATCCGCGTGTTGATGAGATCATCGCGCCCACCCGCCGGCCACTGCCCGTAATGCACAAAGTGGTGAATCCGGTAGAGGCCGATCTCACCGATGTGCTGGGGCCGCTGCAGAGTTCGCTGGATACGGTGTTCTGCTGCCTGGGCACCACACGTAAGCAGGCGGGCAGCAAGCAGGCCTTTATTCACGTCGATTACACGCTGGTGGTGGACAGCGGGTTATGCGGATTACGTCTGGGGGCGAAGCAGATGCTGGTGGTCAGCGCGCACGGTGCCAGCCGTCACTCACCGTTTTTATACAATCGCGTCAAAGGCGAAATGGAGAATGCGCTGCGCCATCAGGGCTGGCCGCGCCTGACGCTGGTGCGGCCTTCACTGCTGCTGGGGGATCGCGCGCAGAAACGACAGGGCGAAAGCCTGGCGGGACCGCTGTTTTCGCTGCTGCCGGGCAACTGGCGGGCGGTTCACGCACGCGACGTGGCACGCTGTCTGCATCAGCAGGCATGCATGCCGGGTAGTGAGAGCGTCAGCATCATTGAGTCGGGCGACATCCCGCGTCACTCAGCGTAACTGCCAGACGATCTGATTTCGGCTGCCGCGCCATTGCAGCGTGGCATCCTTCTCCTCTTCGACAAAGCGGCCATCGATCAGCACGTCGAGATAGTCCAGCACGGCACGCTGTGCCGCATTCAGCTCCTGCATCCGGTAGCCGGTCCAGAGCCAGATATCTTTACCGGGGCATGTCTTTCGCACCCGTTTCACCAGACGGCGAATGTGCGGCACGTTATGCGGATGAAGGGGATCGCCACCGCTCAGCGACAATCCCTGGCGCGGAATGCGTGTGTCCTGCAAATCCGCCAGCAGTTGCTCTTCCATCGCCAGCGTAAAGGGCACGCCGGAGTCAGTGCGCCACGTACTCTGGTTGTAGCAGCCGCGACACTGATGTTCGCAACCGGCGACAAACAGCGTGCAGCGGGTGCCGGGGCCATTCACGATATCCACATCGTAGTAGCGGTGAATATGCATCATCCCAGCGGCCCTTCGGCCAGATGCTTAACGCGACGCTGCACTTCCTGCTGCTTACCGGCGTTAAAAGGTCGCGCATCCGGGCTGCCCAGATAGCCACAGACCCGCCGTGTCACAGAGACGCGTGCCGGATCGTGATTGCCGCAGTTCGGACAGGTAAATCCACGGCTGGTACAGGTGAACTCGCCGTTGAAGCCGCACTCGTAGCACTCATCAATCGGCGTATTGGTACCGTAATAGGGCACGCGGTCGTAGCTGTAATCCCAGACATCCTCCAGCGCTTTGAGGTTGTGCTGTACGTTCGGGTATTCGCCGTAACAGATGAATCCACCATTCGCCAGCGGCGGATAGGGCGCTTCAAAGTCGATTTTATCGTAAGGATTCACCTTCTTCTCGACGTCAAGATGGAAGCTGTTGGTGTAATAACCCTTGTCGGTAACGCCCGGTACCACGCCAAACTGTGCCGCATCCAGTCGGCAGAAGCGGTCGCACAGATTCTCACTCGGCGTGCTATAAAGGCTGAAGCCGTAGCCTGTTTCCGCTTTCCAGCGGTCAGTGGCGGCGCGCAGATAGGCGATGATCGCTACGCCTTTGGCGCGCAGTGCCGCGTCATCGTAAGGGTGCTGGTGGCCGCCGCTGAGGGCATTCAGGGTTTCGTGCAGGCCGATGTAGCCCAGCGACAGTGACGCCCGGCCATTACGGAAAATAGGGCCGACTTCATCATCAGCATTCAGCCGGACGCCGCAGGCCCCTTCCATGTAGAGGATGGGCGCGACGCGTGCTTTGGTCTTCTCCAGACGCGCCACACGCGTCATCAGCGCCCGCTTAGCCAGCAGCAGGCGGGCATCAAGCAACGTCCAGAAGCGGGCTTCATCCCCAGCCGCCTCAAGCGCAATGCGCGGCAGGTTCAGGCTGATCACGCCGATGTTGTTGCGGCCCTCATGAATCTGCTCGCCATTCTCTTCATAAACGCCCAGGAAGCTGCGGCAGCCCATGGGCGTTTTGAACGAGCCGGTGACTTTCACCACCTGATCGTAATTGAGGATGTCGGGATACATCCGCTTGCTGGCACACTCCAGCGCCAGCTGCTTGATATCGTAGTTAACGTCGCCCGTCCGGCGGTTGACGCCTTCACGAATGCTGAACACCAGTTTAGGGAATACCGCAGTTTTACGATTTTTGCCCAGTCCGGCCAGCCGGTTGCGCAGAATCGACTGCTGAATCAGCCGCGCCGCCCAG
Organism: Pantoea sp. S62; assembly: GCF_016658625.1. NCBI lineage: Bacteria > Pseudomonadati > Pseudomonadota > Gammaproteobacteria > Enterobacterales > Erwiniaceae > Pantoea > Pantoea sp. S62. Next base: position 86,212 of record NZ_JACVVI010000004.1, on the reverse strand, counting down.
TCCGTTCCCAGGCCGAAACCAAAGGTGACAAACGGCGTCTGGCCGTTGGCGGTGTGCAGGGTATTCACCTCGTACTCCAGCGACTGAAAGGCGTCGTAGCACTCTTTGTCCGTACGCTGACGTGCATACTGTTCAGCCTGCGGAATCTGCCACTGTTCAGCGATCGCCAGATGCCGGGCATAGCTCTGCTCAACAAACGGGGCCAGCACTTCATCAATGCGGTTAATGGTGGTGCCGCCGTAAATGTGGCTTGCGACCTGGGCGATGATCTGCGCCGTCACAGCAGTGGCGGTGGCGATCGATTTAGGCGGCTCGATCTCAGCGTTGCCCATTTTAAAGCCATTGGTCAGCATGCCTTTCAGATCGATCAGCATGCAGTTAAACATCGGGAAGAAGGGTGAATAGTCGAGATCGTGATAGTGGATCTCGCCGCGCTCGTGCGCCAGAACGATATCCCGCGGCAGGATCTGCTGCTGCGCGTAGTGCTTCGCCACGATCCCGGCCAGCAGATCGCGCTGTGTCGGGATCACTTTGCTGTCTTTGTTAGCATTTTCGTTCAGCAGCGCCGCGTTGGTCTGATCGACAAGACCGCGAATGGCGTGGTGTAACTGGCTCTGGCGATCTCGGGCGACATCGCGATCGTGGCGGTATTCAATGTAGGCGCGCGCCAGTTGTGGATAAGGGCCCGCCATCAGCGTCTCTTCTACCGCACACTGAATCTCACTAATATCCACTTCGGGACGATCCGCCAGCCGCAAAGCAACGCGCTCGGCGACCTGCGCGCACCAGGCCGCATCGTCGACCTCTGCTGCCCGTGCCGCCGCCATGACAGCCTGCTCGATACGCTGCGCATCAAAGCCTGTCCGGCATCCATCGCGCTTGATTACCACCGTCGCCATTTCTCTCTCCGTAAACTACATATGGGGTTCGGGAGGATTCTATTCCCTACATGTAGTGATTGCTGAGAATTAATGCGCTCTGATTTGACCTGAAGCAAGGAAGCCTCAACCCGGCAGAAAATTCCGACCGACGTAAAAAATCGGGTTCGGGTTCAGGTTTCCTGCAGCGCTGGCAGGCCAACGCGACGGCGGTAATGCCGATCGTCACCAGCAGCGCGACGCTGAAGCCGCTGGCACACAGCGTGCAACAGACCGAAATGCTCAGCACCATGGGCTTCGCGCTGGTGAATGCTTACGTCCGTAATCAGGCATCTGGTGCCACTGAAGTGGCCGGGATGCAGGCGACACTGGATGCCGCCGCAGAGGTGCAGGATGAAACGGTGATAGCGCTGGTCAGGCCGCTGGAGACGCTGCTGCGTGCCTTTCAGTAAACGCGATGGCTGGATGAACCGGCCACCGCGGCGTCAGGCCGGGCCGCTGACCGAGTGACGGCGCACCAGCGTCGGGCTGAACATGTGAGTGACTTCCGGCAGCGGCAGATCGTTGGCCAGGGCCAGGGCCAGCTGAGCGGCCTGCTGCGCCATGGTGACAATCGGATAGCGGACTGTCGTGAGGCGTGGTCGCACATAGCGCGACACCAGCACATCATCGAAACCGATCAGCGACATCTCTTCCGGCACGCGGACGCCGTTATCGCTCAGCACCGCCAGCGCGCCCGCCGCCATGGAGTCGTTGTAGCAGGCGACGGCGGTGAAATTTCTGCCGCGTCCCAGCAGTTCTGTCATCGCCTGCTCACCGCCGACTTCGTCCGGTTCGCCCCAGGTCACCAGCCGATCGCTGCACGGCAGACCGTGCTCTTTCAGCGCATCGTAGTAACCCTGCAGGCGATCTTCGGCATCAGAGATGGTGTGGGTTGAGCAGATAAAGGCGATATTCTGGTGGCCGAGCTGGATCAGATGGCGGGTCGCCAGCCAGGCACCGTAGCGATCGTCGAGTGCAATACAGCGCTTTTCAAAGCCTTTTATCAGCCGGTTCAGCAGTACCATTCCGGGCACCTGCTTCATCAGCACTTCCAGCTCTGCGTCGGGAATCTTCTTGGCGTGCACCACCAGCGCCGCGCAGCGGTGACGCATCAGCTGTTCAATCGCCTGACGCTCTTTTTGCTCATTGTGGTAACCGTTACCAATCAGCAAAAAGTTACCGGTGTCGCCTGCCACTTCATCCACGGCTTTCACCATGGCGCCAAAAAAGGGATCGGAGACGTCACCGACAATCAGGCCGAGCGTTTCGGTCGATTGCTGCGCCAGCGCGCGTGCGTTGGCATTCGGGTGATACTGAAGCTGCTCCATCGCCTGGCCTACGGCCTGTCGGGAGCTGTCGCTGGCTTTGGGAGAATTATTGATTACACGGGAGACTGTGGCGACAGAAACGCCAGCCAGTCGCGCAACATCCTTTATGGTAGCCATGCGTTGACCTGCTTTGGGGAAAACGTTTACACATCGCATCAGTGTTACGGAAAAGGGCGGACACATCAACCCGACAGAATGCCAGCGTCGTCGCAAAAAGGGGCAAAACCGGCCGCTGTTGCACATCTTCTGCTGAGACGTCGCCCCATGTTATGCTCAGTTCCCCACCTGGCTACCGTGAAAAAACAACGATGAAAATCAAAGTGCCACATCTGGCGCACTGGGGCGCGTTTACCGCCGTCACTGAAAACGATCGTCTGACTGGCTGCGAACCTTTCTTCGCCGATGCCGATCCGTCGCCGATGATCCACACTATTCCCGAGCTGGTCTATTCCGACAAACGCATTCGCCAGCCGATGGTGCGCCGCTCGTGGCTGAAGTCACGCGAGAAGAGCGACCGCACGCTGCGTGGCCGGGAAGATTTTGTCGCCGTGGACTGGGAAACCGCGCTGGATCTGGTGGCGGAAGAGAATCGCCGCGTCCGCGAGCGCTACGGTGCATCGGGTATTTTCAACGGCTCCTACGGCTGGTCATCGGCCGGTCGCGTTAACCACGCCCGCACGCTGGTGCGTCGCTTCTACTTTCAGGGTGGCGGCGGCGTCGATCAGCAGGGTAACTACAGCTGGGGCGCGGCGCAGTTCTTCCTGCCCTATGTGATCGGCACCTATATGCCGCTGACCGGACGCGTTACCGAGTGGCCGCAGGTGGTGGAGCACGCCGAAATATTTGTCGCCTTTGGCGGGCTGGCGCTGAAAAACGCCCAGGTCGCCTCAGGAGGCGCAGGGCAGCACAGCCTGAAACCGGCGCTGATGCAGCTGGCGGCTAAAGGCACGCCGGTCATCAACATCAGCCCAATGCGCGATGACTGCCCGGAATTTGTGAACGCCGAATGGATCCCGATTCGCCCCAACACCGACGTGGCGCTGATGCTGGCGCTGGGTCATGAGATCACCCAGCGCGGCGCGGTTGACGAGGCGTTTCTCGCCAGCCACTGCACCGGCTGGCCGCAGCTGCGCGCCTATCTGCTGGGCGAAACCGACGGCGTGGCGAAAACCGCCGGCTGGGCCAGCCGTATCACCGGCATTCCGGCTGACCGCATCGTGCAGCTGGCGCAGCAGCTGACCGGCAAACGCAGCTTTATTACCTGCTCCTATTCCGTGCAGCGCGCCCATCGCGGTGAGCAGCCTTACTGGATGATGATTGCGCTCTCCTCAATGCTCGGTCAGCCTGGCCTGCCGGGCGCAGGGTTCTCCTTTGGTCACGGGTCGATGAACAGCGTCGGCAACCCGCGTCAGGAAGGGCCAGCGCCGATGATGAGCACCGGCCCGAATCCTTCGGGACTGTCGATTCCGGTGGCGCGCATCAGCGATATGCTGCTCAATCCCGGCCAGCCCTATCGCTTCCAGGGCGAAACGCTGCACTATCCCGACATCCACATGGTGCACTGGGCGGGCGGCAATCCGTTCCACCATCACCAGCAGCTGAACCGGCTGGTGGAGGGCTGGCAACGGCCCGATACGGTGGTGGTGCAGGATATCGTCTGGACGCCAGCGGCGCAGATGGCGGACATCGTGCTGCCCGCGACGACCACACTGGAGCGCAACGACATAGGCGGCTCCTCACGTGACCGCTTTGTGCTGGCCATGCATCAGGCGATTAAGCCGCAGCATCAGGCACGCAACGACTTCGATATTTTTGCCGATTTAGCAGAGCGTCTCGGCTATCGCGACACCTTTACCGAAGGACGCAACGAGATGCAGTGGATCGTGCATCTCTATCAGCAGTGCGCCACCGCCCATCAGCGCAAAGGCATCGATTTCCCCGAATTTGATGAATTCTGGCAGCGCGGCTTTGTGGAAATTCCGGAAGGCGGCAAGCCTTATCAGTTTATGGAGGATTTCCGTGCCGATCCGCAGGCGAATCCGATCAAAACCGCCAGCGGCAAAATCGAGCTGTTCAGCCAGACCATTGCGGACTACCAGCTGGACGATTTCGCCGGTCATCCGGAGTGGCGTGAACCGCAGGAGTGGCTCGGTTCGCCCGTGAGCCGTGACTATCCGCTGCACATGATCTCCATTCAGCCGTCCGACCGGTTACACAGCCAGCTGGATGCCACCGACACGGTGCAGGGCAACAAAACGGCCGGACATGAAACGCTCTGCATGCATCCAGTGGATGCGGCCGCGCGCGGACTGGTGGAAGGCGATGAAATTGAGGTGAGCAACGCCCGTGGTGTGATGCTGGCGGGTGTGCGCATCACTGAGGGTGTAACGCAGGGCGTGGTGATTATCGCCACCGGTGCCTGGTTTGATCCGGGCTTCGGCAGGGCATGGCAGCCTTTCGATCGCGCGGGTAACCCCAACGTGCTGACGCTCGACATCGGCACCTCGTCGCTGACGCAGGGGCCAAACGCCATGAGTTGCCTGGTGGAAATCAAAAAACATCAGGATTGCACAATAGCGTAAGGATCTCATGGCTGGTTACATTTTGCGGGTAACTGTTGCGTTTAGGCGATGGCAGCCGATCAATCCCCTTTGCTACATTCAGGGTCCCAGAGGTATTGATGGGTGAACATCAATAGATTTTCTTGATTACACCAACCTGCGCAGATGCGCAGGTTTTTTTTGCCCGCAATCTGCCGTCGATAACGAACTGATACACAGTTTTCCTGTTATACGGCCAGCGCTTTCTTTATAACTGCTGGCACCAGCCCCTTTCTCTTTATTTTGCGCAGCGGAATGCCATGCCCCGGATTAAAAAACTACTGGGAAAAGACCAGATAAAAGCGCCCTTTAACCCTTTTCGTTTTCGGCTGATCTGCCTCGGTGTCACGACCTGCCTGGTGGTGCTGCTGGCGCGCGTCGCGGACCTGCAGTTCCTGAATCAGCCGATGCTGGAGCACGAAGCGGATCAGCGATCGCTGCGAACCGTCACGCTGCCCACCAGCCGCGGCACCCTGCTGGATCGTAACGGCGAAGCCCTGGCGCTCAGCGTGCCATCGCGCGACGTGATTGCCGATCCACTGCGCGTGCTGGAGAGCAACCCCGATTTTACCAGTGCCAAATGGGCCTATCTTGCAGCGGCGCTGAACACCCGTCCTGAAGAGCTGGCGGCGCAGATCACCGCCAACCCGAAACGTCGCTTCCTCTATCTGGGGCGTAAAGTCGAACTGGGTATCGCCAAAGACATTAAAGAGCTGAAGCTGAAAGGCATCAGTGAAGTGTATGACGACAGCCGTTTCTATCCGATGAGTGAAGCTTCTGCGCCGCTGATCGGCATCGTTGGCGCGGATAACGTCGGCCTGAACGGGCTGGAAAAAGGCTTTGATAAGGTGTTGCAGGGCGAGCCAGGCAAAGAGGTCTATCGTCAGGATGCGGCAGGCAATATCATCGCGATGATCAACTACCAGCCGCCGACGCAGCCGCCAACGGTGCAGCTCAGCATCGACAAATATGACCAGTACACGCTCTACAGCAAACTGCGCGACGGCGTGCTGATCAACAAGGCGGACTCGGGTGCCGCCGTGCTGGTGAAGATTGACACCGGCGAGATTCTGGCGATGGCCTCTTATCCGTCGTTCAACCCCAACAACTATGAAGGGGCTACCCCGGCGCAGATGCGTAACTCGGCCATCAACGACAGCTACGAACCGGGATCGACCGTGAAGCCACTGGTGGTGATGGAAGCGCTGGAGCGCCATCTGGTTCGCCCGGACTCGGTGATCGACACCACGCCTTACAGCGTGAACGGCCACCTGATCCGCGACGTCGGCCACTGGCCGCGCCTGACCATGACCGGCATTCTGCAAAAATCGAGCGACATCGGGGTCTCTCACCTCGCGCTGGCGATGCCCGCGGAAGCGCTGGTGAATACCTATCATGCGTTTGGCCTGGGCAAACCGACCGGATTAGGGCTGACCGGCGAAAGCGTCGGTTACTTCCCGCTGCACCGTGCCCGCTGGGCTGACATTGAGCGGGCCACCTTCTCCTTTGGTTATGGCCTGCGCGTCACGCCGCTGCAGATTGCACGCGAATACGCCACGCTCGGCTCTTATGGCGTTTACCGTCCGCTGTCGATCACCCGCGTCACGCCACCGGTTATGGGACGGCAGGTTGCCAACCCGGAAACGGTGAAAGAGGTGGTGCATATGCTGGAGAGCGACGTATTGCCAGGCGGAACCGGACTGAAAGCGGCGGTGCCGGGCTACCGTCTGGCAACCAAAACCGGTACAGCGGAAAAGATGGGCACCAGCGGCAAGTATGATGGCGGCTACGTCAACTACACCGCCGGTATCGCGCCCGCCAGCCATCCTGAAGTGGCGCTGGTGGTGATGATCAACCATCCGACGGCGGGCGATCACTTCGGTGGTTCGGTTGCTGCGCCGGTATTCGGCAACATCATGGGGCCGGTACTGAAACACATGAACGTTGCGCCGGATGCCATCTACACCAGGCCTGCGGCCAGCCCTTCGGATAAATCTTAGTTAAATCAGAGTGTAAGCGAGGCGTGAAGAATAGTCACACCTCGTTGCACTTCCCCGAATTCGGTTGCGTTTTCCTGCTGTCTCCGCGCGGTCAATCAGTGCGAGGATAGCAGTCCCAGAGGTATTGATGGGTGTGAAAACAACACCGCTTCGGCAGTGAGACCCTGTTATTACACCGACCCACGCAGATGCGTGGGTTTTTTTTGCCTGCGCACCGGACTCCTGCCTTTTCGGCTGTATCAACCGCCGTTAAATCATCATCGTTCTTAACGAAACCCTGACAGTTTGCCGGTAGAAACGCGCGTCGCCTTTCACCGATAATGGCCGCCGTGACGCCTGGCGTTTTTTTGCTCGCCACAACCGGTTTTCACTGCCGCATTCCGCACGTTCCGGGATTTCTTTTTCTGCTTATCTGAAGAGTTCGACGATGACTCACCTTTCTCGCCCCGCGCGTTCCTTTGGGCTTAAATGGCTGCTCCTGTTGCTGGTTGTTGTGATTGTCGCGGGCGTTATCTGGCGTCTGCTCTCTTCGGGGCACGGGCCGGGTGAGGGAATGCCGCCGGGCAGACCGGGTGCGCCTGGCATGATGGGCGGCGGTGCAACGCTGGTTCACAGCGGCGTCGCCAGCACGGCGGATGTGCCAGTATGGCTGAATGCGCTCGGCACGGTGATCCCCAACGCCAGCGTGACGGTGACCAGCCGCGTTGATGGTCAGCTGGAGCAGGTTTTCTTCACTGAAGGGCAGAAGGTCAGCGCCGGGCAACTGCTGGCGCAGATCGATCCGCGCAGCTATCAGGCGACGCTGAACCAGTATCAGGCTGAACTCAGCGAAAACCAGGCGCTGCTGAAAAGTGCCGAGCTGACGCTGACGCGTTACCGCAAACTGGCGGCGCAGGATGCGCTGGCGCGTCAGGATCTGGACAGTCAGATTGCCACCGTCGGGCAGTATCGCGGCGCTGTCGCCGCCGATCAGGCGCAGATTGCCAGTGCGAAGCTGAGCATTGAGTATGCCCGGATTACCGCCCCGATCAGCGGGCGTGTCGGCCTGCGTCAGGTCGATCCCGGCAACATGGTACAGAGCTCCAGCAGTACCGGCCTGGTCACCATTACGCAGATGCAGCCCGCTGCCGTGACCTTCAGCGTGCCACAAAGCGACATCCCGGCGCTGGTCAGCGTGCTGCATCAGGGACAGAGCCTGCCCGCCACGCTGTTCGATCAGGACAATCAGCATCCGCTCGCCAGCGGCGAAGTGAAGTTCATCAGCAACCAGATCGACACCGCCACCGGCACCGTGGCGCTGAAGGCGATGTTTGCCAACCAGGATGAAGCGCTGTTTGCTAACCAGTTTGTGAATATCAGGCTGCAGACCCGGGTGCTGAAAGGCGTGACGGTGATCCCGGCGCAGGCGCTGCAGCTCAGCAGCGATGGCAGCTTCGTCTTTGTGATCAACAAAGATCACACCGTCACGCGCAAAGCGGTCACCACCGGCCCGGCGTTCGGCGACGATCAGCAGGCGATCCTCAGTGGCGTTTCGCCGGGCGATCGGCTGGTAACGGAAGGGATCGATCGTCTGACCAGCGGCAGCAAAGTCACGCTGGCGGATGAGACGCCCGCTGCCGGTGCTGTATCGAAATGAACCCGTCTCGCCTGTTTATTCTGCGTCCGGTCGCCACCATTCTGCTGATGGTCGGCGTGCTGATCGCGGGCATCTTCGCCTATAAATTCCTGTCGACCTCGGCGTTGCCGCAGGTCGACTATCCGACCATTCAGGTCACCACGCTCTATCCTGGCGCCAGCCCGGATGTCATGGCATCGTCGGTCACCTCACCGCTGGAGCGCCAGCTAGGGCAGATGGCGGGGCTGAGCCAGATGAGCTCCACCAGCGCCAGCGGCTCGTCAATCATTACTCTGAAGTTCAGCCTGGATCTGTCGCTGGATGTCGCCGAGCAGGAGGTGCAGGCGGCCATTAATGCGGCAAATAACCTGCTGCCTGACGATCTGCCTAATCCGCCGACCTACAAAAAGGTCAATCCGGCGGACAGCGCGGTGGTGACGCTGGCAGCCAGTTCAGACACGCTGCCGCTGACAGAGGTGCAGGATCTGGTGAATACCCGGGTGGCGCTGAAGCTGTCGCAGATTTCCGGCGTCGGCATGGTGACGCTGGCGGGCGGTCATCAGCCCGCGATTCGGGTGCAGATGAACCCGCAGGCGCTGGCGGCGCATCATCTGACGCTGGAGGCGGTGAATACGCTGATCGGCAACAGCAACGTCAATGGCTCCAAAGGCGGCTTTGACGGCAAATATCATTCGGTCACCATCGACGCCAACGATCAGCTGCGTACCGCCGAAGAGTACGGCAACCTGATCCTCACTTACGAGAACGGCGCGGCGCTGCGCCTGAAAGATATCGCCCATATTGAGCAGGGTCCGGAGAACAGCTTCCAGTCCGCATGGGCCAATAACCAGCCCGCGATTGTCATCAGCGTGCAGCGCCAGCCCGGCGCAAACGTTATTCAGGTGGTGGACAACATCAAGGCGCAGCTTCCCGCACTGCAGGCGGCGCTGCCGGACGGGGTAAAGATGACCATTCTCTCCGACCGCACCCAGACCATTCGCGCCTCAATCAGCGACGTGCAGTTTGAGCTGATGCTGTCGATTGCGCTGGTGGTGATGGTGACCTTCCTGTTCCTGCGCAACGTGGCCGCCACGCTGATCCCGAGCGTGGCGGTGCCGCTGTCGCTGGTTAGCACCTTTGGCGTGATGTATCTGGCGGGCTTCAGCCTGAATAATCTGTCGCTGATGGCGCTGACCATCGCCACCGGCTTTGTCATCGATGACGCGATCGTGGTGGTCGAGAACATCTCCCGGCGGCTGGAGCAGGGCGAGTCACCGATGGAGGCGGCGCTAAAAGGCTCACAGCAGATTGGCTTCACCATCATCTCGCTGACCTTTTCCCTGATTGCGGTGCTGATCCCGCTGCTGTTTATGGGCGATGTGGTCGGGCGGCTGTTCCGGGAGTTCGCGATTACGCTGGCGGTGGCGATCCTGGTGTCGATGCTGGTGTCACTGACGCTGACCCCGATGCTGTGCGCGTATCTGCTGCGGCACATTCCGCCAGAGCAGCAGTCAACCTTTGCCCGCAAGGGCGGCGCGCTGTTTGACCGGCTGGTGCGCGGCTATGACCGGCTGCTGACCATGGTGCTGAATCATCAGAAACTGACGCTGCTGGTGGCGCTGGCGACCTTCGGGCTGACGGCGCTGCTCTATCTGATGGTGCCGAAAGGCTTCTTCCCGACGCAGGATACCGGGCTGATTCAGGGCGTCACCGTTGCCTCTCAGGATGTCTCGTTTAACGCCATGGCCTCGCGCCAGCAGGCGCTCTCTAAACTTATCCTGACAAACCCGGCGGTGGAGAGCGTCTCATCGACCATCGGTATCGACGGCACCAACACCAGTCTCAACAGCGGACGGTTGCAGATCAACCTTAAGCCGTTTGGCTCGCGTGATCTCAGTGCCAGCCAGGTCATCAGCCAGCTGAACCAGGCGACCGCCAGCGTGCCGGGTATCCGGCTCTATCTGCAGCCAGCGCAGGATCTCACCGTCAACGATCAGGTATCGCCGAGTCAGTATCAGTTCACCCTCGACGACGCCGACAGTGAAAATCTGGTCCGCACGTCGCCGAAACTGGTGGCTGCCTTGCAGCAGCGGCCCGAGTTTAATGGCGTGGTGAGTAACCTGCAGGATCAGGGGCGTGTCTCTTACGTGGAGCTGAACCGCGACAAAGCGGCGCGCTTCGGCATTACCGCATCGGACGTGGACACTGCGCTCTATAACGCGTTTGGTCAGCGTCTGGTCTCGACCATTTTTACCCAGTCGAATCAGTATCGGGTGGTGCTGGAAGTAGCGCCGGCTTACCAGCAGGGGCCGGCGTCGTTTGATGATGTTTATCTGCAGCCGTCCACCAGCAGCAGTTCAACGTCGTCATCCACCAGCACGACGTCATCTGCCTCTTCGTCCACCTCTTCATCCACCTCTTCATCAACGTCGACGTCCACCTCAGGTTCGGACAGCACCACGGCCAGCAGCGGGATGGTGAAACTCACCTCTATCGCGACGATTCATCAGCGCACCGGCTCGCTGATGCACATGGGGCTGAATCAGTTCCCGGCGGTGATGATCTCATTCAACCTTAATCCAGGCTACTCGCTGGAGGATGGTCAGCGGGCAATTGCAGAGGTGCGCCAGCAGCTGCAGCTGCCGGAGAGCACCACGCTGCGCTATCAGGGGGAAACCTCGGCGTTCCAGAGCGCCACCGGCAACACGCTGTGGCTGATTCTGGCGGCGCTGATCACCATGTATGTGGTGCTCGGTATCCTCTACGAAAGCTTTATCCATCCGGTCACGATTCTCTCTACGCTGCCGTCGGCGGCGGTGGGCGCCCTGCTGACGCTGCTGCTGGCGGGCACGGAGTTCAGCCTGATTGCGCTGATTGGCGTCATCCTGCTGATCGGCATCGTGAAAAAGAACGCCATTATGATGATCGACTTCGCACTGGAGGCGGAACATCAGCAGCACCTGAGCGCGCGTGAGGCGATTCATCAGGCCTGCCTGCTGCGCTTCCGCCCGATCCTGATGACGACGATGGCGGCGCTGCTTGGCGCGCTACCGCTGATGCTCGCCTCCGGCTCGGGTGCCGAACTGCGTCAGCCGCTGGGGCTGGTGATTGTCGGCGGGCTGATTGTCAGTCAGGTGCTGACGCTCTTCTCCACGCCGGTCATCTACCTCTGGTTTGACGGGCTGGCGCAGCGCGGCAACGCCTGGGTGAAACGCCGTCAGCAGCAGGCGCGGAGCGGGCAATGAATCTGACCCGGCTATTCATCTTTCGTCCGGTGGCGACGCTGCTGCTGACGCTGGCGATCCTGCTGCTCGGCGCGCTGGGCTACCGGCTGCTGCCGGTGGCACCGCTGCCGCAGGTCGATTTTCCGACCATCATGGTCAGCGCCAGCCTGGCGGGAGCCAGCCCGGAAACTATGGCGGCGACGGTCGCCACCCCGCTGGAACGTTCGCTGGGGCAGATTGCGGGTATCAGTGAGATGACCTCCAGCAGTTCGCAGGGCTCCAGCAGCATCATCCTGCAGTTTGAGCTGGACCGTGATATCAATGGCGCGGCACGCGACGTGCAGGCGGCGATCAACGCGTCGCGCAGCCTGCTGCCGAGCGCGATGGCCTCGCTGCCGACCTATCGCAAAGCCAATCCGTCAGACGCGCCGATTGTGATGCTGGCGCTGACCTCTGCCACCCGCACGCCCGGCGAGCTTTACGATCTGGCGGAGAGCAAGATCGAACAGGCGATGGGACAGGTGCAGGGCGTGGGCGAAGTGTCGCTGATGGGCAGCGCCTTACCCGCGGTGCGGATTGATCTGCAGCCGCTGAAGCTGACCCATTACGGCATCTCGCTGGAGACGGTGCGTGCCGCCGTTGCCAACAGCACCACCAATCTGCCCAAGGGAATCCTGCAGGGCAGTGACCAGTCGTGGCTGGTGGACAGCAACGGCCAGCTGGAAAAGGCCGCCAGCTATCGCGATCTGATCGTCACGTATCAGCAGGGCAAGGCGGTGCGGCTGCGCGACGTTGCCACGGTCTATGATTCGGTGGAAGATCGCTACCAGGCGGGATTTCTGAATGCCACGCCTGCGGTGATGATCGGCATCAAACGTCAGGCGGGCGCTAATATGCTCGAAACCATCGACGCGATAAAAGCGCAGCTGCCGCTGCTGGAAAAGAGCCTGCCCGCGGACAGCCAGCTGAAAGTGGTGGTTGACCGCTCGCCCGGCGTGCGCGCCTCGCTGTATGATACCGAAGAGACGCTGCTGATCGCGGTGCTGCTGGTCATTGCGGTAGTGTTTATTTTCCTGCGCAATCTGCAGGCGGTGATCATTCCGGCACTGGCGCTGCCGGTGTCGCTGATCGGCACCTGCGCGGTGATGTACCTGCTGGGATACAGCCTGGATAACCTGTCGCTGATGGCGCTGATTATCTCCACCGGCTTCGTGGTGGATGATGCGATTGTGGTGCTGGAGAACATCACGCGTCACATTGAGCGCGGGCTGAGCCCGCTGCGGGCGGCGCTGCGCGGAGCGCAGGAGGTGAGTTTCACCGTGCTGTCGATGACCGTGTCGCTGATCGCGGTGTTCATCCCGATCCTGCTGATGGGCAGCATTGTCGGACGGTTGTTCCGCGAGTTTGCCGTGACGCTCACCGTGTCGCTGCTGATCTCGCTGTTTGTCTCGCTCAGCCTGACGCCGATGCTCTGCGCACGTCTGCTGAAACCAAAGCCGTCCGTCAGCCAGCGGCCGCATCCGCTTTATCAGTTTATTGAAAATCAGCTGAACCGCCTGCTGGCCGCCTACGGGCGCGGGCTGGCCTGGGTGATGCGCCATCAGAAACTGACGCTGCTCAGTCTGCTGCTGACCGTGCTGCTGAATGTTTTTCTCTTTACCGTAGTGCAGAAGGGCTTCTTCCCTAATCAGGACACCGGGCTACTGATGGGCGCGCTGCGCGCCGATCAGAATATTTCATTTCAGGCGATGAAGCCGAAAATGCTGATGTTCACGAAGATCATTCAGGAAGACCCGGCGGTCGAGAGCGTAATGTCGTCAATGGGCAGCGGGATGTTTGGCTCCCGCAACAGCGCCAACTTCTTCGTGCGGCTGAAGGACTTTGACCAGCGCGATGCCACGGCCACCGAAGTGGCCAACCGGCTGACGCGTAAAACCAGCCACATTGCCGGGGCGCAGATGTTCCTGATGGCGGCGCAGGATCTGCACATTGGCGGACGCAGCGCTAACGCCACGTATCAGTACAGTCTGCAGGCAGACGATCTTGATCTGCTGCGGATCTGGACGCCGAAAGTGCAGGCGGCGCTGGCGGCGATCCCTCAGCTCAACAGCGTAGACTCCGACTCGCAGACCGGCGGTCAGGAGGTGGAACTGACCATCGACCGCGACCGAGCGACCCGGCTGGGCGTCAACGTGAAAATGCTCGATACGCTGCTGAATAATGCGTTCAGCCAGCGGCAGATCGCTACGCTCTATCACACCCTGAATCAGTATCACGTGGTGATGTCGCTGCAGGACAGCGACACCGCGAATCCGGAGACGCTGCAGCAGCTCTATGTGATTAACGACAGCGGTGACCGCGTGCCGCTCTCCGCCTTTGCCCGCTTCAGCGGCGGCAATGCGCCGCTGTCGGTGGCCCATCAGGGCCAGTCAGCGACCAGCACGGTGGCGTTCAATCTCAATGATGGCGTTTCACTGGAGCAGGCGCAGGGTCTGATTAAACAGGCGATGGCGAAGCTGGGCCTGCCATCGACCATTCATGCCGGTTTTGCCGGTACCGCCGCCGCCTTTTCCCAGCTGACCGCCACCATGCCGTGGCTGATTCTGGCGGCGCTGGCAGCGGTCTATATCGTGCTCGGCGTGCTCTACGAGAGCTACATCCATCCGCTGACCATTCTTTCGACGCTGCCGTCTGCGGGCGTCGGCGCGCTGTTACTGCTACTGCTGACCAACACGCAGCTCACGGTGATCGCGCTGATTGGCATCATCCTGCTGATTGGCATCGTGAAAAAGAACGCCATCATGATGATCGATTTTGCCATCGACGCGGAACGGCGGCAGGGCATGTCGCCGCAGCAGGCGATCACCCAGGCGTGTCTGATGCGCTTCCGGCCGATCATGATGACTACGCTGGCCGCCTTTTTCGGCGCGTTGCCGCTGGCGCTGGGCAGTGGCGGGGATGCCGATCTGCGCAGTCCGCTGGGGATTGCCATCGCGGGCGGTCTTGCGCTCAGCCAGCTGCTGACGCTGTTTACCACACCGGTTGTTTATCTGTGGCTCGACCGTCTGGGTCGTGCCACTCAACGTCAATGGCGTCGTCTGCGCCATGCGGAATCCTGATCCATGAAATCTCTTATCCCGTTTATTGTGCTGCTGCTGGCTGGCTGTAGCGTTGGTCCCGATTATCAGCGCCCGGCGGTGGCGATGCCGGTTCACTATAAAGAGGCGAAAGGCTGGCAGCAGGCGACGCCGCTGGATGCGCAAAGCAAAGGCGAATGGTGGGCGGTCTATCACGACGCCACGCTGGGCGGGCTGCTGAGCCAGGTCAGCGTGTCGAATCAGAATGTGGCGACCTATGCCGCGCAGTACCGGCAGGCGCAGGCGCTGGCGGCGGAGTCTCGCGCGGCGCTGTTTCCTTCGCTGGGCTATGACGGCAGTGTGACGCGCAGCGGCAGCCATGCAACCAACAGCAGCGTTCGCACCACCAGCAGCAGCCATCAGGCGGAGCTGAGTGCCAGCTGGGAGCTGGATCTGTGGGGCAAACTGCGGCGCACGCTGGAGGAGGACCGCGCCAGCGCCGCGGCCAGTGCGGCGGAACTGGCCAATATCACCCTGAGCGCCCAGTCTGAGCTGGCGCAGGACTATTTCCAGCTGCGCATCATGGATCAGAAAATCGCGCGCTATCAGCAGAGCGTTGACGCCTATCAGCGCTACCTGAACGTCATTACCAGCCAGTATCAGGCGGGCACCGCGTCGCGGGCGACTCTGGCTCAGGCGCAGCTGCAACTGGAGAATGCCAGCGCCTCGGCGCAGGATTACCAGTGGCAGCGCGCGCAGATGGAGCACGCCATTGCGCTGCTGATCGGCAAAGCCCCCGCCGACTTTAGCCTGGCCGCCGCGCCGCTGACCGCCACGCTGCCTGCGATACCGGCGGCCCTGCCGGGCGAGCTGCTGCAGCGCCGTCCCGACATTGCGTACGCCGAACGTAACATGGCCGCCGCCAATGCCGCCGTGGGTGTGGCGGTGGCCGGTTACTATCCCGACCTGACCCTGAGCGCCAGCGGTGGCGTCAGCGCTTCGGTGCTGCATTCGCTGTTCTCACTGCCGAACCGCGTCTGGTCGCTGGGGCCGGAGCTGAGCGGCACGCTGCTTGACGCGGGCGCGACCTCTGCCAAAGTCGATCAGGCGCGGGCTGGCTGGGATGCCAGCGTCGCGACCTATCGTCAGACGGTGCTGTCCGCGATGCAGGAAGTGGAAGATAAGCTGGTGGAGCTGAACACGCTGCAGGGCGAAATCGCCGCACAGCAGCGCGCCACCGATGCTGCACAGACCTCGGCGCGGGTGACGCGTCTGCAGTATGAGGCGGGTATGATTAACTACCTGGATGTAGCGACCACTGAGAACAGCAGCCTGAGTGCGCAGCAGAGTTTGCTGACGCTGCAGAGCACGCAGTGGGTCAGCAGCGTGGCGCTGATTGCCGCGCTCGGCGGTGGCTGGCAGGCCCCCTGAAGCCGCGTCAGACTGCCGATAATTCGGTTGTCGAACCGCGTCAAATCCTGCATCGTGAGGGGCTAATTTTCACGATGCTAAGGAACCGGCATGGCTTTCACACTTTTACGCCTGATATTTCGCCTGTTATGGCGGGTCGAACTGCGTGGCGACGTCGCCGAACTGCATAAGCAGAAGGTATTAATCACGCCGAACCATATGTCGTTTCTCGACGGCATGCTGCTGGCGCTCTTTTTACCGATTAAACCGGTATTCGCCGTCTACTCGACCATCAGCGAAAGCTGGTTTATGCGTCTGATTAAACCCTTTATCGACTTTGTGCCGCTGGATCCGACCCGGCCTATGGCGCTGAAGCAGCTGGTACGGCTGATTGATACGGGCCGTCCGGTAGTGATCTTCCCGGAAGGCCGGATAACCGTGACCGGATCGCTGATGAAGATCTACAGCGGGGCCGGCTTTGTCGCCGCGCGTTCAGGCGCGAATGTGGTGCCGATGCGCATCGAAGGCGCTGAATACACGCCGTTCGGTCGTCTGGCGGGCGTGTTCAAACGTCGCCTGTTCCCGCGCATCACCCTGACCATTCTGCCCGCGACCCGCATTCCGATGCCGGAGGCGAAACGGGCGCGCGACCGGCGCGTGCTGGCCGGGGAGCATCTGCATCACGTGATGATGGAAGCGCGCATGGCGGTGCGTCCGCGTGAAACCCTGTTTGAGGCGTTTCTGGCGGCGCGGACACGCTATGGCGCGTTTAAGCGCTGCATCGAAGATGTGAATTTCAAACCCGACAGCTACACCGGACTGCTGAAGAAGTCGCTGGGCGTGGGCCGTATTCTGGAGCGCTACAGCCAGCCGCGTGAAGTGGTGGGGCTGCTGCTGCCCAATACCACTGTGACAGCAGCAGCGATTTTCGGGGCCACCCTGCGCGGGCGTGTTCCGGCAATGCTCAACTACAGCGCAGGCGTTAACGGCATGCGGGCTGCACTGACCGCCGCGCAGATCAAAACCGTCTTCACATCACGGCAGTTCCTGGACAAAGGCAACCTGTGGCATCTGCCGCAGGGGCTGGACGATGTGCAGTGGATCTACCTGGAAGATCTGAAAGATACCGTCACCGGCAAGGACAAACTGTGGATCCTCGCGCATCTGCTGATGCCGCATCGCGCCCAGCTGCCTCAGCAGCCGGAAGACGCCGCGATGGTGCTGTTTACCTCCGGCTCGGAAGGCAACCCTAAAGGGGTGGTGCACTCGCATAAAAGCCTGCTGGCAAACGTTGAGCAGATCCGCACCATCGCGGACTTCACCCCGCGCGACCGCTTTATGTCGGCGCTGCCGCTGTTCCATGCGTTTGGTCTGACCGTCGGGCTGTTTACGCCGCTGATGACCGGCGCACAGGTCTTCCTCTATCCCAGCCCGCTGCACTATCGCATCGTGCCGGAGCTGGTTTATGACCGTAACTGCACCGTGCTGTTTGGCACCTCAACCTTCCTGGGTAACTACGCGCGCTTTGCCGCGCCCTATGATTTTGCCCGTCTGCGCTATGTGGTCGCGGGTGCGGAGAAGCTGCAGGAGAACACCCGTCAGCTCTACATCGAGAAGTATGGCATTCGCATTCTCGAAGGCTACGGCGTAACCGAGTGCGCACCGGTTGTGGCGATTAACGTGCCGATGGCGGCGAAGACGCACACCGTGGGGCGCATTCTGCCGGGCATGGATTCACGACTGATGTCGGTGCCGGGCATTGAGCACGGCGGACGCCTGCAACTGCGTGGGCCGAACGTGATGAAGGGCTATCTGCGGGTCGAAAATCCTGGCGTGCTGGAAGCACCGGCCGCCGACGATGGTGAAGGCAATATGGAAGCGGGCTGGTATGACACCGGCGATATCGTCAGCTTCGATGAAGGCGGCTTCTGCCAGATTCAGGGCCGTGCCAAACGCTTTGCGAAGATTGCCGGTGAGATGGTGTCACTGGAGATCGTCGAGCAGATCGCCCTTAAAGCGTCACCGGACAAACAGCACGCCGCTTCACTGCGCCCGGATGGTCAGCGCGGTGAGGCACTGGTGCTGTTCACCACCGATGCTGAGCTGGCGCGCGACAGGCTGCAGAAAGCGGCCCGCGAGCTGGGTGCACCAGAGCTGGCACTGCCGCGTGATATCCGTGTCATGAAGCAGCTGCCGCAGCTGGGCAGCGGTAAACCCGACTACGTCACGCTGAAAAAAATGGCGGAAGAGGAGCAGGCATGAGCCTTGATCGTAATGCGCCGCTGATGTCGCGCGGCATGATTGCCGTGATTATCGCCCAGTTCTTTTCGGCCTTCGGCGATAACGCGCTGCTGTTTGCCACGCTGGCGGTGCTGAAAAGTCAGTTCTATCCCGAGTGGAGCCAGCCGGTATTACAGATGCTGTTTGTTGCAGCCTACATTCTGCTGGCACCGTTTGTCGGGCAGGTGGCGGACAGCATGGCGAAAGGGCGGGTGATGATGCTCGCCAACAGCCTGAAGCTGCTGGGCGCGCTGGTGATCTGCTTCGGCTTCAATCCCTTCCTCGGCTACACGCTGGTGGGCGCGGGCGCAGCGGCCTACTCACCGGCCAAATATGGCATCCTCGGTGAGATCACTCACGGCGAGAAGCTGGTGAAAGCCAACGGGCTGATGGAGGCGTCGACCATCGCCGCCATTCTGCTTGGCTCGGTGGCAGGCGGTATGCTGGCTGACTGGCATATTCTGGCGGCACTGGGGATCTGTGCGCTGACCTACGGTATCGCCGTGATCGCGAACCTGTTTATCCCGAAACTTCAGGCGGCACGGCCGGGTCAGAGCTGGCAGTTTGGCGTGATGACGCGCAGTTTCTTCAGTGCCGCTGCGCTGCTGTGGCGTGACGCAGAGACGCGCTTCTCGCTGCTCGGCACCAGCCTGTTCTGGGGCGCAGGCGTGACGCTGCGTTTCCTGCTGGTGCTCTGGGTGCCGGTGGCGCTGGGCATCAATGACAACACCACGCCAACCACGCTAAATGCGATGGTGGCGATCGGCATTGTGATTGGCGCGGCGGCGGCGGCGAAGCTGGTCACGCTGGAGACCGTGCGTCGCTGCATGCCAGCTGGTGTGCTGATTGGCGTGATGGTGGTGCTCTTCGCGCTGCAGCACTCCCTGATGAATGCTTATCTGGTGCTGATGCTGATTGGTGCGCTGGGCGGTTTCTTTGTGGTGCCGCTGAATGCGCTGCTGCAGGCGCGCGGCAAAGAGAGCGTCGGGTCAGGCAATGCGATTGCGGTTCAGAACCTGGGCGAGAACAGCGCCATGCTGATCATGCTGGGGCTCTATACGCTGGCGATTAAGGCGGGAGCCCCTGCGGTGGCGACGGGCGTCGGTTTTGGCGTGCTGTTTGCGCTGGCGATTACGGTGCTGTGGCTATGGCGACCGGCTAAGCGGTAACAAATTCGCCGCCTCTCTCCGGCTTACGCGGGAAGAGGCGGCGTGAGGCTTAGCGACGGACGGCAATCGCTTCGATTTCGATCTTCACATCTTTTGGCAGACGCGCCACTTCAACACAGGAACGCGCCGGGAAGTTAGCTTCATGCTCGGTGAAAAACGCTTCATAGGTCGCGTTGACCGTGGCGAAATCATTCAGGTCCTTCACGAACACTGTGGTCTTCACGATGTCACCCACCTTCAGACCCGCGGCTTCAACAATCGCCTTCACATTTTCCAGTGACTGACGCGCCTGTGCGGCAATGTCATCTGCCACCTGGCCAGTCGCCGGATCGACCGGGATCTGACCTGAGGTGATGATCATGCTGCCCAGATCGACACCCTGAACATAGGGACCGATAGCGGCAGGGGCTTTTTCCGTACTGATTTCACGAGACATCATGGCTCCTTTGATTATGTCGTCAGGCGGCGATGCCGCCGGTGCAGCCCATTATAGGGTCGGGCAGGGCGATTACCAGTGACCCAGCACCACATGACGGGCGAACTCTTTCTCGCAATATTTGCACTTCAGATGCACATCGTCGGCACGCTGCTTCACGGCAAAGCTGGAGAAGACCGGCTCGCTGCGGCTGATGCAGTTGCTGTTCGGGCAGGTCAGCACCCGTTCAACGTGATCCGGCAGCGTCGGGGCGATCTTCGCCACCACTTCGTAGTCGTCGATGCGGTTAACCGTGGCGTGCGGCGCATAGACCGCCAGCTGATTCACCTGATCGTCGGTGAGAAAGGTGTTCTCAATCTTGATCAGATCTTTGCGGCCCATCTCGCCCGACGGCAGATTCAGACCGATGGTAATGCGCTGATCGGTTTCGGTCAGCCGGAACAGGGAGAGCAGTTTAAAGCCGATCTGCGCCGGAATATGGTCGATGACCGTGCCGCGTTTGATCGCTTCGACCTGCAATTTGTTGTCCTGCGTCATGGGGGTTCTCCTTACAGGGCGAGTTCGCTGTTTAAAACCAGTGCCAGCAGAGCCTGGCGCGCATAGATGCCGTTACCCGCCTGCTGGAAATACCAGGCATACGGGGTTTTATCGACATCGGTGGTGATCTCGTCGATGCGCGGCAGCGGGTGCAGCACCTTCATGTTGTCGCGCGCTGTGCTGAGGTCGGCAGCGCGCAGAATGAACTGTGCTTTAACGTTGGCATATTCGGACGGGTCGAGCCGCTCTTTCTGCACCCGGGTCATGTAGAGGATATCGAGCTGCGGCATCACCTCTTCAAAACTGTCGTGCCGTGACCAGGCGATGTTCTTCTCATCCAGCATGTCGGTGATATAGGCCGGCATCGCCAGCGCATCGGGTGCGATGAAAAAGAAACGGTTGCCATCAAATTTCGCCAGCGCCTGTGTCAGGGAGTGCACGGTACGGCCATACTTCAGGTCGCCGACCATCGCCACATTCAGCTGATTAAGACGGCTCTGCGTCTCCTGAATGGTGAAGAGATCGAGCAGCGTCTGGGTCGGATGCTGGTTTGCGCCGTCACCGGCATTAAGAATCGGGATGCCGCCGGAGAACTCGGTCGCCAGTCGCGCCGCGCCCTCCTGCGGATGACGCATCACGATCGCATCAACGTAGGTGCCGATGACAGAAATGGTGTCGGCCAGGGTTTCGCCTTTTTTGCCCAGCGAGGTATTACTGCCGTCCGCAAAGCCCACCGCTGACGCGCCCAGGCGATGGATTGCAGTTTCAAACGACAGGCGGGTACGGGTCGAGGCCTCAAAGAAGCAGCTGGCGATAACCTTGTGCTTCAGCAGTTCCGGCTGCGGATGGGCTTTCAACTTTGCGGCGGTGTGCAGCGCCAGTTCCAGCTCTTCACGACTGAGGTCGTTGATTGAAATAATGTGCTTGCGATATAGCGGGTTAGGCATAGCTCTCTCCTCTGCGCGGCCGGATTGCGGACAAAAAAAAGCCCCTCATTAAGGGGCTTTTTTAAGATCGGGTCGATGACCGAAAGAAACAGCAGCGCCGCCTGCGGTCAGGCGTGATTGAACGTTAAATTGTCCGCTGTGCTGTCGCATATTTCCTCCGGCAAATTGGGCCGCATTATACCCGTTCGTGGTGGGGCGGCAAGAGGAAAACGTTTGCGCCTCGGTAGCAGCTAAGCGCGCATGGGCCGTCAGACGGGTGACGCGCTCTTCACCAGCGGACGTGACTCAGCGTCCTCAGCCCGTCTGAACCTCTTCGATCAGCGTTGGCCCAGCGTGGCGACCATCACCGCTTTAATGGTGTGCATCCGGTTCTCGGCCTGGTCAAACACAATGCTATGCGGCGACTCAAATACCTCGTTGCTCACTTCCATGCCGTTGGGCAGATCGTACTGCTCTGCCATCTGCTGGCCCAGTGTGGTCTGGTCGTCGTGGAAGGCGGGCAGGCAGTGCAGGAATTTCACCTGCGGGTTGCCGGTCAGATCGAGCATCGCCCGATTAACCTGATAGTCACGCAGCAGGGCAATACGCTCGGCCCAGACTTCTTTGGCTTCGCCCATCGACACCCAGACGTCGGTGTAGATAAAGTCAGCGCCTTTTACGCCATCAGCAATATCTTCGGTGAGGGTAATGTTGCCACCGGTCTGCTGCGCAGCGTCGCGGCACTGCGCCACCAGTTCGTCCTCTGGCCAGCAGCTTTTCGGGGCCACCAGACGCAGATCCAGACCGACCTGAGCGGCGGCTTCCAGCATGGTGTTACCCATGTTATTGCGCGCATCGCCCACATAAACCAGCGTCATCTCGCTGAGTTTTTTGCCCGGCAGATGCTCCTGCATGGTCAGCAGGTCAGCCAGCAGCTGGGTTGGGTGAAACTCGGTGGTCAGACCGTTCCACACCGGCACACCGGCGTGTTCTGCCAGCGTCTCTACCAGCTCCTGACCGTAACCGCGATACTGAATGCCATCGTACATGCGGCCCAGCACCCGCGCGGTGTCGCGCATTGACTCTTTATGGCCGATCTGACTGCCACTCGGGCCGAGATAAGTGACGTTTGCACCCTGATCGTAAGCGGCAACTTCGAAAGAGCATCGGGTACGGGTCGAGTCTTTTTCGAAGATGAGCGCGATGTTTTTGCCTTTCAGATACTGCACTTCGCTGGCGCTTTTTTTCGCCTGTTTCAACTCAGCGGACAGGGAAAGCAGGTGATCAATTTCGGCGGGGGTAAAATCCAGAAGCCTGAGGAAATGGCGCTGATACAGTTGACTCATACAACACTCCGGTAATCATTAAAATGAATTAAAATTCAATTTAACCGTATGAATATTCATTTTCAAGTCTGGAGCTAATAAACTTTTCGTTTTGTGTAGTGGCGCGACAGGCAGTGTGGGAAAATAATTGATTATTGCCGAACTCAGAGAGGACATTGTCATGGCATATGAAGCATTACTGGAAGAGCAGCAGGAAGAGACACGGCAGATTATCGAAGAGCTGCTGGAGGATGGCAGCGATCCTGATGCGCTCTATACCATCGAGCATCATCTCTCATGCAATAATTTTGATTCACTGGAAAAAGCCGCGGTTGATGCATTCAAGCTGGGTTATGAAGTGACCGAGCCGGAAGAGCTGGAGCTGGAAGATGGCACCACCGTGATGTGCGTCGACATCATCAGCGAATCTGCGCTGAAGCCTGAACTGATTGATGTGCAGGTTGAGCAGCTGGTGAACCTGATTGGTAAGTACAACGTCGACTACGACGGCTGGGGCACCTATTTCGAAGACCCTGATGCCGAAGATGAAGACGAAGATGACGACGCCATCGAAGATGAAGATGATGATGGTATTCGCCACTAAGTAGCCGGGGCGGAGCGTTCTCCGCCTGTCACTTCTGCCACCCCTTTTGACATCATGAATTACGCACCCTTACTTGAACCGATCTATCAGTTTCTGCACTGCCGCACGCCACAGGCCTGGATTGACGAGGCGCGCAAGCCGGAAAACCTGACTCTGCTGTTAACCGACCATCTGGTGTGCGAGCTGAAAGCTGCCCAGACCGCGGTGTGGCTGATCCGCAAATATGTCGCCGACAAACCCAGCGACGACGCCATTCTGGCGTGGCTGAAGCCCTATGAAGATTTTATTTTCCGCGAAGATGGCGACAGCGACTTTATCAACGCCCATAAGAACCTGACGAAAAGCGTTATTGTGCGCAATGCGCTGCCGTGGGCGGATGAGCTGGTGGAGAAGATGGTGCTGCTGATTAAAGAGGAGCTGCATCACTTCTATCAGGTGTGGGAAATTATGCAGTCGCGCGGGCTGGTCTATCAGAAGATTACCTCCAGCCGCTATGCCAAATCGCTGCTGCGCGAAGTGACCACCCATGAGCCGGAAACGCTGGTGGATAAGCTGATTTGTGGCGCTTACATTGAGGCGCGATCCTGCGAGCGTTTCGCCAGCCTGGCACCGTATCTTGATGATGAACTGGCGAAGTTCTATATTTCGCTGCTGCGCTCCGAAGCGCGGCATTATCAGGACTATTTAATGCTGGCGGCACAGATTGCCGGTAAAGATATCGCGCCGCGGGTTCAGGCGATTGGCGTGACAGAAGGGCGGTTAATCAGCGAACCCGATAACGAATTACGTTTTCACAGTGGCGTACCGGCATGGTAAGCCATGCCTGATGACACCCTCTCAGGGTGTCACCTTATTTTCTCCATTTTCCCCGTTGTTCTTTTTAATACTTTATCATTTTCACTTGCGCAGCCTTGCCTGAAATAAATGTTCAGGTAACGTATTAATTTAATAACTCCGGCTTTGTCGGGCGTTTTTCTGTGCCATGCCTCACATAAAATATTTTTCCCGCTGACTCCCGCGCTATATATAAATATATTCCAGATAGTGAATCGGGATTGTTATTCTTAAAAGCAAAACCCGGCGCGTGACCTTTTTATCAGAAGGTTATGCGTCGGGTTTTTTATTGCACACTGAACGGTGTTTTTATCTTTTTTGTATCACTTTTAATAAATGTCGCAGGGAGGGCGTCAATCATGAAGGAGAAGGTCTTATTTCCGTTATTGACTTCGCTAATATTAATGGCGTTCCAGGCAAAGGCTGATTTCTCCGAAGCGTCTGCCTCTTTCATCCGGAATAGCCTCTGGCAGGAGGCTGAGCTTGATCTGAAACTACATAACCACTGGAAATACCTTAAGGAGAACGAAGCACAACCTGTGGCGGTTCATAATGCCTGGGGACAGGCACTGGCGCTGGACTTTCACTCCGGGTATTTATGGGACCGGATTGGGTTTGATACAACCTACACCCGGGCTTTCAGGCTGGGTGCCAGTGACTACTTTTCCACGCGCGGGCTGCTTTATGATAGCGGCGGCAACATGAAAAAAGAGGATGCCCACGGCTTCAGTAAATTTGGCCAGCGTTATCTGAAGCTGAAGCTGGGTGATCGCGCGCTGGCGCTGAAGGCAAAGGCCGGATGGCAGGAGCTAAAAAATATCGGCGTGCTGACTTCAACCGATCGGTTATCACGAAACAGCTACGCGGGCTACAGTGGGGCGCTGAACTGGCGAAATACGCAACTCGATGTGGGGGTTTTCCACAAAACCCTACGCCATGACTCGGCTAAAACGCTCAACCTGCAAACACAGTCCGGCCGCAAAGTTGATGCTATTTATACGGGTGCGCTGAGCTTTAAAGATGAACAAAGCGCGCTGGTCTACGCTTTTGGGGAAGCCAAAGATTACCAGCGTCGCCACGTAATTGAGGCCGCTTACACCCTATCACCACGCTGGCATTTTTCCTCGCAGATTTATGGCAGTCAGGGGCTGGAAAATTATAAGAATATGCCTGCCAGCAAACGAAGTTTTGATAAACACGCCTGGCACTACGTGGGTGAAGCGAAGTGGACACAGGATGCCTGGACCCAGAGGTTTGCTGTCGCCTGGACCTCAGCCCCTAAAAAAAATGCGGTAGGGTATTATGTCCGGCCTTTAACAAAAAACAGCCGTGGACGTTTCAGCTCACTGACCTCTGCCGGTAAAGACTATACGCGTGATAAAGAGCTGGCGCTGGTTTCATTAAGTCAGTATCAGATCTCACGCGGCATAAAAAGCGGAATACAGCTCAACTATGGTCAGTTTCATTATTGAAATAATCTGGTGCGAACCGGTGAGGTAGCATTAATTAATCGGTTCAGTAACTGGCATCCCTCTTTTAAAGATCTCACCCTCTCAACCCTGTTTGGCTATGGCTGGTCCTATAAAAACAGTAAAGAGACACCCCGACTAAATGCCCGCGGGCACTTTATGCGCTCTGATAACCTCTCAGCTGAGATTGTTATTGAATATAAGTTTAATATTTTTTAATCAGGAGAAAAATATGAATATTTTAATTAAAATTCTATTTGTGACCGTGGCGATAGCCTCCGGTTTTTCCGGCGGGGCCTGGGGAGCCGACGTTATGCTCTATGTCACCCGGCATGGCAAGACGATGTTTAATACGGTTCATCGTGCACAGGGGTGGGCTGATACACCGCTGACGGCCTCCGGTGCAGCGGTAGCAGAGCAACTGGGGCGAGGGCTGCAACCTTTAACGTTCGTCGCGGCCTGGTCAAGCGATTCGGGCAGGGCGAGAGAAACCGCCCAACTCGCGATGAAGGCCTGGAAGAAGGTGCCGGTGCTTAACGAGGATAAGCGGTTGCGGGAAGTCTGTTTTGGGCTTTATGAAGGCGACCTGGATAAGAACATGATTACTGCTGCGGCGCTTAAGGCGGGCTATGCATCGGATGCGGCGTTACTGGATGCGTTCAGCACAGGTAAGATTCATATGAATGGCATTATAGACGCGATCCACCAGGCGGAAGCATCAGGTACGCCATCGCTTGCAGGCATCAACTCTACCGGGCAGGCCGAAACCTATGAGCAGGTTGCTAAGCGCATGCTTGAGGGTATCACCGCGATCGCAAAACAGGCTCAGCAGCAGGGCGGCGGCAACGTTCTGGTCGTCAGTCATGGAATGGCAATCTCAACACTGCTGCAGGCGCTGGGTGATACCTCATTACATGCGCAACTCAGTAATGCCAGCGTTACGTTGCTGCGCTACACCGACAGCGGAAAGTTCGCCATTGAGGCCGTCAATGATATGCGTTACGTCGAACGTGGCCTATAGCGCTTTCAGCATCCGCACTTCGCAGTCGACATGGCCGGTGCAGCCCATCGCGCTATCGATATGCTCAAAGCCCAGCGACTCATAGAGTTTAATCGCCCGCGTCAGGCTGGCGGTGGTTTCCAGATAGCAGCGACGGAAGCCGTGGCTGCGTGCATATTCTATCGCCCTCAGCGCCAGCTCGCGCGCCAGGCCCTGACCGCGCACCTCTGGCAGAAAGTACATCTTTTGCAGTTCGCAGATATCGGGCGCGCTGCAGGCCAGAGGTGCAACCCCGCCGCCGCCGACCACTTTGCCCTGATACTCCACAATCCAGTAGGCACTCTGTTCGGCACTGTAGAGCTCAAACAGCTGGTCGAGCTGCGGATCGGAGACGGTGTAGCCCTTGTCAGCCGTCAGGCCGAACTCCGCTGAAACATCACGGATCACCTGGGCAATATGCGGATTATCGGCGGCCGTAATTGGCCGCACCTGGAGGTCAAAACGCGGGATGGTACTGGTCGTCATCATCTCTTCCGGATTTGTACGAGGTCAATAAAAAAGCCGGGCAAGCCCGGCTTTATGAATAAGCTGTCAGCTAAGACGCTTACAATGCCGCAATGACCGCCTGCTGTTCAATCAGTTTTGCTTTTGATTGTTGCAGGTCTGCCACGCGTTCGCGCTCTTTCGCGACGACCGCTTCCGGGGCACGCGAAACAAAGCCTTCGTTTGCCAGCTTGGTCTCAATCTTCTCGATCTCGACATCCAGCTTAACCAGCTCTTTCGCCAGACGCTCCAGCTCGGCGGTTTTATCCACCAGATCTGCCATCGGGATCAGCAGCTCTGCGCCTTCAACCAGTTTGGTCACCGACACCGGGCCTTTCTCGCCCGCAGGCAGAATGGTCAGGCTTTCCAGACGCGCCAGGCGCGACAGGAAGTTGCGGTTAGCCTCAACGCGACGCAGCGCCGCAGGTGAGCAGTCACGCAGCAGCACATCCAGCGGCTTGCTCAGGGCGATATTCATCTCGGCACGGATATTACGCACCGCGACGATTGCCTGCTTCATCCATTCGATGTCCGCTTTTGCTTCGGCATCTTCTTTCGCCGCATCGTACTGCGGGAAAGGCTGCAGCATAATGGTGTCGTCGCTGATATTTTTCAGCCCCTTCACGCGCTGCCAGATGGTTTCAGTGATAAACGGAATGATCGGATGCGCCAGACGCAGCAGCGCTTCCAGCACGTGAACCAGCGTATGGCGGGTGCCACGCAGTTCAGCTTCACTGCCGCTGTTCATCACCGGCTTGGTCAGCTCCAGATACCAGTCGCAGAACTGGTTCCAGGTGAAGTCATACAGCAGGTTAGCCGCGATGTCGAAACGGTAGCTATCCAGCGCTTCACGGTATGCTTTCACCGTGTTGTTGAACTCGGTCAGGATCCAGCGATCCGCCAGCGACAGCGTCATCTCGCCGCCATTCTGTCCGCAATCCTGGTCTTCGGTGTTCATCAGCACGAAGCGGCTGGCGTTCCACAGCTTGTTACAGAAGTTGCGATACCCTTCCAGACGCTTCATGTCCCAGTTGATGTCGCGACCGGTTGAGGCCAGCGCCGCCAGAGTGAAACGCAGCGCATCGGTGCCTGATGGCTCGATGCCGTCCGGGAACTGCTTCTCGGTACGTTTGCGGATCTTCTCCGCCAGCTGTGGCTGCATCATGTTGCCGGTGCGTTTTTCCAGCAGCGCCTCCAGCGAAATGCCGTCGACCATATCCAGCGGGTCAATCACGTTGCCCTTGGATTTCGACATCTTCTGACCTTCTTCATCGCGGATCAGACCGGTCATGTAGACGGTTTTGAACGGCACCTGCGGTTTGCCGTTTTCATCTTTGATGAAGTGCATGGTCAGCATGATCATGCGGGCAATCCAGAAGAAGATGATGTCGAAGCCGCTGACCAGCACGCTGGTCGGATGGAAGGTGCGCAGCGCTTCGGTGTTTTCCGGCCAGCCCAGGGTGGAGAAGGTCCACAGACCTGAGGAGAACCAGGTATCCAGCACGTCATCATCCTGACGCAGCGCCACATCGGCGGCCAGGTTGTTCTCGGCGCGAACTTCATCTTCGGTACGGCCAACGTAGACGTTACCGTTGTTGTCATACCACGCCGGGATGCGGTGACCCCACCAGAGCTGACGGGAAATACACCAGTCCTGAATATCACGCATCCAGGAGAAGTACATGTTTTCGTACTGCTTCGGCACGAACTGGATGTCGCCATTCTCAACGGCTTCAACGGCGACTTTTGCCAGCGGCGCGGTACGCACATACCACTGATCAGTCAGCATCGGCTCGATCACCACGCCACCACGATCGCCGTAAGGTACGGTCAGATCGTGCGGCTTGATCTCTTCAAGCAGGCCCAGTTCATCGACGGCGGCAACGATGGCTTTACGCGCGGCAAAGCGTTCCATGTTCTGAAAAGCGGCCGGGATCTCATCGGAACAGGCATCGCTGGCTTCGCCGTTGGTGTCATACACCTGAGCGCGGTCGCGGATATCACCATCGAAGGTCAGGATGTTGATCATTGGCAGCTTATGACGACGACCCACTTCATAGTCGTTGAAGTCATGCGCCGGGGTGATCTTGACGCAGCCTGTGCCTTTTTCCATGTCAGCGTGTTCGTCGCCAACGATTGGAATCAGACGGCCAACCAGCGGCAGCATCACAAATTTGCCGATCAGATCTTTGTAACGTGGATCTTCCGGGTTAACGGCCACGCCGGTATCGCCCAGCAGGGTTTCCGGACGGGTGGTGGCAACGACCAGGTAATCTTTACCGTCGGCGGTTTTTGCGCCATCAGCCAGTGGATAGCGGATATGCCACATAGAGCCTTTGCTCTCGCGGTTTTCCACTTCCAGATCGGAGATTGCGGTGCGCAGCTTAGGATCCCAGTTCACCAGGCGTTTGCCACGGTAGATCAGGTTCTCTTTGTAGAGGCGAACAAACACCTCTTTCACGGCGTTGGAAAGGCCATCGTCCATGGTGAAGCGCTCGCGCTCCCAGTCGACGGAGTTACCCAGGCGGCGCATCTGGCGGGTAATGGTGCCGCCGGATTCCGCTTTCCACTGCCAGATTTTCTCAATGAACGCATCGCGGCCATAGTCCTGGCGCGTCTTGCCCTCTTCAGCCGCAATTTTGCGCTCAACCACCATCTGCGTGGCGATGCCCGCGTGGTCAGTACCGGCCTGCCACAGGGTATTTTTCCCCTGCATGCGCTGGTAACGGATCATGGTGTCCATGATGGTTTGCTGGAAGGCGTGACCCATGTGCAAGCTACCGGTGACGTTCGGCGGCGGGATCATGATGCAAAAGCTTTCCTGGCTGGTATCGCCATTCGGTTTGAAGTAGCCCTGCTTTTCCCAATGCTCGTAAAGCGGCTGCTCGATATCTTGCGGGTTATATGTCTTTTCCATTTCTGCTATGTCGTTTCCGGCTGTGGTGGCGCTGCCGTATTCAATTGGAATCCAACGCTGCGATACGCTTTGTAGCGGTCGCGCGCCAGTTGTTTGAGAGCGTCTTCGTAAGGAACGAAGTCTATCACTTCATGGAAAGCAGTAGCAAAATCTGCGAAGTGGGGCAGCAGGCTAATCAGCAGGTCGCGCTGTGAACTGCCGCGACGCTGTGGCCAGGCCAGCTCGACCGGCGCACCGTAGCGCGGGCCTTCACCCGCCAGGTTGTGCGGCACGAAGGCGTTTGCCGGTCGTTGCCACAGCGCTTCGTCGAGACGAATGGCTTGCTGTTCATCTTCGCAGGCGATCAACACCCGCTTTCCGGCCCGCCAGCGTGTTTCCGCCAGATTGCACACCAGCGCTTCAACGGCACTCAGGCCATCGCTCGTTGCATCGGTTTCCAGCACGTAGAAGGTTGCGTTTTTCATCGGTTAGCTCATCAGAAGATCAGGGGCGGATTCAGATCCGCCCCTGCTGTCAGAAAAGAGGGCGGTTAGTCGTCGCCGTTCAATCCTGCCCGATTCAACAGAAACTGCGACAGCATCGGCACCGGACGTCCGGTCGCGCCTTTGGCCTTGCCGGAACGCCAGGCGGTACCGGCGATATCCAGGTGCGCCCAGTTATATTTGCGGGCAAAGCGTGCCAGGAAGCAGGCGGCGGTAATCGCGCCACCTGGACGGCCACCGATGTTGCCCATATCGGCAAAGTTGGACTCCAGCTGCTCCTGGAACTCATCCGCCATCGGCAGACGCCAGGCGCGATCGCCCGACTGTTCCGAGGCGCTGATGAGCTCATGCGCCAGCGGATTGTGGTTCGACAGCAGGCCGCTGATGTGATGGCCCAGCGCAATCACACAGGCACCAGTCAGCGTTGCCACGTCAATCACTACTTCCGGGTCGAAGCGTTCCACGTAGGTCAGCGCATCGCACAGCACCAGACGGCCTTCGGCGTCGGTGTTCAGTACTTCAACCGTCTGGCCCGACATGGTGGTCAGCACGTCGCCCGGACGCATCGAGCGGCCATCCGGCATGTTTTCACAGCCCGCCAGCACGCCCACTACGTTCAGCGGCAGATTCAGCTCGGCCACCATCCGCATCACGCCATAGACGGCGGCCGCTCCGCACATGTCATATTTCATTTCGTCCATGCTGTCGGCAGGCTTGATAGAGATGCCGCCGGAGTCAAAGGTCAGTCCTTTGCCCACCAGCACAATCGGACGCGCTTCAGCATCCGGATTGCCTTTGTATTCAATCACCGACATCAGCGATTCGTTCTGCGAACCGGCACCGACGGCGAGATAGGCGTTCATGCCCAGCTCTTTCATCTGCTGTTCGCCGATCACGCGGGTTGTCACGTTTTTGCTGAAGGCATCGGCCAGCTGGCGCGCCTGCGACGCCAGATAGGCAGCGTTACAGATGTTTGGCGGCATATTGCCGAGATCTTTAGCCGCTTTCATACCGGCAGCGACCGCTAATCCGTGCTGGATCGCGCGTTCGCCGCTGGTCAGTTCACGGCGGGTCGGCACGTTAAACACCAGCTTGCGCAGCGGACGACGCGGCTCGGCTTTGTTACTTTTCAGCTGGTCGAAGTTATAGAGGGCCTCTTTTGAGGTCTCCACCGCCTGACGCACTTTCCAGTAAGTGTTGCGGCCTTTGACATGCAGCTCGGTCAGGAAGCAGACCGCTTCCATGGAGCCGGTGTCATTCAGCGTGTTAATGGTTTTCTGAATGACCTGCTTGTACTGGCGTTCATCCAGCTCACGCTCTTTACCGCAGCCAATCAGCAGAATACGCTCGGACAGGATATTTGGCACATGATGCAGCAGCAGTGTCTGGCCCACTTTTCCTTCCAGCTCGCCGCGGCGCAGCAGGGCGCTGATGTAGCCGTCGCTGATTTTATCCAGCTGCTCGGCAATCGGTGACAGACGACGCGGTTCGAAAACGCCAACGACAATGCAGGCACTGCGCTGTTTTTCCGGGCTTCCGCTTTTTACACTGAACTCCATGCACTCTCCTGAATCTTAAAGACAACGGCCGCTGCTGCCGCTAGAATGTAGCGCGCTCATGACCCATTTATTCATTGTCGCAGCATGACATTCTGCCGCTGGAGGTCATAATGAATCAGGGTGACAAGATGTTGTTTTTTCACCACCCGGACGCGTTTTTCATACAAATTTAGCTACGGCGACGGCCATTGATGAAGAAAAATGGCTGATAAGCGTTGAAACTAGCGATTTTCCTGCAAAAAGACAAGTTTTCACAGGCGTACTAAGCGTGATCATCATTAGATATCTGGTTCGGGAAACGCTCAAAAGCCAGCTGGCTATCCTGTTTATCCTGCTACTCATCTTCTTTTGCCAGAAGTTAGTCAGGATCCTGGGAGCCGCGGTGGATGGCGAAGTGCCGACAAACCTCGTTCTGACCTTGTTAGGACTCGGTGTGCCTCAAATGGCACAACTTATACTGCCCTTAAGTCTGTTTCTGGCGATCCTGATGACGCTGGGGCGTCTCTACACGGAAAGTGAAATTACCGTGATGCACGCCTGCGGCCTGAGTAAGGCCGTCCTGGTAAAAGCGGCGATGGTACTGATGCTGTTTACCTCGGTGGTGGCAGCGGTGAACGTCATCTGGCTGGGGCCATGGTCATCCCGCTATCAGGATGAGGTGACGCAGAACGCCAAAGCGAACCCAGGTGCTGCGGCGATGGCCGCCGGGCAGTTCCAGACCTCCAGCGACGGCAGCGCCGTGCTGTTTGTCGAGGATGTGAAGGGCAACAACTTTGGCAACGTATTCCTGGCGCAGTTACGGCCAAAAGGCAACGCGCGTCCTTCGGTGGTGCTGGCTGACAGCGGTCACATGGAGCAGCATAAAGATGGCTCGCAGGTGGTAACGCTGGATAAAGGCACCCGCTTTGAGGGCACCGCACTGCTGCGTGATTTCCGTATCACAGACTTCACCAACTATCAGGCGATCGTGGGCTATAAAGCGGCAACGCTCGATCCTAACGATGCCGAGCAGGCCAGCATGACCGACCTATTCGCGAATAAGACACCGGATTTCCAGGCCGAGCTGCACTGGCGTCTGACGCTGGTGTTTGCGGTGCTGGTGATGGCGCTGATGGTGGTGCCACTCAGCGTAGTGAACCCGCGTCAGGGTCGCGTACTGTCGATGCTGCCCGCCATGCTGCTCTATCTGATCTTCTTCCTGTTGCAGAGCTCGCTGAAGTCGAGCGGAGCGAAAGGGCGGCTCGATCCGGCGCTCTGGATGTGGGTGGTGAATATCAGCTATCTGGTGCTGGCGGTGCTGCTTAACCTGTGGGATACGGTGCCGATGCGTCGGATTCGCGCCCGCTTTACCCGCGGAGGGTCGGTCTGATGTTTCGCGTACTTGACCGCTATATCGGTAAAACCATCTTTAATACCATAATGCTGACGCTGTTCATGCTGGTGTCGCTTTCCGGCATCATCAAGTTCGTCGATCAGCTGCGTAAAACCGGCCAGGGTAGTTATAGCGCGCTGAGTGCCGGTTATTACACCCTGCTCAGCGTGCCGAAAGATATTGAGATTTTCTTCCCGATGGCGGCCCTGCTGGGTGCGCTGCTGGGATTGGGCGCGCTGGCGCAGCGCAGTGAGCTGGTGGTGATGCAGGCGGCGGGCTTTACCCGCATGCAGGTGGCGCTGTCCGTGATGAAAACGGCGATTCCGCTGGTGCTGCTGACCATGGCGATTGGTGAGTTTGTTGCGCCATCGGGCGAGCAGATGGCGCGTAACTATCGGGCGCAGCAGCTTTATGGCGGCGCACTGGTCTCAACGCAGAATGGTCTGTGGGCGAAAGATGGCAATAACTTCATCTATATTGAGCGCATCAAAGGCGACAATGAAATTGATGGTGTGAGCATCTATAACTTCAACGATCAGCGTCGTCTGCAGAGCGTGCGTTACGCGGCGACGGCGACCTGGGATGCGGCTAAAAAGCGCTGGATGCTGTCACAGGTCGATGAGTCAAACCTGACCGATCCGAAGCAGATTACCGGTTCACAGAGTCTGAGTGGCGAATGGAAAACCAATCTGACGCCAGACAAGCTGGGTGTGGTGGCGCTGGATCCTGACGCGTTGTCGATTCGCGGTCTGCATAGCTACAGCAAGTATCTGAAGCAGAGCGGTCAGGAAGCGGGACGTTATCAGCTGAATATGTGGAGCAAGATTTTCCAGCCGCTGTCCGTCGCGGTGATGATGCTGATGGCGCTGTCGTTTATCTTTGGTCCGCTGCGAAGCGTGTCGATGGGTGTGCGCGTCGTAACCGGTATCAGCTTCGGCTTCCTGTTCTACGTGCTGGACCAGATTTTCGGCCCGCTGAGTCTGGTTTACGGCCTGCCGCCGATTCTGGGGGCGATTCTGCCGAGCTTTGCGTTCTTTGCTATCAGCATGTTTATGTTGATTAAGCGGCGCTGACCGTCATCACGCAAATGGCCGCCTCTCAGGGCGGCCTTTTTTATGGCAGGCACTGTGCGTCAGTTTATTCGTCCAGCCGTCTGATGCATCTCTCCATTACCTCATCCAGTCGTTAATCAACGCACCATACAACACTTCCGCTTCCGCTAACCGGCTCAGCAGGCAGTATTCATCGGTCTGGTGCGCCATTGAAGGCTCGCCGGGACCGAGGATAATGCAGGGCGGCGAACCCAGCGCGGGTAACAACAGTGACGCATCTGTAAAGTAGGGCACAATGCGCGGTGTCAGCGGGGCGTCATGTAACGCCTGACAATGCTGATAAACAGAATGAATCCAGGCCTGATTGTCTTCGCTCAGCACCGCCGGCAGATCCACCAGCGTCGTCACCGTTACGCTGTCTCCCAGTAAGGTTGTCAGTTGCTGACGAATGGTGGCGTGCTGCAGATTGGGTGCGCTGCGGATATCCACGTCAAAATGTGTGCGATCGGGCACCGAGTTAATGTTCAGGCCGCCTGCAATGCGTCCGACGTTAATGGTCGGCTGCTTCATCAGCGGATGGGGTGCGCCAGGTGAGAAGTGCTGAATCTTTCCCAGTGCCTCCGCCGCCAGATAAATGGCATTGATGCCCAGTTCCGGCATTGCGCCATGGGCTGTTTTCCCGCGGGTTTCACAGCGTAGCCATAGTGCTCCTTTGTGGCCGATAACCGGATAGTTGGCGGTAGGCTCGCCGACAATCAATGCGCCAATATCGGGCAGGTCAGCGGTATCAATCAGCGCCCGCGCGCCGTCACAGCCCGTTTCCTCCCCGCCGGTGATCAACAGCACTACGCCGGAACCCTGCAGAATCGCCTGCTGATTCGTCACGCAGGCAACAGCAAACGCCGCGACAGCGGCCTTCATGTCACTCGATCCCCGCCCGTAAAGTCGGTCACCCACGATTTCACCGAAAGGATCGTACTGCCAGTCAGCATTGCCGAGCGGGACGGTATCCAGATGGCCGGTAAACGCCAGCTGCGGTCCGGGCTGACTGCCAGGCAGACTGGCAATCAGGTTCAGGCGATTTTCACCGAAGGAGGACAAGGTGACGTCAAATCCCTGTTCCACCAGCCAGTTCGCCAGAAAGTGCATGCAGGCCGCTTCATTGCCCGGTGGGTTAATGGTGTCAAAGCGCAGCAGCTGCTGCGCCAGCGTCTGGCTCTGGCTCATCATCCGCGCACCGTTAACCAGTCCAGACAGTTGATCCACAGCTGGCGATAACCCTGCCACCGGGCAAATTCCTGCGGCAGCCAGTGCGCAGACATATCGCTGGTCCAGACCAGTGAGCGGCCCTGCTGATACTCGCGCACCGCCAGTAGCGGATGTGACGTACCATCAATGGTTGCCAGCAATGTGCCTTCAGGGTGCATTTCTACTTCGTTATAACCCAGCAACCACGGCCATTCGTCTGGCATATCGGTGAACAGCGCGTGGGATTCCGTCACGCTGGGGTAAACGCCTTCGGGCGTTTCGATACGGTCATCCCAGGCCAGGCAGCGCACCGGCAGGACTTTCTCAACTGCCGTGTTGCGATAGCGCGCGCCGCCATTAATACCCTGAAAACTAAAGTAGCCGCCCACCATCATCAGCGCGCCGCCCGCGGCCACATAGTCGTGAATCAGCGTCAGACGGTTCGCCGTGCGCTGGCTCTTCAGCCAGGTATCCGGGTGCAGCAGCAATGTATTCGCGCCGATGTCGGAGAGAATGATCGCGTCCCACTGCTGAAGCCCGTCCGGTGTTAAAGGAAACTCGGTGGCAGCAGCATGGGCGGGCATGTAGGTAATGGCATAATCACTGTCGGCCAGCGCCGCCATAAAGTCGGTTGCGCCATTATGCCAGGTAGCGGTGGCAAACTGATCGAAGCCTTTGACGTGAACAGACGTGCTGGTCCAGGACTCGCCGACCAGTAAAATTTTCTTCTGCATTACGGTTCTCCCTTACCCACCAAAAACGCGCTGTGGGTTAGCAATCAGTAAGGTTTCAAGTTGTTCGCCGCTCACGCCGTGGCGTTTCAGACGCGGAACAAAATGTTTAAGGATGTAGCCATAGCCATGACCGCCGTAGCGGGTCAGCATGGTTTTCAGGAACACGTCCTGCGACAATAAAATCTGTTCAATAAAGCCGTCATCGATCAGCTCGCGAATAGCACGGGCATTCTCCTCATCGGACGGTGACTGTGCGGACTCGTCGGCATAGTAATAGCTCATGCCGATCATGTCGTACTCCAGAAAGGCTCCGCGCTGCGCGAGTTCGCGCTGGTAACGTTTGTCGGCGAAGCTGGGGTTCATGTGACACAGCACCACATGGCGCAGGTCTGCCCCTTCATCTTCAAGGATATCCAGCACCTGATGGCCTAATCGTGCCCAGCCGGGCAGGTGCACCTCAACCGGCACACGTGTCGCGGCACTGGCACGGCCCGCCGCCCGCAGGGATTTCTCCTCGTCGGGCGTAAAGCGGCTGGACACGCCAATCTCGCCAATCAGGCCAGCCAGCACCTCGGGTTTTTCCTCCCTGCCGCCGAGGTCGTAAATCAGCTTCTCAGTCAGGGCTTCGATGCTGATCGTTTTCACCCAATCCGGATGCGACGGTTCCAGATATAACCCGGTGCTCATGATGATATTCAGCCCGGTCAGGCGTGCGATGCGTTGCAGTGCTTTGGGATCGCGGCCAATGCCAATATTAGTG
The DNA here is from genome assembly GCF_016658625.1 of Pantoea sp. S62. Lineage (NCBI taxonomy): Bacteria > Pseudomonadati > Pseudomonadota > Gammaproteobacteria > Enterobacterales > Erwiniaceae > Pantoea > Pantoea sp. S62. Next base: position 48,791 of record NZ_JACVVI010000004.1, on the reverse strand, counting down.
GGGTCCACCACGGTATCGCCGCCCAGCGCCCGGAACTTCATTAGCTCCTCAACCGCTAAATCGACATCAAACAGCTGGCAGTTATCGCGGCTGATGAGGGGATTAAGCGACAGCTCGCCCAGGTTTTCGATGCTGACGGGCAATTCCGCCAGATGACGATCGCTACAGCAGCAGGGCGGCACCCATTTGCCGGAGGCATCCAGCAAAATATGTTCGTGCATCAGCGTCACACCCATCTCACAGACAGGTAGCGGGCCGAGTACGGTCATCACATAGCCACTGTTAATGCCCAGCGGCAGGGGGGCAGGATGACGAAAAATCGAATGTTTCATCAGCTATCCTTTCGCCGCCGATCGCGTCGGGTTGAGAATGCGGGTGTTCAGCCAGATCGCCAGCAGAATAATCGTACCGGTGGCGATCTGCGTGTAAAACGGGGAGATATGCGACAAAATCAGGCCGTTCTGGATGATGGCAATCGACAGCGCGCCTAACAGCGTGCCAATAACGGTGCCGAAGCCGCCGAACAGACTGGTACTGCCCAGCACCACCGCAGCGATCACCTGCAACTCAAAGCCTTCGCCCTGATTAGAGGATCCGCTGCCGAGACGGGCGGTGATGATCATGCCCGCCAGCGCTGCCGCCATGCCGCTGAGGATGTAGACCTTCATGGTCACAGCTTTGGTGTTAATCCCGCTGCGGCGTGCGCCTTCCACATTCGCGCCAATTGCCGTGACATAACGACCAAAACGCATATGGTTCAGCACGATATGGCCGACCACCAGCACCACAATGCCAATCAGTGCGGGCATCGGAACGCCCAGCACCCAGGCGCGTCCCATAAAGGCGAACAGGCTGTCGGCAGGGATAGGAATGGAGTAACCCTGGGTGACCAGCAGCGCCACGCCGCGCACCACCGCCAGCGTCGCCAGCGTGACGATAAAGGCCGGGATGCCTTCGTAAGCAATAAAGAAGCCGTTGATGGCACCGACCAGCGCGCCCAGCAGCAGACCGCCCAGCAACACCACCGGCCAGGGCAGGCCCCAGTTATTCAGGGCGATAGCGGACAGCGCGCCGACCAGCGCCAGTGTCGATCCCACCGAAAGATCAATCCCACCGGTGGTGATCACCAGCGTCATCGCTGTGGCGACGATCAGCAGCGGCGCACTCTGACGAATGATATTCAGCCAGTTCGCGCTGCTGAGAAAGTTGCCGGTGATCAGGGAAAACACCACGCAGCAGAAAACGAAAAACAGCGCGATGCTGACCACGCCAGAGTGGTTGTGCAGAAGGCGACGCGGCAGCGAGTGCTGTGCCATACGGGAACTGCTCAGATTCATAATAGTCATCCTGTTACCTCGCTCAGTGCGCTGCGGCCGAGCGGGCGACAAATTTCTCACCCACGATCAAATTGACGATCTCGGTCAGATCCGTTTCGGCCACCCGGCGTTCCGCCACGTTAGTGCCTTCGTACATCACCATGATGCGATCGCAGACCAGGAACAGATCCTGCAGGCGATGCGTGATCAGGATGACACTCACGCCACGTGCCGATACCCGCCGGATCAGCTCCAGCACCGCCTCTACTTCGGCGACGGCCAGCGCGGCGGTGGGTTCATCCATGATCAGCACTTTGGGATCGAAGGCGGCGGCGCGCGCAATGGCAATCGCCTGGCGCTGTCCGCCGGATAAATTGCGCACCAGCAATCGTGTGTCCGGAATAGAAATCCCCAGTCCCTTCAGCATCTCCCGTGCGTCAGCGTGCATTTTCTCTTCATCCAGAAACGGAATGCCGAGAATCGATTTCATCGGCTCACGTCCCATAAACAGATTGCCTGCCACATCGACGGTGTCGCACAGCGACAAATCCTGATAAACCATCTCGATATGGCAGCGGCGTGAATCCGCCGGGTTGCTGAAATGCTGAGCCTCACCATCAATACGAATCGTGCCGCTGGTCGGTACGACTGCACCTGACAGCACCTTGGTCAGGGTGGATTTCCCCGCACCGTTGTCGCCCACCAGGCCCAGTACTTCACCCGGCGCCAGTTGCAGATTGACGCCGCGCAGAGACCGTATCGCGCCATAGGTCTTGGTAATATTCACCATCTCTACCCGAGTCCGGGCAGTTTGTGCTTGCTGCATGTGATTACTCCCATCACCATTAACGGGACCGTTACTCTGTATGCAAAAAAGGGTTATCCGGCACGGTTTATGCCCATGTAAACCGGTTTACCTGCAGAATAAAACCTTTGTCACAACACACAGAACAACACGCTACAACGATATTTGTTTGCCGGGTAAGACATTGCAGCTTCCGTGCCAGCCTGTGAACAGGCGCTACACTCGCGGTCTAACCTTTTGTAATGAAGAACATTTAAATGTTAACTTCAGGTAAACCGGTTTACTTACTATAATGCTGAGAAATTAAAAAGCGCGTTATTTGCGCTAAAACTGTGCGCTTTTGCGCCATTTCGGGACGTTGTTAACACATTTGTATTGAATCGCGCGCCACCCATTCCACTGGCAGACGGGTTTCGGCGGGGACGGGGAGGTCGTCATTCAGAATGCGCAGCATGATCTCTACCGCCGTGCGGCCCAGTTCACGGGCGGGCTGGCGGATGGTTGAAATACGGGGTTGGGTAAAGTCAGCATAGGTCGCGTCATCAAAGCCGACCAGCGACAGCGCGTCGGGCGCGTTGAGTCCACGCGCGCGCAGGCCATCCATCAATCCCAGCACGAGAAAATCGCTCGCGGCAAAGACGGCAGTAGGGCGTTTAGCGCGGCTAAACAGTTGTTCCAGCGCCTGTTTACCGAACTCACGCTGGTATTCGCCGTACATCACCCATTCGGGCGGGATACACAGGCCAGCCTGCTCCATAGCGGTGCAAAACCCCTGGAAGCGTTCGCGCACACTCATCAGTTCGTCCGGACCGCCGACAAAGGCGATATGCCGGTGACCCGCAGCGATCAGCTTTTCGGTAGCAATCCGGCCACCCTGAACGTTATCGACAAACACCTTGGGCACTTCGCTGCCAGGAATGTCCTCATCCAGCAGCACGATGCGCTGGTGGCGGTTAATTTCTTTGCACAACAGGCCGTTATCAGGATGGTTGGTGGTAAACAGCAGGCCGTCTACCTGGCAGGTATCCAGCCAGCGGATAAACTGGCTCTCTTTGTCTGGATGGTTGCGGGTAATACACAGCACCAGGCTGTAGCCATGGGCAGAGGCGGCTTCTTCGGCGGCATCTGCCAGTTCGGCAAAGAAGGGATTGGTAATATCAGGCAGCACTAGCCCCAGGGTTTCACTACCGCCCTTACTCAGGCGGCGTGCCAGGCTGTTACCGCGATAATCCAGTTGACGAATCGCCGCTTCGATACGGTTAATCGTCTCCTGCGGCAGCATAATGCTTTGATTCATATAGCGGGATACGGTCGCTTTAGACAGTCCAGCCAGCGCTGCGACATCGGATAACAGCACCCGTTTTTTACTCATATCACCTGCCATCTTGCCCGGAATCGGCTCTCAGTTAACACCGTTGCGCGCAGCGAATACAGTTTTTCCCTGCCCGCTGACGATAAAATAATCGCTTGACAAAATTTAGCCAAAAGCGAATGTTAAAGGCAGTTTACCGCATTACCCGGGAGTCACTCCCAAACCCGATTAATCCCTTTCACACGTGCACCATAATGGACGGTGTGCAGAAAGTCGATTATTCAGGTTCTGGCTCAAGCAGCCATTCAGACGATATTTGCCCGCCAACACTATTCCCTCTGCATTTCGATGCGGAGATCAACTGGTTATCGCTCATTCCCGACGAGGAATTTTAAGATGATGGCATTTAACACCAGAAAACTGCGTGCTGTTGCGCTGGCAACCGGCTTACTGTCTGCGGGTTCTTTATTTTCACTGGCGCAGGCCGCTCCCACTTATGCGCTGGTTCAGATTAATCAGCAGGCCCTGTTTTTTAATCAGATGAATAAGGGCGCCCAGGACGCAGCAAACGCCAGCGGTAAAAAGTTAGTGATCTTTAACGCCAACGATAATCCTGTGTCGCAAAACGATGCGATCGAAAATTATATTCAACAGGGCGTGAAGGGTATTTTGGTGGATGCGATTGACGTCAACGGCATTATGCCAGCCATAAAAGAAGCGGCCGCCGCTAAAATACCGGTGATTGCGATTGATGCGGTATTACCGGCGGGCCCTCAGGCGGCGCAGGTGGGCGTGGATAATCTGGAAGGCGGCAAAATTATCGGTAAATATTTTGTCGACTACGTGGCGAAAAGTATGGGCGGCAAAGCGCGACTGGGCATTGTGGGCGCGCTGAATTCAGCCGTGCAGAACCAGCGTCAGAAAGGGTTTGAAGACACCATTAAGAGCAATCCGGGCATCACCGTGGCAGACGTGGTTGATGGCCAGAACGTGCAGGATACCGCAATGACGGCGGCAGAAAACCTGATGACCGGTAACCCGGATTTAACCGCTATCTATGCGACCGGTGAACCGGCACTCCTGGGGGCGATTGCTGCTGTTGAAAACCAGGGCCGTCAGAAGGAGATCAAAGTCTTTGGCTGGGATCTGACGTCAAAAGCCATTAGCGGAATTGATGGCGGTTATGTCGAGGCCGTGCTGCAGCAGGATCCGAAAAAGATGGGTGAAGAGGCGGTTAAGGCCCTGAACGCGCTTACGTCGGGCAAAACCGTGTCAAAAACCATTCTGGTGCCGGCCACGGTGGTCACCAAAGCCAATGTGGACAGCTACCGCGCGATATTTAAGTAATCGCTGACTCGCCGCCTGTCTGGAGCAGCGCGGCGAGTTCCTCTGCGGTGGGGAAGGCCTGAAGTGTCCCATGACGGCTGACGGTCAGCGCAGCAGCCTGACTGGCATGAGTCAGTGCCAGGGTATCAATTTCACCCCCACGCAGGAGTGCGGACGCCAGCATCACGGCCAGAAAGGTATCACCTGCGCCGGTAGTATCGACGGCATTGGCGGGTTGTGCCGGGTAAAAGGTTCGCTGGTCACCCTGCGTCAGCCAGGCACCGGCGCTGCCGAATGTGGTCACTAACGTTTTCACTACGCGGGGCTGCAGCTGTTGGGCTTCGTGCTGATTGACCACCGCAATATCCACCAGCGGCCAGCATGCGCTGAACCCTGCGTGCACTGGCGAGGGGTTAAATACGGTGATCAGGTCGTGGGATTTGGCCAGGCTGAACAGCGCATAGGTTTTATCGGGCGAGAAATTGCCCTGCTGCACCAGCAGATCGCCCGGACGCGAGCTGGCAAGATGGTGCTTAAGCGTATCGATGTCCAGCGCATCTGCCGCCGTTGTACTGGTAATAATGGCGTTATCGCCATCGGCGCTGTGCAGAATAAGCGAGGTATCACTCAACGCAGTCATGGGCTGCGTGGGCAATAACGTCACGGGCTCGTTCATGAGCTGCTGGCGGATCCATTTTCCATTGCTGTCATAACCGGTCGCGGCAATTAAATACGTTTCAATGCCGCAACGGGATAAAAGTATCGCCTGATTCGCGCCTTTACCGCCGATATCCTGCGAACGTTGATAACCGTGAACAGAGGCGCCCTTAGCCGGAATATCAGTCACAGACCAGGTTTCATCGACAGTAATATTACCAGCCACATAAACACGCATAGTGTTTTCCTGAACAGGATAAAGAAGCGATGGTTGCTATATCAGCAGAAAAAATTGATGCAATACAAGCGATATTTTCACGCCCTAAAGCAGTTATTGGCGTCATTCACTGTGACCCTTTTCCGGGGTCACCAAAATATCGCGGCAAACCTGTCAGCGCGATAATTGATCGTGCGTTACGTGATGCGGAAAACTATATTCTTGGCGGCGTTCATGGCCTGATTGTGGAAAATCATGGCGATATTCCTTTTTCAAAACCTGAGGATATTGGCCCGGAAACGCCGGCGCTGATGGCGGTAATTACGGAAAAAGTGCGGGAGCGTTTCGGCGTGCCGCTGGGCATTAACGTGCTGGCGAACGCAGCCTTACCTGCTTTTGCCACCGCGCTGGCGGGCGGGGCGGATTTTATCCGCGTCAATCAATGGGCCAATGCGTATATCGCCAATGAAGGCTTTATTGAAGGGGCCGCGGCAAAAGCGCTGCGCTACCGAAGCCAGCTTCGCGCCGAACATATCCGGGTGTTCGCCGACAGCCACGTTAAACACGGCAGCCATGCGATAGTGGCCGATCGCTCCATTCAGGAGCTGACCCGCGATGTCGATTTCTTCGAAGCGGATGCGGTTATCGCCACCGGACAACGTACCGGTGACAGCGCCACGCTGGAGGAAATCGACGAGATCCGCGCCGCCACCACTTTGCCGCTGCTGGTGGGATCGGGCGTGACGCCTGCCAACATCTGCCAGATTCTGGAACGCACGCAGGCTGTCATTGTTGCCAGCGCGCTCAAAGTCGATGGCGTCTGGTGGAACGATGTGGATCGGGACAGGGTAAAACATTTTATGGCGGTGGCGCAGGCTGCGCTGGATCAGGCGTAGCTGCCGTTTAGCACCTGACGCAGGCAACAGAAAATCCCATAGATGAGGCGACGTTTTTTGTTCAGGTGAGAACGGTGGAGTGTGGCGGCCACCGTGCTACACCAGGTTCAGATCAGCCAGCTTTTCACCACCGGCAGCACGGCGGGCAACTGCGACAACAGATAGAGAATGAGCCCGATGGTGCCGCCGACCAGCGTGCCGTTGATACGGATAAACTGCAGGTCTTTGCCGATATTGAGTTCGATCTGCTGCGACATGTCGCGCGCATCCCAGCTCTTCACGGTGTCGCTGATGTGACGCGTCAGGAAGCTGGCAAACTCCGGCGCAACGCTGCGCGCCGCCTGTTCCAGATGCTGGTTCATGGAGTCACGCAGCGCCGGATCGGCCGCCAGGGTTTCGCCCAGCCACAGGGCCGCACCGCGCACTTTCTCCTGCACCCGCGAATCCTCACTGCTCAGATCCGCCTTGAGCCAGTTACGCATATCATTCCACAGCTCGCCGATGTAGCGATTGAACGAGGCATCCTCTTTCAGCCAGCCCTTAATTTCTTCGGCGCGCTCGGCCATTTCCGGGTCGGTCTGCAGCTTAACGATCAGTTTATCAACTGCCCGGTTGAAGCCGATGCGCAGCTCATGGCCCTGATCCAGCGCCACATCATCCAGCAGAGAATCGACCGCGTTCGCCACCAGCTCGGCGCTGTGTTCGCCCAGCCATTCGGTCGGCAACATTTTGGCTTTGATGGGATGCTCGCGTTTCAGCCAGCGCACCAGCTGCATCGCAATAAACTCGCGGGTACTGGGTTTATGCAGCAGCTTCAGCAGCTGTTCAATGGCCGCATCCAGCAGCGCCTGATGACGGTTATTTTTGGTGAGGCTCTCCAGCACCATAGCGCTGGTCTGGGTGAGATCGACCTTGTCGATGGCGCGATGCACCGCGCGGCGCATAAAGGTCTGAATTCGTGCGTCATCGGTCAGATCAAGGAAGCCGCGCATCACCTGCAGCAAATGGCGGCCAACGCGGTCGGCATTGCCCGGCGCATTCAGCCATTGTGCCAGCAGGTTTGAAGGATCGTGACGGCGAATCAGATTCAGCAGAGAGTCGGTATCAAGAAACTTCTCCTGCACAAAGCGCCCGAGGTTTTCACCGATACGATCTTTATTGCGTGGAATGATGGCGGTATGGCGCGAGATAAAAGGCACCGGCACGCGCCGGAACAGCGCCACCACGGCAAACCAGTCCGCCAGTGCGCCGACCATCGCGGCCTCCGCAATCGCTTTGACGCCGCTGACCCAGAAGCCGGGCGGCAGGAAAAGGGTGACAACAAAGGTGGCGACGGCGAGCAGCAGCAACAGCAGCGCCAGGCGTTTCATCCGTTTCAGTTCGTAGTGTTTATCCATAACCTGATCTTAGCAGAGAGCGCGGTTCATCGGCGACGGCCACCCAGCAGGCTGCCGAGCACCCCACGGATGATCTGACTGGTGATCTGGCGGGTGGCGCTTTTCGCCATGGTCTGGACCACGCCATCGTGTTTGCCGCCGCGCGGGCCGGTATGACCAAACAGGATCTCTTTCAGACCACCGAGAATGCCATTATCGACCGCGACAGCGTCGCCTTTGGCCGGGGGTGCACTCGCCTCATCGCTGGCGGCCTGAAAGCCTTTTTGCAGCTTTTCAAACGCCGATTCGCGATCGATTTCGGTGTCATATTTGCCATAAAGCGGCGAATGGTTGATCAGGCCGTTACGCTCATCGCCGGTGACCGGACCCATGCGCGAGCCTGGCGCAATGACCATGGCGCGTTCTACTACCGACGGGCTGCCTTTGGCATCCAGGAAAGAGATAAGTGCTTCGCCGGTGCCCAGCGCCTGAATCGCTTCCACGCTGTCAAACGCCGGATTGGCGCGCAGCGTATCGGCGGCCGTTTTCACCGCTTTCTGATCTTTCGGGGTGAAAGCACGCAGGGCGTGCTGGACGCGGTTGCCGAGCTGGCCCAGCACCCGGTCGGGAATATCTGCCGGGTTCTGAGTGACGAACCAGACGCCAACGCCTTTGGAACGGATCAGCCGCATCACCTGCTCGATTTTCTCCAGCAGCACGGCTGGCGCGTCGGTAAACAGCAGGTGCGCCTCATCAAAGAAAAACACCAGCTTTGGCTGATCGAGATCGCCCGCTTCCGGCAGATGCTCGTAAAGCTCCGACAGCAGCCACAGCAGGCTGGTGGCGTAGAGTTTTGGCATCTGGTAGAGCTTCTCTGCGGAGAGGATGTTGATGACGCCTTTGCCGTTGCTGTCGACGCGCATCCAGTCGGCGATATCCAGCATCGGCTCACCAAAGAAGTGTTCCGCACCCTGCTGCTCCAGCGTCAGTAATCCGCGCTGAATCGCGCCGACCGAGGCGCTGTTGATATTGCCGTAATGGGTCTGGAAGTTTTTGGCGTTGTCACCGATATATTGCGTCATGGCGCGCAGATCTTTGAAGTCCAGCAGCAGCAGGCCCTGGTCATCGGCGATGCGGAAAATAATCTGCAGCACGCCGCTCTGGACTTCATTCAGGTTCAGCAGCCGTGCCAGCAGTAATGGACCGAGATCGGAGACGGTGGCGCGCACCGGATGGCCTTTCTCGCCAAAGATATCCCACAGCACTACCGGATTGCTCTGCGGCTGCCAGTCGGTGACGCCGATTTTCGCCAGCCTCTCCTGCAGCTTTTCGCTGAACTGGCCCGCCATCGCCACGCCGGTTAAATCGCCTTTGACGTCAGCCATAAAGACCGGTACGCCACTCGCAGAGAACGATTCGGCCAGCTTCTGCAGCGTCACGGTTTTCCCGGTGCCGGTCGCACCGGTAATTAAACCGTGACGGTTGGCCATTTGCGGTAACAGATGAAGTTCGACGTCTGGCGTACGGGCAATCAGTAGCGGGGAAGTCATAGTTTTCCACTCTCAGTCAAAGGATTATGCCTGAAGGATAGCAAGCGGAGCATAGACAGGAGGAGAACAATTCGTCAAAAACGCGGCCGCTGCCCCTAGAGCAGCGGCCTGAAACGCGGGATTACTTCTGCACCTCTTCGAAATTGAGCAGGCTGACGCCGATGCCTTGCTGCAGGTGACTGAGGTTGCTGCGCACCGCCACCTGAGTCGCGCCCTGTAACAGTACGATAAACGGCGAATCCTGCTGGATACGGGTTTGCAGCCCGGTATAGAGGCTACGGCGTTTAGCCGCATCGCTCTCTCCGGCGGCGGCGCGGGTCTGCGCACTCAGCTCCGGAATGGTCCAGCCGACGCGCCACGCCAGGGTTTTACCGCCGCCTGGCACGTTAGAAGCAAAGGTGCTGGCATTGGTGTTGGGGTCGACGTAGTCCGCGCCCCAGTAAGTGAAGATGGCCTGGAAGTCGCGGCTGCGCATTTTGCTCCACAGCTCTGACTCCGCCACCGGCTGGATATCGAGCTGCACATCCGCTTTGGCAAAGCTCGCCTGCAGCGCCTGCGCCACGTCAATAAACGGCGGCTGGTTCACCACCGTCAGCGCGATGTGGGTGCCCGGTTTGATGCCGCCTTTCTGCAGGATTTCCTGCGCCTTTTTCAGATCGTAATGGAACGGCGTGGTGTTCAGTGCACCATCGAAGCCGTCCGGCAGGAAGCTCTGATGGATGCGGTACTGACCTTTCAGCAACTGGTTTGCCAGGCTGTCATAGTCCACCAGCCAGCGTGCCGCCTGCCACAGGGCCGGATTGCCCAGCGCCGGTTGCTGCGCGCTCTGAGTATTAAAGCCAACGTAGTAAACCAGGCTGGACGGGAAGGCGTCGACCCGCACATTGGCCACATTTTTCAGCGCGGCAATCTGGTCCGGGCCGAGCTGGTAGGCGACATCCACGTCACCCTGCTGAAGCAGCAGTCGGCGGCTGCCGGCTTCGGCGACGCCCTTGAGCAATACCCGCTTCAGATGCGGCTTCTGCGTGCTGTAAGGGTTAGCTTCCAGCACCAGCGCCTGCAGCGGGACAAACTGTTTGATGGCATATGCCGCGCTGCCAGCCGAATGCGTTTTCAGCCAGGCGTTGCCGTAATCATTGTTGCTGACGTGCTGCTGTGCCAGTTTACTGTCAACGATGGAGGCGACCGGCGCAGTCAGCAGGCGCAGCGCCAGATCGCTGCCGATCTCAGCCGGCCAGCGCAGCTCAATCTGGTGATCGTTGATCACCGTGAACTGCTGATCGATATTTTCCGGCGTCCAGCCAAACTCACCCAGGATAAAGGAGGGCGCCTTGTTGAGTTTTACCGCACGGGTTAATGAGAACACCACATCCTGAGCCGTCAGTGGATGACCACTGGAGAAGCGGGCCTGCGGATTGAGATCAAAAACGAGACTGTGCGGCGTTTTCCCGGCCTGCCAGTACGTAGCGGCCAGCGGCGATAATTTTTGCGGATTCTGATGGTCCGGCTCCACGAGCCTCTGATAGATATTGCGCTGGCTGCTGTTGCTGACCATTTCAAAACTTTCCGCCGGATCGAAACTAATGATGCCATCCAGGGGAACGGCAACCACCAGCGTGTCGGCAGGCGTCGCGGCGTGTGCCGGGTGAACCAGTGCCAGTGCAGTCAATAAGGAGAGTGAGAGTAGCGATTTGCACATCGAGAGTTATCCTGAGTCGTTGATCGCTCTACTCTATCGGGCGCCGGATAATCTCAAAATGCCGGTTTGTTATGAGCTTTGCACAATTACATGCTTAGTTATTCAGGCAAAAAGACGAATTAAGATAATGTCGGTCAGTTATTATTTCAGCGTCATTTTACAGCAGGCGGAATAAAGCCGGATTTATCCAGGCGATCACAATTTGCGCACTGTCTGATTGTATGACCATCAAAGTCACTATAGTGTTATCGATGAGAATGATTCTCTGGTATGGAAGTATGATATTTTTTTATCGGTTATTCAGCGTGATGATGACAGGACGAAAATAATATCCGTCGCTCCTGCGTTAAAACGGCTAAATACCCGATGTTTATGCGGTTTTAGACGCAATTTCCTCGCTGTAAATCTTTTACCTATCCGTAACCCTTCCGCAACACCATGATAAACTTTCACTGCGACACATTTTAAATTCAATTTTTACATTCAGACATAGTTATATCCCTAATATTGCCAGGTTATTAACCGATATGTTCCGTTAGTCACCGAACCATAATTCTACCTGCCTTCTCTGTTCTGCCGTTGTCTGTGCTGTGTGCGTTCATCCCTGCGGGAAGTTTTCTGCCTGCACCAGGCCTTTCAGCGTCATAACACCGTAAGCGGGTATTTAGCAGATGAGAGTCGTGCGGATATGCTTTTAGAAAAACCCACCACCAGGCGTAAATTTTTGCTCGGTTCACTGCTGGCGTTGCCATTAAGTGAGCTGGTCCTGAAAGGCATGACTGCGGCAAAGGCTGCAGAGATGGCCGCACCCGAGTTAGCCGATTACAAACCGATCTTTTTTAGTGCCGATGAGTGGCAGTTTATTCTGGCCGCCACCGACCGCCTGATTCCGGCGGGCGGCAAAGGCAAAGCGCCAGGCGCGCTGGAAACTAACGTGCCGATCTTTATCGATCAGCAGCTGCACAGCGAAGCGTTTGGCAGCGAAATCTATATGCAGGGACCTTTCAACACGAAAGCACCCGCCACGATGGGTTATCAGATCCCGTTCCGTCCCCAGCAGATGTATCAGACCGGTATCCGGCTGATCAATCAGTGGTCGCAGAACACGCACCAGAAAGCGTTTCATGCGCTGACGCTGGAAGAGAAAGATGCGGTGCTGACCCAGGTCAACAAAAACGAGATCGACTTTGCCGCGCTGGGCGAAGCCGATCTTAAGCCTTCCCATTTCTTCAGCCAGCTGCTTTCCGATACCAAGCATGGCTACCTGGCCGACCCGATGTACGGCGGTAATAAAGGCATGAAAGCCTGGATCGCCATCGGCTTCCCGGGGGCGCGTGCCAGCTTCACCGAATGGGTGAAACAGCACAACGTTCCTTATCCACTCGGCCCGGTCAGCATCAAAGGTGAACGCGCATAAGCGCTTCCACATCAGGTAAACAGGATTATCATGGCACAGGTTACTAAAAAAGAAGTCGACGTCGTGGTCTGCGGCCTCGGCTGGGCAGGCTCGCTGATGAGCATCGAGCTGGCACTGGCAGGTCTGGACGTGCGCGCCCTGGAGCGCGGCGGCGATCGCGATTATGACGAGTTCGCCTACCCGAAACCGGCGGATGAATATGCCTACGCGGTGCGCAACAAAGTGTTTGCGACACCCGCCGAAGTGGCGGTCACCGTGCGCTACAACAGCAGCCAGACGGCATTGCCAACCCGTAAATGGGGCGCGTTCGCCCCGGGCACTGGCGTGGGCGGCTCCGGCCTGCACTGGACGGCGGTACTGATCCGTCCGACGCCGACCGATATCAAACTTAAAACCTACGTTGACGAGGCGTACAAGCCCGGCATTCTGCAGGATGATATGCGGGTGATGGACTTCCCGTTCAGCTGGGAAGAGATCGAGCCCTATTACTACAAATTTGAACTGATTTGCGGCCAGTCTGGTAACACCGGCAACCTGCGCGGTAAAATCCTGGAAGGCGGCGACCCGTTTGAAGGCCCGCGCTCTGAACCTTATCCGCTGCCCGCGCTGGATGACACGCTGAACAACGTGATGTTCAAAGAGGTGGCGACGAAACTCGGTTACCACCCGTTCCCGAACCCGTCAGCCTGTGTGTCGCGTGCGTGGAAAAACCCGTACGGCAACCAGATCGCACCGTGTAACTACTGCGGCTACTGCAGTAAATATCCGTGCCTGAACTACTCCAAAGCGTCGCCGCAGACCGCGGTGATGGATTCGCTGAAGCGTATGCCGAACTTCTCGTATGAAGTGAATGCGGAAGTGATTAAGGTCGTGCTGAACGATGATAAGAAAACCGCCAAGGGCGTGATCTATATCGATGCACAGGGCAATGAGTGCTTCCAGCCCGCCAAAATCGTGGTGCTGAGCAGCTTCCAGCTCTATAACGTGCGTCTGATGCTGCTTTCCGGTATCGGCAAGCCTTACAATCCGATTACCGAAGAGGGCGTGGTCGGCCGTAACTACGCGTTCCTGTCGAACGGCGGCGCAACGCTGTTCTTCAAAGATAAAAACTTCAATCCGTATGCGACTGCGGGCGCGACCGGCCAGATGTTTAACGATATCTCGCCAGGCAACTTCGACGGTCCTTCGCTCGGCTTCCTGGGCGGCGCGAAGATCCACAGCTCACAGGCGACCGGCACGCCGATCAGTACCGCGCTGCCAAAAGGCACGCCGACCTGGGGCATGGGCTACAAGGAAGGTCTGGAAGAGTGGTACGGCCATTCGATGAAGATCAGTATCACCACCACCTGCCAGTCTTATCGCGACATCTATCTGGATCTCGATCCGAACTACAACGATCACCGTGGCCTGCCACTGCTGCGTATGACGTTTAACTGGAAAGAGAATGAGCTGAAGCTGCAGCAGCATCTGAAAGGCATCGTCGGCAACATCGCTAAAGAACTGAACCCCGACAGCATGAGCATGAGCTTCCTGCCGATGGGCGCGGACTTCGATATCACCAAGTATGTCTCTACCCACAACGTGGGCGGCGCGGTGATGGGCGATAACCCGAAAACCTCGGCGCTGAACAAGTATCTGCAGAGCTGGGATGTGCATAACGTCTTTGTGCCCGGCGGCAACGCCTTCCCGCAGAACTTCCAGGCGAACCCGACCGATACCATCGGTGCGATTACCCTGATGGCGGCGCAGGCGATCAAAGATCACTACCTGAAAAATCCCGGCCCACTGGTACAGGCATAAACGCATGAATAAGCTGAAACTGAAGTCTTTTATTTTTGCTAACGCGGTGCTGCTGGCCAGCGGATTTGCGCTGCCGGTTCACGCCGAGGATGAAGCGCAACTGATTAAGCAGGGCGAGTATCTCTCGCGGCTGGGCGACTGTATGGCGTGTCACTCGCTACCCGGCAAACCGGCCTATTCAGGTGGTCTGGCGATTGAGTCGAACCTCGGCACCATCTTCTCGACCAACATCACGCCGGATAAGCAGCACGGCATCGGTAACTACAGCGAGCAGCAGTTCTCTGACGCGGTGCGCAAGGGTGTATTACCGGATGGATCGCACCTCTATCCGGCGATGCCGTATCCTGACTACGCCAAAATCAGCGATGCCGATATGCACGCGCTCTACGTCTACTTCATGAAAGGCGTGCAGCCGAGCGCGGAACAGCCACCGGAAACCGATCTGAGCTTCCCGTTCAGCCAGCGCTGGGGCATGCGGTTCTGGAACTGGGCATTCGCGTCCGATAAGCCGTTCCAGCCGATTGGCGGTGCATCAGCCGAAGTTAATCGCGGTGCTTATATCGTGGAGAGTCTGGGCCACTGCGGCAGCTGCCATACGCCGCGCGGTCTGGGCATGAACGAGAAAGCGCTGGATAGCGGTGACGATAAATTCCTGGCGGGCGGCAGCCTGAACAACTGGGATGTGCCGTCACTGCGTGGCCTGCCACACTGGAGCGAGCAGGAAGTCATCGATTACCTGCAGACCGGCCGTAACGATAAAGCGGCAGTAGGCGGCGAGATGACCTCGGTGGTTGAGCACAGCAGCTCACACATGACCGATGCCGATCTCAAAGCTATCGCGGCCTACCTGAAGTTCCTGGGCGGCAATCCGCCACTGCAGGCCTTCAACGTGCAGGCGCAGCAGGCAACGGAAGCGAAACTCACTGCCGCGAAGAACCTCAGCGAAGGCGAGCGTCTCTATCTGGATAACTGCGGCGCCTGTCACTTCGTGACCGGCAAAGGCGCACCAGGGATCTTCCCGGAGCTGGATGGCGCAACCATCGTCAATGCCAAGGATCCAACCGGCCTGATCCACACCATTCTGGCCGGCGCGCAGCAGCCTTCTACCGAGAAAGCGCCGTCTAAACTGGCGATGCCGGGCTTTGCCCAGCGGCTGAATGATGATGAAGTCGCGCAGCTGGCGACCTTTATTCGTCAGGGCTGGAGCAACACCGCGCCTGCGGTGAGCAAAGATGAGGTTGCTGAAGTACGTAAAACGCTGAAGTAATCGCGCTTTCCCCTCTGCCTGTCCGGAGAGGGGAAAACCCGGATTAATGGAAGGTGCGCACCACTTCCAGCACGCCGTTAATGATGAACTGCACGCCCATACAGACCAGTAAAAATCCCATCAGGCGTGAAATCGCCTCAATGCCGCTTTTACCCACCAGCTTCATAATGGCTCCCGAACTGCGCAGCGAGATCCACAGGATCAGGCTCACCAGCAGGAAGGTCAGCACCGGCGCAACACTGATCACCCAGGCAGGAAAATCGACGCCACTTCTTACCGTTGAGGCAGAGGAGATGATCATCGCAATGGTTCCCGGTCCCGCCGTGCTTGGCATCGCCAGCGGCACGAAGGCGATATTCACCGGCTCTTTGGTTGCCTCCTGTTCATCCAGTTTGTGCTTCGCTTCTACCGAATGACCCGCCGGCTTCGCCGGAAACAGCATCCGAAAGCCGATAAAGGCGACGATCAGGCCGCCCGCCATGCGCAGACCTGGTATAGAGATACCGAAGGTGTTCAGCACCGCGCTGCCCGCGTACCACGCCACCATCATGATGGCGAAAACGTAGATGGAAGCCTGGCGCGCCTGACGGTTGCGCTCCTCGAAATTCATGTCACCCGCCAGCCCTAAAAACAGCGCTACGGTGGTGAGCGGGTTCGCGAGCGGCAGGATGACGACCAGCCCCAGGCTGACCGCTTTAATCAGCTCCAGCATGTCCGATCTCCCTGATTAGTGTTTCGGGCGCTCCAGCGCCTCAAGCAATTCCGGGAAGAAGTCCTGCAGGATTTCCGGCGTCATCAGTTCGGGATACTGCATCAGATGTTCGCGGATACGCTCATTGACGTCCGGCAGCAGGCGCTGGGCCGCGGCGCTGGCAGTGATTTTGTGCTTCTTCATGGCGCGCAGCAGATCGCCTGGCAGCGCGTCTTCATCATCGGCGTCATCGACCATCTCCAGCGCATCCAGCTCGTCGAACATCTCCATCAGCGCTTCGGTCTGCGGCGTGCGCGACTCATATTCACGCGGATGTTCATCTTCCAGGAAGCGCAGCATCGCGCGCATCGGCGTACCGTCTGGCGTGGAGGGTGGCTCGGTAGCAAACCAGCTCAGCAGCTGATGCATAGTGACCTGATGGACGCGGAATCCGCTGTCGACCAGCTCATCGGCCAGCAACTCGGCGGTTTCGTTTTCAATCAGGCAGATGTGGGTGCGTTTAGGTTCGTACTGCTCCAGCCACTGGTAGATCTCTTCAATCACGCCATCGTCATACTCGAATTTTTTGCTGAGATAGCTGTCGTCCTGTTCGTGAACGCAGGCCTGAATCTGATCGGGGTCGAAGTAAAGTGCGATGTTGATGCCTTTCATGCGTGCTGTCCTGTAGAAACCAAAACAACACTATAGCGCTCAACCCCAGGTTAAGGGAATGTCAGGCATCACAGCAAAGCGGGGTTTAACGCTCCCCTCTGAGAAGAGAGGGGAGAGAAGAGGAGAGGGATCAGGAGATAAAGTTTTTGCCCTGCTTCAGGACCACGTCGCAGGCTTTGGTTTTCAGCTTCTCACCCATCGGTGAGTTGCTCAGGCTTTGCAGATTCAGCTGCTGGCCGTTCCCGGTATTCAGCAGGCCTGCCACGCCCTGGGTGTAGTCGGTTTTCTGCTCCTGCGCGGTAGTGGTGTTCAGACCGAGCTTGCTCAGCACCTGATCTTTCACCGACTGCACATTATTTTTCACCACGTTGTGTTCGACGCAATACTGCATTACACCGGCCGCATTGGTCATACTGTTGGCGCTGACCGCTTTGTCGCCGCCGCCCAGCATGCTGGTAATAGTAGAAAGCGACATGCCGCCATTCTGCTGCGTGGTGCTGGTGGTGCTGCCGTTGTTCTGCTGGCTGAGCTGCGATGCTGCACTGCTCAGCTGATCCTGCCAGCTTGCCGCTGATGCACTGCCTGCCACCAGAAGTGCCGCCATGCCCAACATCCATGCACTGCGTTGTGCCTGTTTCATCTTAACCTCAGTATCTGCTTATTCAGTTTTGCTAAGAGAGTCTGACGAGCAGAAAGTTCCTGAACTCCCTTCATAAATAACGCTTTGGGAATCTTCTGTAATAAAGGCGATTAAATATCCGGATGAGTACGGGTGTTATTATTTCGTGAGATGACTTGCCCTGATGCGTCAATTATCTCTTCGGCTGAAACATTCTTTAATATTCTCGCCAGTTTTATCAGGAATTGTCCTGGTCTGAATTAAAATATCCGTTTTTCTATAAGCGATTTTATAAGTCTTTGTGTCTGCGGTGTTAATATTTACCTTCGCAATTACTTATTTTCAGGTTTCGGTTTTATAAGGATTTTTTATTTTTAGCGTAGCGGTGATGAAAGAGGGTTTACTGGTTTTATTCTGGTTTTTTTGTGCCGTAATTAAATTGTTTCCGCAAAAAATTTTATTATCCCGCCTTGCGAAAATCGCGAGGGTGTTCATGCTTAATCACTGTGTCAGGCAGTTGTGGCCGATATTTAAATTAACGGGAGAGTTATTATGGCTGGACAGCCAGAGCACAATAATAATGCAGAGGTCACGCTTAAACTCGTTGAAGAGCAAATAGCCCTGACGAAGCAAAAGATTGTGGATGGACATGTCCGCGTTACCCGTTCCACAACTGAGCATGACGAGGTCATCAGTACGCTGCTTAACCGGGAGAAGGTTGAGGTTAAGCATGTAGCGAAAGCACAGCCCGTTGAAACGATGCCCGAAATCAGGGAAGAGAACGGTGTACTGATTGTCCCGGTAGTAGAGGAAGAAATCGAAATCGTCAGAAAGCTGGTGCTTAAAGAGGAAATCCACATCCGAAAAGTGCAGGAGAATGTTCCTTTTCAGGAAGTGGTGACCCGACGTGAGCAGCAGGTGAACGTTGAGAGAGATGACGATCAAATCAGCTAACAGAGAGGAACCTATCATGGCACAGGAAAAAATCGTAACACTGTTCGATTCTGCAATTCAGGCAGAGGCCGCGAAAAGAAATCTCGTAAAAGCAGGCTTTTCTGATCGGGACATCAGTCTTATCAGTGGAGAACGTTTGCAGCAGGAAGGGCAGTCTATCCGCCATCCGAGCCTGTGGCAGCGTCTGTTTGGGCATGACGTCGATAAAGATGAGGCGGATGTCTACACCCGGGCAATGGACAAGGGCGGCGTCGTGCTGACCATCCGCACCGAGGAAGAGAAGCTGGCCCGCGCCATGACGATTCTCCATTCTCATGACTCGGTAGATGTGCCGTCACGTATGCAAAGTTCAGTCGGGAACGGCACCACTGCACCGGGCATTAACCCGACCGCAGGCAAGCAATTTGCCGGTGAGACCAACGACCGCCCGGCTGAGCCGCTACGCACCTCACTGACCGGTGATGAGAGCGAAGCAGATATTTTGCGTCTGGCCGAAGAGCAGGTGGAAGTGGGTAAACGCCTGGTCAGCGAAGGTTCGACCCGCGTACGCCGCTATACCGTGACCGACAACGTATCTGAAGATATCTCGCTGCATGAGCAGCACGCTGACATCTTCCGCCGCTCGGTGAACGAACCCGCGCTGGCCGGAGAAGTGGACTGGTCAGAGAAAACCGTTGAGGTTGCTGAGACTCACGAACAGCCGGTGATTAACAAAACGACCCACGTGAAAGAAGAAGTGGTGGTGCGTACCGACGGCAGCGATCGTACTGAGACCATCAACGACACGGTGCGTCGTCAGGAAGTGGACATCGACCATGCACGAGGTGGTCTGGAGAGCGAACTGCCGGGTACAGCAGCAGGGGGGAAACCTGCCGCCGCTGCGCAGTCACCCGGCGTGCATAACCGCGACCACAAAGAGAGCCTGACTGAGAAAGTGAAGGACAAAGCTGGCGAAGTGAAAGATAAGGTAGAGCATAAGCTGCATGATCATTCGCATTGAGGCGCTTATCCTGACAACAACAGGCGCTGATGGGTATCGCTGATACCCAATGCTGAAGATGCAAGGAAGAGCCAACCGCGAGGTTGGCTCTTTTGCGTTGTGTGGGGAAGGCAATAAAAACGGATAACGACGTCAAATTCTCTTCGATATAATCAGGCGCTATCTGTGCAGACCGGGCAGAAATAAAACCTGAGGGATTAAAGTGAACTGTAAACCGATGCTTTTCATGCTGGCGGCGTTCTCCCTGTCGGCTCAGGCCGCTCAGAGCGGCAAAACGCTTGAGCACAAAGACTGGGAAGTGGTCTGTGATAACACCCTGACCTGCCGCATTGCGGGTTATGCCAAAGAAGAGGATCCCTCCGGCTCTATCCTGCTCACCCGTGCTGCTGGACCGGGAACGGAGACAGTGGGTGAAGTGACGCTGGGCGACACCGAAGATGACAGCGAACCGGCGGAAAAGCTGACGCTATGGATCGATGGAAAATCCGCTGGCGATCTGGTGGCGGCTGATGACAACTGGCGAATGTCGGCCAGTCAGACCGCTGCGGTAATCAGCGCCGTGAAAGGCAGCGGTAAAGTGGAATTTAAAGGCGGCACCAAGCCATTCCAGCTTTCTGGTGAAGGCGCGTATGCCGTGCTGCTGAAAGCGGACGACGTGCAGGGTCGTATCGGAACGCCAGGCGCGCTCACCAAAAAGGGCAATAAACCGGAAAGCAGCGTGGTTAAGGCTGTGCCCGCACCGGTTATCCAGGCGGCGAAAACTCTCAGCGGCGACCCCCGTTTGCTGACCGCTGCGGAAAGCGACGCGCTGAAAACCCGACTGCTTGCAACGGTCAATCATAATGACGATGACACATGCGACAGTCTCTATTCACCAGCAGAAAACAGCGATCCGGAAACTGACGGACTCACGCTTACGCCGCTGGATGACAGCCACGTTCTGCTTTCAGCGCTCTGCTGGCGTGCCGCTTATAACGAAGGCTATGGCTACTGGGTTATTGATAACCAGCTGAAAGGCAAGCCTGAGCTGGTGACCATTTCCGGGTCCGATTATGACAAGGGCGAGATTACCAGCGTGCAGAAAGGACGCGGCATTGGCGATTGCATGAGCCAGGAAAGCTGGGTATGGGACGGCAAGGCTTTCCGCAAAAGCTATGACGGCGGGACCGGCATGTGCCGTTATATCCATGCGGGCGGCACCTGGGATCTGCCGACGCTGGTAACGGATGTGAAGCCTGTTTCGGGTTAAGCCGGTGAACCTGAGATCCCAAAAGACGTTTTTTTCAGCAGTTGCACCACTGCCTGCGGATAAGGGTTGCGGAAACAGGGGGTAACGGTATAATCCTCAACGTTTTCCGCATACCCTTCAGTGCCGAAGTGGCGAAATCGGTAGACGCAGTTGATTCAAAATCAACCGCCGCGAGGCGTGCCGGTTCGATTCCGGCCTTCGGCACCAGTATCCTGTCCATCCCCGTCCGGGGAAGTCCAAATAAGCCTTTAAAATCAATATGCAGGCTGATTTTATCATCCGGAATCGTCCGAGCACATCCGTTGCAATCCAGACCCCACTGGGGGCATCCCCACTTCGATAAGAAATGTGCCCCCAAAATGAAGCTGAATGCCCGTCAGGTCGACACTGCAAAGCCTAAAGAAAAAACTATAAAATGGCTGATGGTGGCGGTTTGTACCTCGAGGTCACGACCAAAGGATCAAAGTACTGACGTATGAAGTACCGACGGCCAGCCGACAAAAAAGAAGACCGGCTTGCCTTAGGCGTCTGGCCGACAGTAACGCTTGCTGAGGCACGTGCTAAGCGTGACGAAGCTAAAAAGATGTTAGGGCAGGGAATTGACCCCAAAGCTGAACAGAAAGAAGCCCAGGCTGAAAATGCGGGGGCTTATACTTTTGAAACGATCGCCCGCGAATAGCAAGCCAGTAACAAGCGATGGAGTGACGATCACCGCTCACGCATCCTTCGCTATCTTGAGCTGTATATTTTTCCTCATATTGGTTTGGCAGATGTTCGTAAGCTGAAAACCAGCCAGCTGTTAGCACCCATTAAGGCCGTTGATGCCAGTGGCAGGCATGACGTCGCTCAGCGCCTTCAGCAGCGTGTTACGGCGATAATGCGCTATGCCGTGCAGAACGATTACATAGAATCTAATCCCGCTCATGATATGGCTGGGGCACTTTCTCCGGTCAAGGCTCGCCAGTACCCCGCATTACCGTTCAGTCGTTTTCCTGAATTTCTTGAGCGCCTTGCCGCATATCGTGGACGAATTATGACGCGTATTGCTGTAGAGCTTTCATTACTGACTTTTGTCCGTTTCAGTGAGCTGCGCTTTGCCCGGTGGGATGAGTTCGATTTTGAAAGAGCTTTATGGCGGGTTCCTGCACAACGCGAAGAGATAGAAGGAGTTCGTTACTCTCACCGTGGTATGAAGATGAAAGAGGAGCATCTTGTACCGCTAAGCCGTCAGGTTTTAGCCTTGTTGGAAAAGCTGAAGCAATTAAGCGGTGATAACGAGAGACTCTTTCCCGGCGATCATGATCCCAAAAAAGTCATGAGCGAAAACACAGTTAACAATGCCCTGCGCGCTATGGGGTATGACACTAGGACCGAGGTTTGCGGGCATGGCTTCAGGACAATGGCACGAGGCGCGCTGGGTGAGTCAGGATTGTGGAGTGATGATGCGATAGAGCGGCAGTTGAGCCATTCCGATCGTAATAATGTACGCGCTGCTTACATTCATACCTCTGAACATTTGGATGAGCGCAGATTGATGATGCAATGGTGGGCGGATTTTCTTGATGCAAATAAGGTGGAGTTTGTAATCCCCTATGATTTCGCAAGGCAAGGGTAAATTTGAAATGCAGGCTTACAAGATACAGATAACTAACTGATATTAAATGTGATTTATATTATCACGCTATTTTAGCTACTATAATAATAGTTTGACAAAAAAAAATTTCTTAATCATATTACTCTAAAGTCTCTCATTTATAGTGATTTTCTTAAAAAGTCTTTTAGCGAGTTTTTGGTATAAAATAGAATGAATTATCAAGCGATAAGTAAAATATTTAGTCGTAATGTTGTATTGGAAATAGCAAAGAAGAACAGATTAGAGTTGTTTAGAAGTATTCTCATGGAGAATTATCCTTCGTACAACTCAAAAGGTAAGTCTATATCTAAGATATACGATGAAATGTATACTTTGCTGAAAAAGAAATACAGAAACGAGTATGTTTACAAGAACGAAATAGCAAAAAATATAATAAGGAAAAGTCACAAATTTTGTAATGTTAGTTATGTTAATGAATTTAAGGTCAATGGTTGTATAGCTGACGTGGCTATTTTTAATGATACATCCACCGCTTACGAGATTAAGACAGAACTCGATTCTTTTGAAAGGCTGGATGACCAACTATCTGTTTATAAGGATGTTTTTGAGTTTGTCTATATGGTTGTACCTGAAAAGAAAAAAAATCAAGCGCTAAGAGTTGCACATGATAATACTGGGATAATAACTTTAAATGAAAAAAATGTCCTGAATTATGAACGTATGGCTATTTCAAATATAAAAT
Source organism: Pantoea sp. S62 (assembly GCF_016658625.1). Taxonomy (NCBI): domain Bacteria; kingdom Pseudomonadati; phylum Pseudomonadota; class Gammaproteobacteria; order Enterobacterales; family Erwiniaceae; genus Pantoea; species Pantoea sp. S62. The sequence goes on along the minus strand of NZ_JACVVI010000004.1, from coordinate 25,632 downwards.
CCCTTTCCAAAGAAAAAATATTTAATTGTTTAAGGCCTTCTGAGCATGCTTCTCTTTATGAGGAAATAGTTGGCATTAAAGCTTTTGGAAGAGCTGCCGATATTAAAGATATGTGCAGAAATGTTTTTGTTGAGCTGGACATTGAAAACGCGCATAAGGAAATGCTAAAAAAATTAACGGCAAGAGGTCTTGAGCGATTTGAAAAAGATCATTTTCTTTTTCTTCCTCAGTCACTGCTGGCTACATTATTAAATTTGCGATTAAATAGAAAGAGCTTAATGACACTTAGGGAAAACATGGTAGAAACATTATGTTAATTGATAAGGAATCACAGCATGTACTATTGTTATTTGAGAGCAAAACAATATGAACTATTAGCTGTTAGGTCGTGTTTACCGAAAATAGTTCAGAAAAATATGGCTATTATCATTGAGCCTGTTAGAGAAAATAATAGGGATTTATATAGTTGTTTGAGGGATGCAAAAAATGAAAATGCAAGATTGATATTGATAGTTAACCCTAAGTGCGGGGAGCTAGAGGGAAATGAAAGGCTTACAGAAGAATTAATAAAAGGTGCTATCGAATTATATCCCCAAGTTGAGCTTGGTTTTATTGTGGATGATACTACTAGCCCCACACAGGTCACTTCTTTTTTCAATGCATATCTCCAGCAAGCAAAGTCTATTATACATAAGAGCAGTTATGTAAATGCTCAGCAACTCCTCAGCATTGAACTTTCTGATAGGTTATTTAAAAGCAATATATTTATTGAAGGTAAGTGTAGTGCAAGTTATGTATCAAACTTTAACCAAACCTTTAAAGTGTTAGTACATGACGGATTAAATCGAACTCAGACAAATGCTGGATATGCTAATAATATTATTGAGTTTTTCTCAGATTTATATTTGAACTACAGACAGATAGGATTTCAGGGTTTTGGTGATTTTTCAATAGTTGGCGACCATTTTGTAGAAGGTGGAGGCCAAGCCGTCACAGCAGTGATACATGTTACTTATGAGGATACAGACAAAACACAAATTCTAGCTCATCATTTTTTGTCGGATCCAAGAGTGGCGGCTGAAGATGTTGCTATTTTGATTGATGAAGCACTCGAAAAATTAGAAGCATTTATCAGTAGTCAAAGACCTGATATTTTAAATTGGTCTACTGCTTGTAAAGAATTAATTGCCATTTATAACACTCCAGGCGAGAGGACCAATCTTGCTTATATTAAAAAGATGACAATTAAACATCATTTTGAATTAATGCATAACATTTTGTGATGATATTGAGAGGTGCATTTTGCGCCTCTTCTTTATTATATGAGCAATAGTAATTTCTTTTGAATTTCCGCCCGGAATCCTTTGAAGGTATACTCTATTAAATAATAAGAGCGGCTGTCTCTGTTTATAGGCTATGAGCTATTTAACCTCCAGCGCGCAATGTTACCCCCGCCTCGCCTGCCCGCTTTGTGCATCGTTTTATGCAGCTGTATGAACCGGGCAAAGCCTCGCCGGGTGTGGGCTGACAGGGTATCTGGGGCGCTGCATTTTGCATGCAAATCCATGCACCTTATGAATGCATCGCTATTTACAACCGGGCTGGCCAGAAAAAGGGCGTTGAAAGGACTAAACGCGGAGACAAAAAAGCCGCTGTTTTCAGCGGCCGTGACGGTTAATGGAGGGTGTGGAAGGCTGAGCCGTAGCGCCCGATAGTCTGGCATTCTTTAATCCGCTCCGGGATAACTGCGGGGGCCGGTTCGGGCTGCGGCGGCGCGGTAATCACTTTCGTAATGCTCTCATTCGTTTTGAAGGTGCAGGAGCAGTCAAGGTTTGTGCACTGGTGATAACGCTCCTTCACCTGTTCAGACATATACCGGCTTGAACGGGTATGTGCCGGGCTTTTGCAGTACGGGCAGTGCATCATTTCTTTTTACCTTCCCTTATCCACGGGCGGTGTACATGGATGGCGTCCCACTGCACTGGAAAAAATCAAAGCCGCACGTGCAGCCAGTACAGGTAAAAAATCGTCGCGTAAAAAAATTCTGATTCTTATTTATTGCGCACCTGGCTGGTGCGCTTCTTATTATTTCCTGCCAAATAAAACTTACGCTTCATATTAAAATGATTTTATAACTTACTTATTTCACTCTGTTTTTAGCTGGACTTTTCTTCCCTTTCCTGATGATATATACAGGTATTTAGCGCGGCACGAATGTGCGCCAACACACCCGCGCCGCTAATCACAACTACTATTTACGGAGAATAGTAATCATGACTGACGCCCATTCTATTGCACAACCATATGAATCAGAAGTCTCCCCGGCAAATAACCGTCAATTAACGGTTGGCTACGCGAGTCGCTATCCGGATTACAGCCGGATTCCCGCCATCACCATGAAAGGGCAATGGCTGGAAACAGCCGGTTTTGCCACGGGCACACCAGTAGACGTAAAGGTAATGGAAGGCTGCATTGTGCTCACCGCGCTACAGGAGAGCGAACTGATGCAGTCGCTGCGCCAGGTGTGCAAGCTGTCGGCGCGGAAACAAAAGCAGGTGCAGGAGTTTATTCAGATTATATCTGGTAAACAGAAAGTCGTCTGAATGAAACGCCGCTCCCGATATCGCTTCGGGAGCGGTTAACTATCAGGACCAGAACACTTATACCAGCACATCCGTTGCCAAACCTTCTTCACTGTTGGCCACGTTCACCGCATTATAGCCTGACGCCTTAATGCCCGACTGCAAAGAAATACTATCCCCGACGTCAACGTTATATCCACTTCATACAAAGCGAATGCGCCAGCATACTATTTATTAATAAAAGAAAATATTCAGCCTCTGCCGACATTTGCCATCCGCATAATTAACGTAAGGCTGAGGAGGCTTTTATGCGTCTCAGGCTTTAAACACCTGCGTCTGATGCCACTCAATAAACCGCTCAGCAGGCCAAAGCATTTTATCTTTAGGAAGATGAAGTCTTTGCCCCTCAAGCGCCCAGAAAAGCTGGTCCACAATAGGGCTACGATTGACCCCACCTGATATCTGAATCTTCAGGTCTTCATCAATGCCGATAGCACCTTTGTCGAATGCAGAATGGTGTACGGAGCATAGGGCCAGTCCGTTGTTGACTTCACAAGGGCCACCATATTGCTTCCAGCGTATGTGCGCAGCCTCAAGTCCGACCAGCGCACCATCCAGTCGCAGGTCATACCCGCAAATGGCGCATTGTGAGTGATAAGCCCGTAAAATCATGTCGCGAAAGCGAGGGTCGCGAGTTCTCATCAGCGTGACTAAATCGAAGCCTAACAGTTCGGCCAGTTTAATCTGGAGACTCTCGGGAAAGCGTTCAGTCAGAATCTGCTGCGCCAGCTTGTCGATCTGGGCTGGATTTTTTTTCAGCGTTTGATAATTATCCTCATCAAATCCGCCGCTAACCTGATTTTCAATCAGCTCGCGCTTAGTCGGCTGGATGTTTCCTTTACGAGGTCTGCAGTTCTCTGTGTTTTCCAGCGTCCAGAATCCATCTGTTCTCAACCGCCAGAAAGGCATATTGGGATAGTACTCACGCCTTTTCGGACCAAACTCAATCAGCAGCCTGGTTAACGGCTCGTCAATCTCATTTCCATAGTTAAATAGCCGCGAATGTCCTCTCCTGTATTGGGATAATACATAGAGCAGCAATAGAGGTTTATGAGGGGCGCATTGATCGCCTTTGCGCCAGACCGCTACATCGGAAATGGCAATCTGAAGTGATTGGGCTGGAGTCATAGTCAGGGCTAAGCAACGGATAATTATTGCGATCATGCTCTTAAAAAGTATGAGATTCAATGCATGTTAAGAAGAACACTCACAGAGTTGCATCTGTTCCACGACCTCACAGTCCTTGTTGCCTGAACCGCCCTGCAGCAAATGTGGAGTATGCATTAATGGGAAGCAGGTTAATCAAATCCGCTTCACATCTGGACTGCCTGAAAAATCAGCTATACCATTCTCGGGCGAACTACATAAGGAGATGTAAGTATGAGCACCAGAAGAGAAATTAAGGATGGAGCATCATTTGACGTACTCGACAGAGGCATTGTTTATACCGAAGTGTTGGGCTGGATTGATATGGGCCATGCTCGTGGCAATGACGTTGCTGCACTGAGGCGTCAGTTCTCTGAGGGCGAGCGCAGCGGCAAGCCATCTTATTCAGTCATGTATCGGCAGGATATGGGCGTTTTTAAGTTCAAATCGCGCTTTGGTGTTGGCAAATTCTCTCACTGGGAAATTAAGCGAGGCCGGAGCACCGATGAGATAAACAGAATCATGCTGGCGATGATGATGAACACCGCGTCCAGATTTGAAGGTCTGCAAAGTCTGCGGTCATTCTCATGGTATACAGACAGTGGCTTCAGTGGTGAGGATTTGGTGTCTGATCTGTTCGGGTTTTATCGGGCTATCATACCGGGTCGATATGGCTATCGTCTCAAGCCAGTCAGCTATGATTCAGCTGTTCGGCGCTGGGACTACTACGGGGCTATCGGCTCCCATAAAAATCATGGATTCCGCCCGATTCTTTTTCCTGACCCGGATGACAAATGCGTCCGACATCAGCCATATAAGGTAAATCTTCCGCATTTTATGACCTGGCTCAGGCCATGGAACGATTTCACTTCTGGAATCGTTAAGGTCGTTACCAATGATGGGACATCACTCTCATTCATGGGGACGAAGCAATGAAAAACCTGTTTAAGTGGCCCGCACTTGTGGCTGCCACCCTCCTTATTCTCATTGGCTTGTTTGTCTGGTTTGTTGCATCGGGCTCTGATGAGGCGACTGTTTATAAAGAAAATGATTTCTTTAACTACCACATGCTGACAGATCCGGATATTGAAAATGCCCCGCGTATAACGGACAACTACTACTTTGAATCGCATCCTGGTGACGGTTATTCCCCTTCAAATAGCATCGTATTTAAAGGAGCTTCCGATACTGCATCGCTGCGCACTTATCTCGAAAAGCTGGGATACGAGAAGCAAAAGCGTAGTCTGGGTGAGAAGGAGATATGGGCAAAGCCTGATCAGCTGGATGGGGATCTGTTTTATCTGTACGTTAACCCTACTACCCGTGAGATTGAGCTGACTAAGATTCTGAATAAATGAGGTTCCCTGGCTGCAATTATGAAAAACATTAACATAGCCGGACTGGATAGTCTTATTGCCATCTATTTTGGACAGGATTATGACCTGTTCGGTAGTAGTGAAAGTGTTGATGCCCAAATCAACGCCTGGCTTGCTGATTCCACTCCTGCTTCCCGACATGGCTTGATTGGTGATGTTGAGCAGTTTATTAGGGAATGTGAAAACCTGGATGAGGATTTCGAAAGCCGCTATGGCGCGGAATTTTCTACAGACTTATGGGAAACTACGCCTGCAGAATTCCTGAATCTTTTGAGGCAAAAGGTTAGTGCATCTCTATCTTAAGGCTAAATGCTGATTTGCCATTCGGATAAACGCTCCCCCGATATGAACCCTTGCTGAGGAGGTTGTACCTGCATTGAGCCGCCTGACCGGACGCAATCCACCGAACGGGAAATTATTGTGGCCATGCCGGTCTCTGCCGCTGGTCATCGCGCTGCTGCTCACAGGATGCGCCCGCTCTGACGCGCTGTGGACGGTCACGCATGACCTCTGCATGAATAACTATCACTATCGTCGCGATCCTGCACCCTGCCAGCAAATCTATCTGCCGCAGGACAGCACACAGGGCTACAGCATCATCCAGAATCCTCGCCATAAGCTGCACTTTATTCTGGTACCCACGGTGGCGATGTCCGGTATTGAGAGCATTACGCTGTCGCGTCCCGGACGTCCCGATTATTTCGGCTACGCCTGGTTAATGCGTTATCGTCTGATGGCGGCCTATGGTGCTGAAGTGCCTGAGGATCGTCTCGGCATGGCGCTGAATTCCGCTTATGGCCGCAGCCAGAATCAACTACATATTCATCTGACCTGCCTGCGGGAAGATGTCTATCGCCAGCTTCAGGCCGAGCGCCCCTTTATTCATAATGACTGGCGACCCTTGCCTGACCGTTTGCTGAACCACACCTACTATGCCCGTCGTGTTATGCAGCCCACAGCGATGGGGATTTATCCTGTTTCCTCCGTGGCGCACCGTTTCCATGTGTCCTCGCCGCAGATGGCGGAGTCAGGTGTGGCGCTTATCCCGTCGACGTTCTCAGGAGAAAAAGGATTTATCCTGCTAACCACCCGGCGCGGCTGGGATAAGGGCAATCGGGCGTCTGTTGAGTCGCTACTGGATAAACGCTGCGATATTCTTTCAACGCCGCCGGCTGACGTTTCAGCCGGGGAATAACCAAACCTCAGCCTCATTTATAAAGTGTAGGATTAGGGCATAAAAGATTATAAGTACAAGGATAGTTAATGGCTCTGCATGGAAAGTTTATAATCAATGACGCATATCATTCACCATTATCCTTTCCGGGCGTGGGGACGTTTTTAGCGTTCTCTGGTAATGGTGCTTACCGTAACGTGGTGGCTGTGGAATAATTCCCGAAAAGGGACCCGTACCCGCAGGAAAGTACTGGATCGTTGACCGTCCTGAAGGCGGTATTAAATCACAGCTGAATGCCAGAGTAAGGGATATTGATAAGTATTTCTCCCGTGGTGCTTCATTCAGACATTCAGAATTGTTTGCAATATGGCGGGATGACTGGACAATCGATGAATACACATGGGTAGAGAGTGTTAAACGTAGTAACGTCCGTTTGCACCCCGGCACGTTATCTGAAGGCTGTATTACACTTCCACATGATTCAGATTATGCCATGTTACGAAATACATTATTAAGAACAGAGGAAGTTGAAGTTCCTTGCATGAAGCAGTTATTGGCCTACGGGACGATTGAGGTCATTGCCAATGGCAAAACATGCCTTTAGTCTTTTTAGCAAAATAACGCTGTTTATTGCGACTATGTTATTTATACCAAAGTGTTTCCATATGAGGGACTCGTGGATTCTATAACAGCGCGATATGATTTTCCAGTCGCTCAAAGGTTTACCCATTTCATTTTAGGCGAACCTGACTCAGAGGCCTGGGAATCGTTGCAGGTTTGCTTTAGTCTCTTAATTAACATATTGATTGCTGTTCCAGTCATGAGTGTGCTTATCACTTTTTCCAACGGAGTGACGCTTAAAATCAGGCCAGCCTGTCTCCCTAAAGAGTGGATGTTTTCGACACTACGTCGGTTAGCAAAAATATTCTCATTAACATTCATTTTTTTGTGCTATTTCGCTTCCTGCCTTATGGCTTTTTTATTATAGATAAACAAAATTCTTCTGCTTACATTCTTACAGTACTTGTATTTCTAAATATTTTATTAAAAAACTTCTGCTACAGTTTGTTTATCAAGGTAATTAATTTCAAAAGGAATTTGTCAAATTCCTAATCAAGCTTACATGTGGCTTAAAGATGATTGTGAGCAAATATCAAGGCATTGTTTGACGTTACGGGTCGGCAGGTTATCATCAGCATTTTTCATTATGGCCTTAGCATCCCATTAAGCAGCCCCGAAGGTAATGAACCACACACCCATGATGATTGAAAAGGATTTCAATGCATTCATTGAAATAGACTTGTCCGCGCATTATACTCATAAATGTATGAAAATAGTCCAATGCTTAAGCTCTTCCGGACAGTGAAAGAAGATTTTTAACCTGATCTCCGCATAAAATTAAGACGCGAAATTTATACGAGAGCTTTTTAGTATGATATGCGTTTGTTTGTAATCATTATTTCTGTGAGGTTTTATTTATGGAGCTATTCCCTGCATTGCCAATTGTCATAATGGTTTTAATAGTGCCGGTTATGATATACTTTTCATTTAAGCAGCTTAAAATATCAAAGGAGATTCATACTCATCTTGCCAAAGATGGTTATAATATTATTTTTTCCGGAGCAGGCAACTCTTACATAGCATTTAATATTGCAGCCGCTTCTTTTCGTGTGGGAAGTCTTATTGATTATAATTATTTTCAACAGTCGATTTCCTATATACATAACTATGAGTGGAAATGGAAAGAACTCGATGGGAAAAAGATAGAAAACACCTTCTTTATTTACATATCAAATATTGACTTTCCTGTTCATAAAATATTTTATCAGAGAAGAGAAAGTAGAGCAGAAATGGAGTGGGCTAAATTACAAGCTGTTTTTCATCAGTCTTATGAGGTTCAGAATACCGTAATGAAAGAAAGTAAGAAAGAATACCTTGATTTTTTTATATCCCACGCCAGTGAAGACAAAGAAAGTTTTGTCCGACCATTAGTTAATGAGTTGGCACGACTAGGAATTAGTGTTTGGTATGACGAGCAGACTTTAGAGTTAGGCGATAGTTTAAGAAGAAATATAGATGCCGGTTTAAAAAAAGCATCCTATGGGATTGTTATTCTCTCACATTCTTTTTTTAGTAAAAAATGGACTCAGTATGAGTTAGATGGTTTGATTCATAGGGCTGTAAATGATGAAAATAAGGTTTTGTTACCCATCTGGCATAATATTGATGCAAGTGAAGTAGCACAGTATAGCTATTATTTGGCAGATAAAATCGCGTTACAAACTTCAATTCATACGATTAGCGAGATAGCAAATGAACTTTCTAAAATTGCTTATAAGAGAAGGCAGTGATATAGCAGAATAACTCGAAAATTTTAAGTGTTACTTTATCTAAATTCTTTATTATTTCGATATTTTTCACTTATTATAATATTTTCCTCGGGATTTATTTTTAGTATATGATTTTCCTGGAAAAGAATCTCCAACAGCATTTTTGGCATACTGATCACAGGTCTGCCACTCAAATCATTCCGCTTCCGTGTCCAACCCTAGCCTAAAAAGGCACTAAAATCAGTGCCTTTCATAATTCTTCTTAACCCACTCTATATAACCCTTACCGATACAGCGCCGCTTTCCCCACCGAACTAAACAGCGCCATCTTTGCCGCGACCACTTCACTTGCCGCCTGCATCGGTTTAACAAACAGAGCATTAGGCTCGTGTCCGCCCTGTTTCAGCTCCTGTTCCAGCGCCACGAAGAACGCTTTCTTCATGTCGCTGGAGATATTGATTTTACCGACGCCATAGCGGATCGACTCCGCGACTTCGCTGTCTTTATTGCCCGAACCGCCATGCAGCACCAGCGGGATATCAACCACCTTACGGATCTGCTGCAGACGCTCGATATCCAGCTTCGGCTGCTTCCCTTTGGGGTAGAGACCATGCGAGGTGCCGATGGCGACCGCCAGCGTATCGGTGCCGGTCTCGCGTACAAAGGTCGCGGCCTGCTGTGGATCGGTATAGAGAATCTCGTTACTGCCGCCTTCGCCGCTGCCTTCTGCCACACCGATGGTGCCCAGCTCCGCTTCCACAGAGACATTAATCGTGTGCGCTATCTCGACAATCTTCTTCGTCAGTGCAATGTTCTGCTCAAAAGGGTGAGATGAGGCGTCAATCATCACCGAGGTAAAACCGGCGTAGATCGCCTTCATCACCTCTTCCAGAGAGCGGCCATGGTCCAGATGGATCACCACCGGCACACGCGCCTGAATCGCCAGCGTCCGCAGATAGCCGATAAATTCCGGGCCGGTAAACGCCATCTCTTCGGGATGAATCTCCAGAATCAGCGGGGAATCCAGTCGCTCGGCTGTCTCAACCGCCACGCGGCCAAACTCCGCACTGGCGATGTTAAACGCGCCCACACCAAACTGATGACGCTGGGCAACGCTGAGCAGATCTTTCATGTTGTAAAGCATAGGTTTTATCCTTATTTTGCAGGAACGGAGATATCTTTTTTCAGGAACAACAGGATGAGCGCCGTCAGTAAACTGCCTGCGGCAATCGCAAACAGATAACCCATGACATTGCTGATCACGTTGGGAATGAAGATGACGAAAATGCCGCCGTGCGGCGCGCGGGAAGCACAGCCCAGCATCATTGACAGGGCGCCCGCTAAACCGGAACCCGCCACAATGGCCGGGATGACGCGCAGCGGATCGGCGACCGCAAAAGGGATAGCGCCTTCGGTAATGAAGGAGAGGCCGAGGATGTAGGTGACTTTGCCAGTCTCACGCTCCTGCTCGGTAAATTTGCGGCGGAAGAGGGTGGTCGCCAGCGCGATGCCCAGCGGCGGCACCATGCCCGCCGCCATACAGGCCGCAATCGGTCCATAAATACCGCTCGACATCAGGCCAATCGCAAACATGCAGACGGTTTTATTCAGCGGGCCGCCCATATCAAAGGCCACCATCATGCCGAACAGCAGGCCGAGGATGGCTGCGTTGGTGTTACCCAGTGAACTGAGGAAGGCGGTCAGCCAGCCGAGCAGCATTTTGATGGGCTCACCAATCAGCAGCACCATCAGTGCGCCGGTCAGCAGCACGCTCAGCAGCGGCACGATTAAAATAGGTTTTAACCCGGCGACCGCTTTGGGCAGATGAATATGGTTGGTGATGAGTAGCGTGATATATCCGGCCAGAAAGCCGGCAATTAGCGCGCCAAGGAAGCCGGAGCCGGTGTGGATCGCCATCATTCCGCCCACCGCGCCTGCCACGATGCCCGCTTTGCCGCTGATGGACTGGCTGATCCCCAGCGCAAGAATCGGCAGCATCAGGGCAAAGGCCGAACCGCCGCCGATGTCAGAGAGCATCTTCGCTATCGGGCTGAAATTAGCGTCCCCTGGTGTGGCCGCCGTAATCCCGAATGAAAAGCTCAGGGCGATCAGAATGCCGCCAGCCACTACAAACGGGATCATCAGGTTCACACCGGTGATCAGGTGCACATAAAACTCTGAGATCCAGGAACGGGAACCTGACGCCTCGCGCGCGCTGTTAGCCGGTTCAGACGTATTGTTCTGAGGGGCGGAATCGACCAGCCTGGGCGCCAATTCTCCGTTCACAATGGCGCTGAGTAATCCTTCAGCGTCTTTCGCGGCACGGGTGACGGGGACCTCGATCACGTTTTTGTGCTGGAAGCGCGCCATCTCAACTTTCTTATCTGCGGCGATTAACACCACGTCGGCCTGATGAATATCGTCGTCGCTGAAAATATATTCGCTCTCAATCGCGCCCTGGGTTTCAACTAATACATTCAGGCCCAGTTTTTTAGCCGCTTTTTTTAAATTACTTTCGGCAAGGTAGGTGTGGGCGACACCTGTAGGACAGGCGGTAATGGCAATGATGTTCATAAACGTTCTCCAGTGAAAATTTTATATTTATGTTTTTCGGTCTGAAGGGATGGCTACAACCTGGAATACCTCCTTAATCTTTTATTTCATAAATAGCTTCGGTTTATTCAGGCCCCCGATCGGGATAGCAGTAAATGAAACATCTCTTCGCGGTGTTCCACATTCAGTAATTGTTCGACCACATCTTCATCACCTAGCGCGATGGATATTCTGGCGAGCATTTTGATATGGCCGACATCTTTATCAGACTCTTTCACTGCGAAAAGAATAACCAGCCGGACTTTGGTGCCGTCAATAGTCTCCCAGGGAATATCCTGGCGTAAACGCCCGACGGCAATCCGGGTTTTGGCCACGGCAGCAGATTTGCCATGCGGAATAGCAATGTGATTTTCAAAACCTGTTGAGCCTAATTCCTCACGCAGATACACATCGTTCAGAAACGCAGCTTTATCAGTGACCGCGCCGCTCTGGCAGAGCAGGTCAGTCAGCTGAGAAATAATCTGTTCTTTTGTCTGGCAGTCGACATCGAGAATAATACATTCTTCTTTCAGGACTTCATTAATAGCTACAGCTGTCGTCATGTTGCTTCTCCATTATTAATTAATCGAATTCGATACCAGACACTCCGTTACTCTTGCGATATCTTTCGCTGAAAACAGGGCCGAGACATAGACCACCGGTTTTTCCAGCGGCTCCAGCCGGATGGTGGAGATCACCACGTCACACTCATGTCGTTTCAGGGAATCCGCGATGTTTTTCCCTGGCACGATGTCGATAATCTTCCAGTCGGGAAAGGCGCGGATAATCCGCCCGTAAAGCAGCTGTGAGGTGCCCAGACCGCTGGAGCAGACCAGCAATACCCGCTTGACCTTGATGCTGTTTTCGATGGCGGCCTGAATATGCACGGTCAGGTACGCCACCTCATCGTCACTGATCTCATCCAGGCTGTACTCCTCCGTCAGCTGGCTGATGACCGCTTTGACGGCGGCGAAGACCGTTCCCAGCTCGGTCCGGATATCATGCAGTAGCGGATTTTTAATCCGGATGTGATATCGGAGGCGGTTCAGCATCGGCTTGATATGCGAGGACAGCGAAGCCTGCAGGTTCTGGTCAGTGGTGATTTCGATGTTGATGCGCTGCGCTACGCGGGCAATCAGCGCCTCAGCAAAGCGGGTTTCACGTTCGGATATCAGCGAGTCATCATGCTGTGGCATCTCGCCGCCCGCCTTACCGGAGGAGACCAGATACTGATAGATAGAGTGAGACTCTTCAGCTACCAGTACCGTGTTGTAAGCGGTTTCGATGCGTTCTATCACTGCCAGCGAAACCTGCCAGGCGTGATGGTCGCTGACCCGGCTCATGGTCACCGCGCGGGCATCGGTCCTGTGCATCGGCGAATGACTCCGGTGGATCAGCACCAGAATATGAGTAAATAAATTGATGTAGTAAGGATCGCTAATCGTATACTGCAGTTGCTGTTCAATAAAATTAATTAATTGCAGGGTAAAGTGGACAGCCTGCTGACCAAATTTTTCTGAAAGCTCCTGCAACGTGCTTTCATCCAGACGGCTTTCCATCATGTCCTGATGGTTATAAATCGATTTTAATACCAGCGCTTTCATCGCCATGCGAATATTCTGGTCACTGCCTTTTATGCTGGTGCCGACCCGACTTTTTAATAAGGTTAAATCAAACTGATGTAACCAGGCTTCTAATGTTTTTAAATCATTTACTATCGAAGCCCGGCTGATAAAATATTTGTCTGCCAGTTCACTGATCGATGAACTTCTGGGTGACAGCATTAACAGGTCTGACGCTATTTTCAGCATCCGGAAGTTGCTGCTGAAATCATCCGCTTCTGTTGAGAAAATCCGGCGTGCGGCTATTTCTGACTGTGCGTCAGCAAATTTAATTGTGATGCCTCTCCCACTTTTACCGCTGAGGTTGATTCCCTGGTCAGAGAGTTTTTCATTAATATCAGCGATGTCGCGGCGTAAGGTTCGGGTGGTGATGGCTGTTTTTTCTGAAATAGTGTGCAGGCTCACATAACTGTTATGAGAAATAAGCTGTCGCATAATCGTCAGTTGCCGCTCAGTCAGCGCCTTCATCATCATCAGGGTCCGCTTAATCAGTTATTCACCTTGTCAGTTATCATCTAAGCAAAGGGACTATGCCATGTAAATATTAAAACATGGCCACAACCCGACGGTCAGGCTGACCACCTGAAAGTGAATTTTCGAAATATTTTGAGAGGAGGTTAAAGAATATCAGAACAGGGAAGTGGAAGATGAGTGGGTGCCTGATGGGCGGGGCAGGGCATGAAATCCGGTGTTAGCTGCCCCACCAGCAGGGGCAGCAAATCTTATGTTTACCTCTCCCGCAGCGCTTCCTTCGCCCGGTTCAGCGGTTTCATCAGATACTCCATAATGGTTTTACTGCCGGTGTGGATCTCGCCCATCGCGATCATCCCCGGATAAACCGGAAACTTTTTGCCTTTTTTATTGACCAGATAATCCTTATCGGTGCGGATATAGACGCGATAATAGTACTGGTCGCGATGCACTTCATCCTGAATGGTGTCGGGCGAAATAGAAGCCACTTTGCCCTCCAGACCCCCATAGATGTTGTAGTCATACGCGGTCAGCTTCACCACCGCACGCTGGCCGGGCGTGATAAAGGCGACATCGCGCGGGGCGATCTGCGCCTCAATCATCAGTTGCTCATCCAGCGGCACAATTTCCATCAGATTGCCGCGCTGCGGGATAACGCCGCCAACGGTGTTCACCTCGATATCTTTAACGATTCCTCTGACCGGCGTGACAACGACTGTGCGCTTCAGTGAGTCCGCTCGCCCGATGATAATGGAGCGTTGAGATGCCGCTTCGGCGTTGGCTTTCGCCAGCTCTTCACGGGCCTGCACAATATAGTTATTTTCCGCGTCGTTGAGCTTACTTTGCAGGTCGTTAGCCTGACGTTTCAGGCGCAGTACTTCCACGTTACTGGCCGCGCCTTTTGCCACCAGTGATGAGGTCAGCTGCAGCTCGCGATTAATCAGACTCAGCGCTTCGGTCAGGCCGCTGATGGTTTTGCTGTAGTTCTCACGACGTGAATGATAGAGCGCCGTCTCAGCAGCCACCAGTGGCGGATCCGCTAATACTTCCGGCGGAAATATCAGCAGCGTGCCTGCGGTCTCAGCCTGCAAGCGGGCCGCCGTCGCCAGCGCAGCACGTAAACGCGACGTGCTCTCCTGCACACCCGAGTCAATCTGGGTGGGATCCAGCAATGCCAGCACCTGACCCGCCTCAACCACATCGCCTTCGTGAACCTTCAGCTCTTTCAGGATCCCGCCCTCCAGTGACTGGATGATCTGCTCGTGTGAGCTGGGTACGACTTTGCCGACACCGACGGTGACTTCATCCAGTTCGAAGTTCGAAGCCCAGATAAAGAACAACAGCAGCATGATCAGCACTGACATAATAATCAGACCGCCGGAAGAGACGCGCTGACGGGAACGCTGATGCTTCTTTTTACGGAATAAGGAGAAAATCATGCCTGTGCTCCCTGCGGTTTAACATTGACTTTGCCCTGATGAGGCGCGGCACTGGCTTCGGGCCGGGTAACCAGCATCTCTGCTTTTGAGCCATCCCGCGCGATCCTGCCTTTATCGATCAGCATGATGCGGTCAACCAGCTGCAATACCGCCGGCCGGTGAGTGGCGATAATTAATGTGCGGTTGCCCATCCACGTCATCAGTCGTTCAATCAGATGTTTTTCAGCAGCATCATCCAGCCAGGCGGTAGGTTCATCCAGCAACAACACGCTGGGCTGGCGGAGCAGGGTGCGCGCGAGCAGCAGCTGCTGACGCTGCCCGCCAGATAAGCCTTTGCCGCCTTCCTGTAACAGATAATCCATGCCTTCCGGCAGGCGCTGAATAAAGTCGAGGGCGCCGCTGATCTCCAGGGCCTGAAGCATCTCCTCTTCGGTCGCCAGCGGCATGCCCAGGCGTAAGTTCTCGCGAATCGTGCCGTAGAACAGGGATGCGTTCTGGGTAAGCAGCCCGACGTCACGCCTTACATCCAGCGGGTCAATGGAGGAAAGCCGCACGCCATCCAGCAGCAGGGCACCTTCGCCCGGCTGCAACAGACCTGCCATCAGTTGCAACAGCGTTGATTTACCGGATCCGTTACGCCCCAACAGCGCCACTTTCTCACCCGCTTTAATGGTCAGCTTTTTCACCGTCAGCACCGGTTCAGGGGAGTTCGGGTCGTAGCGATAGATGACGTAAGAGAGAGCATATTCGCCGTTAATGCGCGGGCGATGAATGCGGATGCTGCGTTCTGGCTGATCGACCTCGCTATTAAGCAGGTTCTCCAGTCCTTCACGCGCCACTTTGGCCTGCTGCCAGCGGCCAAATATCATCGCCAGCTGGCCCAGCGGTGCCATCATGCGTGACGCCAGCATCGAGCAGCCAATTAACACGCCGGTAGAGAGGTCACCGCTCATGGCAAAAAAGGCACCCACCAGCACCACGCTGACATAGGCAACGGTCTGGACTTCACTGGTCCAGCTCATCAGCAGGCCGCTGACAAAACGCTGCTTCTGTGAAGATTTACTGATCACCTCATTCAGGTGATTCCACTGGTTCTGAAAGTAGGGCTCTGCGCGCAGCAGCTTGATGTCATCCATGCCCTGTACGGTCTCAACCAGCATAGCGCTGCGCACTGCGGACTCGCGCATGGTTGCTTTGGAGAGCTTCGCCAGCGAACCCTGCGCCAGCAGGCCCGGAATAACAATCAGCGGAATCGCCGCCAGCGGAACCAGCACCAGCCATCCACCCAGTAACCAGAGGATAAACAGAAAGATGATTAAAAAAGGCAGATCGGCAATTGCTGAAATGGTGGTCGAGGTAATCAGCTCACGGATCTGTTCCAGCTCGCGGATCTGAGCAATAAACGATCCGGTCGATTTGGGACGCTGATCGTTACGGATCCGCAGCGCGTGACCAAAGACGCGATCGGAGATGCGCAGATCCGCGCTTTTACCGGCTGCATCAGAGATATGCGTGCGGATAATGCGCATCACAAACACGCAGGTCAGGGCGATCATGACGCCGCCAAACAGTACCCAGAGAGAGGGAACGGACTGGGAAGGGATCACCCGGTCATACACCTGCATGGTGAAGAGCATCGCTGAGAGGCCCAGCACGTTGGAGATCAGCGACGCAAACATGACGTTTACATAGGCTGGCCACTCACGAAGAATGGTCTGCCACAGCCAGTCAGCACGATGCGGCTTAATATAGTCATCCACCCGCGCATCCGGCACGGAAGACTCCGGTTTCGCCAGCAGTACGCGCTGTGCATGCTGCGACAGATCTTCAATACTCAGCGTGGTCTGCAGCTGTTTTTCACCGCTCAGCATCACGCTGACCTGACCATCTTCGCCCACCGTGGTGATAACGCCGACGCCGCGAGGACCGAAATCGACGATCAACGGCATGCGCCACGGATCGAGCTGATCCGGGTCAAACGCGTCAAAAATCACCAGCAGGCCGAGCTGGCGCGCCATATTCTCAATCAGGGCATCCTGTGAAAGGTGCTGCATGTGCCATTCCGCTTCGCCTTTCACCCGTTCAGGTGAACCATCAAGGCGGTAATGTTTCGCCACCAGCAGCAGCGCGTCGAGCCAGGGGGTGTAAGCCTTTTTAGCCTCAGGCTGTGCTGATGCATTTTCGCTGTCAGATATCGTGTTCATTATCATCTTCTCTTAATTGCTGACAGAATTACGGCGCAATGCGCAGTCCCTGAATGACCTTATTATTTAAATCAAACGCTTCGCGTGCCATACCGGTGACTACCAGATAATTAACGGATGAGGCCCACAGGTCGCAGCGGGCATTAATTAAATCCTGCTGAGCACGGCTTATTTCCTGTTCGGCGTTAAGTAAGTCGAGTACGTTTCGGTTACCCAGTGATAAATATTGCTCACGATAAAGGGAGCGCGTCTCCATAATCGTTTTCATACGACGCGTCAGCAGGCTGATATTTTTTTGTAATCCCGTTACGCTCTGGAAATAATTCCGTTGCTGATCGCTGATCTCCAGTTTTTTACTGGCTATAGTGGTTCTGGCCGCTTCCAGTGCGCGGGCACTGGCACTTTCCTGCGCCACTAATGCACCACCCTGATAAAGCGTGCTGTTAACAGACAGATAAACGTTCTGGTACTGGCTATGGCGCTGATAATCCGCAATATCGCCGATATATTTATTGGTATTGGCTTCAAGCGATAAAGTGGGATAGCGCTGCGCTTTATAATTACGTAACTCGGCCAGTGCCACGGCGGCATCGGCCTGGGCAACTAAAATAGTCGGGTTACGGTTTAAATCAATCCGGGCATTCTGACGCTCAATCAGCGGCAGCAGCGAGATCGGCGCGGATATTTTCTTTTCGGCAACCGGCTGTCCCAGCAATGATTGCAGATGGTATTTCTGCTGCTGGAGTTTGATTTCCAGATCCAGTTGCTCTGCCTGGGCCGCTTCAACACGCGCCTGCGCCTGAACCGGATCCACCCGTGTGCTGGCTCCGGCATCGGCACGCATTTGCGTCAGCGCCAGGATATCCCGCAGGGCTTTTACCTCTTTCTTCGAGTTATCAAGCAGCTGCGTCGAGCGATAAACTTCATTCAGTGCCAGTGCGGTTTGTTCGATAATGGTATCGATCTGCATCAGAACAGTGGCCTGCTGGCGCAGATATTTCGCGCTGGCCTGATCGACCGCGCTGCCGGTTTTACCAAAGTCGTAAAGCATCTGAGAGAGGCCGACGGTGGCGATATGGCCGCTGCCTTCATCCTGCTGTCGACCGGTTGTGATGCCCGCTTTTATCGAGGGCAGATAGCCCGCTTTTGCAGCATCAATGGTGAACCCTGATGACTCCAGCGTCGCAATGCTGCTGCTGATGGAGGGATGATGATTCACCGCCAGCTGGATAGCCGCCTGCCAGTCAGCCGGAAAGCTTTCAGCCCCGTTCGACGCCGCAGGCTGCATTTCAATTTCTGCCGGATTAATTTGTAATTTGTCTGCCAGCGCAGAGCCGCCTGCAGGTAAGGTTCCCGGATCCGGCGTTTTAGAAAATACGCCCCAGAAACCTGCCGGTGCTTCATTAATGGCTGGCTCGCTGCCTGAGAAAAGTTTTTGATCGGCAGCAAAAGAATATTGGGTAATAAGAATGCAGTGCAAAATGATAATAATTTTTTTCATGATGTTTAGATAATTAAATATATCTCCGTCATAAAAGGTGGCTTAAAGCGCGGGGAAGTAGCAGGCTGGTATAAATAACCCAGCCTGCTTTTAATGCGGATATTAATTATCCGATGGTGATATCGTCTTCAATATATAACTGTACCACGGAGCCATCGGCTGCAGAACTGGTGTAATGGTTATAGTTAACCCCATTTGCCACTATTCCGTCTGCCTGCTCCCAGTTACCATTCAGCGTCACCGTGTCGCCATTTTCCCCTCTGACATATAACGTATTATCGTTATCAGTGACCTTCAGCAGACTTTCTGCACTTACGACCAGATTGTCTTTTCCGGCATCCGTCATCAGGTCGATGGTTTCGATATTGTTGACCCTGGCGGAGATATCACTGAGGTTCAGCGTTCCTGTGCCATGCCAGGCAAGCGTATCGTTACCCTCTGCACCGTTGATAGAGGTGAAATCGGTGTCATAGACTTCGAAAACATCTCCACCGCGGGTACCGGTGAAGGTGATCTCGCCGCCTGCACTGCCATCAACATCAACGCCCAGGTTAAAGCTCAGAGAAGCATTGCTGCCGTCTGACAGGGCATAGGTGAAGGTGTCAGTGTTGCCGCTGTGCGCATACGCATCATCCACCACGTAGCTGTAGTGACCCGCTTCATCGATAACCAGCGTGCCGTAGGCACCTTTGACGCTCACCGCATCGTCAGTGATCGCGGTGGTTTCACCGTTCTGGCTCACCGATACCACGGTCAGATCGGCGGAGACATCCTGGATGGAACCGGCAAGATGCTCTGTCACTTCGTTGAATTGCAGACCCTGCTGAACATAGAGTTTGATTGCCGTGCCATCCAGCGCCGTGCTGGTGTAGAGGGTGTAGGTGATGTTATTCAGCGTTTCCACGCCGTTAACAGCCCACACGCCCTGCAGTGAAAGGGAGTCATTGCTGCCACCCCTGACATACAGCACATTGCTGGCATCCGTGATTTTCTCAATATCATCGGCACCAATCAGCAGCGCCGTTGCCTGGGCGTTATCCTGCAGATCGATGATTTCGATATTGTTCACTTTGTCCGCAATCTCACTGACATTCAGCTCGCCTGTGCCATTCCAGACCAGCGTATCCTGACCCGACTTCCCGTCCACCGAGGTGAACTGGGTGTCGTGAACGGTGAAGCTGTCATCGCCAACGGTACCGGCAAAGATCAGCGCGCCACCTTCAGAGCCATCCACGGAGACACCCAGCGTGATCACCAGATTTTTGGTGCTTCCATCCGCCAGAACATAGGTGAATGAATCTTCACTGCCGGTGAGTTTGATCACCGAGTCGCTATTCAGTGTGTAGCTATAGCTGCCATCGTTCTTAATCGTCAGCGTGCCGTAAGTACCCGCGATAGTGGTTCCCGCAGCGGCAACCAACGTATAGCTTGCGGCACCGGTCACAATACCCGCCGTTATCGACGTCACTACCAGCGAACTGTCACTGGTGCTGTCGCTGGTAAAGACCGAACCATTGACGCTGGAACTGGTGCTGACTTTATAGTCGGTGGTGCTGACGATGTTCACTGCCACTTTCACGGTGAGCGCGTCATAGCTGGTAGACCACAGGAAGCCAGGATGTCCGGACTGCGTGCTGTCGACCACGATGCGGTAGGTTCCCGCATTCTGACCCGCCAGCGAAACATTCAGCGGACTACCGCTGGTGATCGCCTGTGTGCCGGTGGTCACGTTGTCCCAGCGCAGCGTCTGCTCGTTGTAAACCTGCAACGACCAGTTCACCGAAACAGTATTGCTGGCATTGATCGACGCCCCGGTCACGCTGACGTTAATCTCCTGCAGATCGCTGATGCTGTTAACCGTGAAGCTCTCACTGGTAAAACTGCTGGTTGCGGTGTTCATCGTGGTGCTCTGTGCCACGCTGTCGCTGAGCAGGGCAACATCGCCCGTTACGTCGGCCGCATTGTTTTCAGACGCGGTTTCGGTGCTGCTCAGTTTCATGTCGCGATCAACATAGAGATTCACCGTCTGACCATCAGCGGTGGTACCAACGTAATGGACGTAATCCACATTGTTGACCACTTCACTGCCTGACAGCGTCCAGCTACCAGAGAGTGTCAGTGTGTCTGTGATGACACCTTTAACAAACAGCGTGTTATCAGCATCGGTGATGTCCGCTACGTTTTGCGCGGTGACCACCAGATTATTCACTGCGCTGTCATTCACCAGCTCGATCTCTTCGATGTTACTGATTTTCGACTGCAGATCGCTGAGTGTGAGTGTGCCCGTACCGCTCCACACAAGCGTATCCAGACCTTCACCGCCATCAATGTGGGTAAAGCTGGTATCGCTCACGTTAAAGATATCGTCGCTTGCCGTACCGGTTACATCCTGCGCAGCGGTAACGGTATATTCCGTCCCATTCTGGCTATCCGTATAGGTGGTTGAAGAGAGATTAACCCCCTGCTGCACGTAGATATCGACCAGGGTACCGGCAGCAGTGGTGCTGGTGTAGTGCGTGTAAGTGATGCTGTCGACAATCACCGTACCACTGTTGATCCAGGTGCCTTCCAGCGTCACGCTGTCGCCAGCGATTCCCTTGATATAGAGAGCATTACTTTCGCTGGTGACATCTTCCACGCTCTGCGCATCCAGTACCAGGTTGTCACTGCTGGTGGTTGAGGTCAGCATGATTGATTCGATATTGCTGACTTTCGCCGCGACGTCGCTCAAGACCAGCTGGCCATTGCCATGCCATGCCAGTGTATCGTCGCCAGCCGCGCCATCTACCGAGGCGAAGCTGGTGTCATACACATCAAACACATCATTGACTTCAGTGCCGTGGAACACCAGCGCACCGCCATTGCTGCCGTTGACTTCAACACCCAGATGGATCGTAACGGTAGCATTAACCACTTCACCATTGGCCCCTTTCAGCGCATAGGTGAAGACGTCTTCAGAGCCGGCTGGCAGTGTAGTCGTGGCAGGGGTGTAGGTATAAGCACCGTTGTTATAGATCACCAGGGTGCCATACTGACCCGCTATGGAGACGCCACTTTCGGTGACCCAGGTATAACTGTTATCGACCGTTACATCGCTGGTGCTGTCACCGGCCTTGGCATACATCCGTGTATAGATAGAGCTGAGCTTATCAACTGCACCGTCTGTGCCTTCGTCGGTCAGCACGTTGCCGGTTGCGACCTCATTCGCGGTGATAACGTACTCGGTGGGGCTGACTGTCTGAACTGACATATCCAGTTTCACCACGTTTGTTGCGCCAGTTGTTGAAATCGCCACGCGGTAGGTCCCCTCACCCAGGCCGTCCAGCAGCGACGACATCTCCAGGTTCTGGATAACTTCTTCATTGTGCTGTCCGGCTGCTACGACGGCAGTCTGCGTTTTCACCGTGGTCCATGTGCCATCACTATTCTGCATTTGCACGGCATAAGTGATGTTCAATGGTGAGTCAAAGTTGTTGCCGAATAATCCCCACTCGGTGGTTAGCGTCAGCGAACCGGTAACCAGGTCGTCATTCCCTGCCAGGGTAAAGGTCGAACTGTAGTTCTCGGTCCCGCCTGCGACCAGCTTAACGTCGGTATTCGTCGCACTGGATGACTCGTAAGTCACCGTAACGCTGGCATTCGCCTCGTTGCTGGAAGCGATATCCGTCACGGCTGTTGCAGAAGGATCGGTAGCATCCCAGCTCAGATCCAGCGCTTCGTTTGTTGTACCAATCTGTACGTGAATCTGAGCTGATGAGCTCAGACCTGTCGCAGAGTCAGTAATGGTATAGGTAAACGAATCCACCTTACCGATGCTGTCCATGGATGAGATCGGGGTATAGACATAGCTGCCATCAGCGTTGATGACCAGCGTGCCATACTGACCGACCAGCGTGGCGGTTTTGGTGGTGGCATCCAGCGTGACAGAGGTCACGGTGCCATCACTGTTGGTCACGCTCGCTGCGCTCACAGAGGTATAGGCACTGTGCGGAATACCATCTGCACCATAAACGCTGTCGACATCTGTTATCACATTGCCGGTTGCTGTGGTGTAGTCGGTCGGTGTGCCCTGTTCCGCCAGCGTATAGACGGTTTTAGAGGCGTCCAGATTAAAGCTTACGCCGACGTTAATACCGCTGGTGGTGTAAACCAGCTGATACTGGCCGGCAGTCAGCCCGGTTAGCGTGATGGTGGACGTCGATGCGCCCAGTCCAAACATGCCAAACAGGTTTCCGCTGTTTTCTTCAGACACGGTGACCCAGGTGCTGGTTGACGAGTCATACTTCTGCAACACCAGTGTCGAGTTACTGGCGACGTTAATGAAGGCAGAAGAAGTCGCGGTTACATCAAGATCGATAATGGTGCCGTCTGCGACCACAATCGGATCACTGACGATCTTATTGTTGAACGCGATTAACCCGCCGTCCTGCAGGATGGTTCCCAGATCCTCACTGACATCAACCGGATAGGTAAAGCCTACCGCGGCACCTGAGCTGACATTGTCGGAGGCCGTCAGCGTAATGGCCTGCACATTCAGATCCAGCGTGCCGGATGGATCGCTGCTGTTGCCTGCCGCGTCTGTGACAGTAAAGGTCACTTCATGGCTGCCATCATACAATCCGTCAGTGGCGGTGAAAGTCCAGCTGCCATCTTCGGCGACGGTGGTTTCACCGACAACCTGGCCTTTGTCGTACATCGTGACCGTGGCACCAGGCTCAAGATCGCTGCCGCTGAAGGTGAGTTTGCTGTCGCTCTGGATTTCGGCTGTATCGATAGTTGCACCCACTTCATCCGTGATCACTACCGTAGTAATGTCCACGCCTTCAGGTGCCACAGAGTCCACCACATAGCTGACAGCGTCTGATTTACCGCTGCTGTTACCTGCCGCATCGACTGTCTCAAACGTAAAGCTGTGATCACCATCAGCCAGCGCTTCAGACGGCGTGAATGACCAGCTGCCGTCATCTGCAACCTGCGCTTCACCCAATACCGTATCGTTATCGCGAACGATAACGGTGGTGCCTGCTTCCAGTCCTGAGGCACTGAAGGTCGGCGTGGTGTCACTGATCGCGCTGCCAGCAGCTAACGCATTACCAGCATCATCAGAGACGACAACTGCGGCCAGATCAATGATCTCTGGCGCAACGGTGTCGACCACGACGTTAACAGTGTCTGTACGGGTGTTTCCTTCCGCATCTGTTACGGTCACGATTAATGCATGGTTACCGTCAGCCAGCGCTGTATCAGGCGTAAAGCTCCAGCTTCCGTCCTCAGAAACCACGACACTGCCCAGCACGGTTTCACCATCGGCGATGGTGACTGTTACGCCTGGCGTCTGATCCTGGCCGCTAAAGGTCGGTGTGCTGTCGTTAATGGCTTCACCATTCACAATTACATTGCCGGCATCATCGGTCACCACAACACCGGTGTTGATACCTTTAGTTGCGGAGATTGACAGGTCCAGCGCTTCAGATACGCCACTGCTGTTACCGACTGCATCGGTGACTTCGAATGTGAACTGATGTTCACCATCGTCAAGCGAGGTTGAAGGTGTAAAGGACCAGCTGCCATCTTCGCTGACCGTGGTTTCACCCAATACGGTTTCACCATCGCGAATAATCACGGTCGCGCCCGGCTCCAGCGCTGTACCACTGAAGGTTGGCGTATTATCTGCTGTGATACCGGCTGCGGTGATGGTGGCACCGTCGTTATCGACCATCGTGACCGTAGAGATATCAACCCCTTCCGGCGGTGTGGTATCGACAGTGACGTTGAAGACGCCGCTGGCACTGACGCCCTGTGGATCGGTAACGGTGACCTCGATGGCATGCGCACCGTCAATCAATCCAGCGGTTGGTGTGAAGGTCCAGTTGCCATCTGCGCCTACAGTCACAGTAGTCAGCGTGGTATCGCCGTCTGCGATGACAATCGTGGTTCCAGGTTCAAAGTTTTTACCATTGAACGTTGGCGTACTGTCACTGATGGTGTCGCCATCCAGAATAGCGGTACCGTTATCATCAACGATTTCCATAGACGGCGCGGTTTGCACCACGATATTAATGGTGTCATTGACATGATTACCGCTGGCATCTGTACCGTCGACAACCAGGGCGTGCTCGCCGTCGGCCAGCGGCGCATCGGGCGTGAAGGTCCAGTTGCCGTCCTCGCCCACGGTGGCGGTGCCGAGTTCGCTGTCGCCGTCAGAGACGGTCACGGTTGAGCCCGGCTGCATGCCGCCGCCGCCAATCGTTGGCGTGCTGTCGCTGGTGGTGCTGCCGTCCGCGACCGGATTACCGGCGTCGTCGGTCAGGCCCGGCGCGGTGGCGCTGGTGTCGACGTTCACGTTCACGGTGTCGTTCACCGCGTTGCCGCTGGCGTCGGTGCCGTCAACGACCAGCGCGTGCTCGCCGTCGTCCAGCGGCGCATCCGGGGTGAAGGTCCAGCTGCCGTCCTCGCCGACGGTGGCGGTGCCGAGTTCGCTGTCGCCGTCCGAGACGGTCACGGTGGAGCCGGGCTGCATGCCGCCGCCGCCAATCGTTGGCGTGCTGTCGCTGGTGGTCGCGCCGTCGGCGACCGGGTTACCGGCGTCGTCGGTCATGCCGGGCACGGTTTCGCTGGTGTCGATAATGACTTCGACGGTGCTGCTGCTGGCGTTACCGTTCGCGTCGGTACCGTCAACGACCAGGGCGTGCTCGCCGTCGGCCAGCGCGGTATCCGGTGTAAAGGTCCAGTTGCCGTTCGCGTCCACGGTGGCGGTGCCGAGCTCGGTGTCGCCGTCAGAGACGGTCACGGTTGAGCCCGGCTGCATGCCGCCGCCGCCAATCGTTGGCGTGCTGTCGCTGGTGGTTGCGCCGTCGGCGACCGGGTTACCGGCGTCGTCGGTCAGGCCCGGCGCGGTGGCGCTGGTGTCGATGATAACGTCGACGGTGCTGCTGCTGGCGTTGCCGTTCGCGTCGGTGCCGTCAACGACCAGCGCGTGCTCGCCGTCGTCCAGCGGGGTTTCAGGCGTGAAGGTCCAGCTGCCGTCCTCGCCCACGGTGGCGGTGCCGAGTTCGCTGTCGCCGTCAGAGACGGTCACGGTTGAGCCCGGCTGCATGCCGCCGCCGCCAATCGTTGGCGTGCTGTCGCTGGTGGT